>NZ_JBJXIA010000020.1:0-61735 GCF_046115955.1 Variovorax sp. GrIS 2.14
GGCGATCGCCGCGTTCTTCGTCTTCGTCTTGCTCGTCGGCATACATGCTCCTTGGGGTCATGCTATGCCTCGAACACAAAATTCAGGACAGGCTCCACCGCGCCGGCCTGAGCCTCGCACCAGCGCTTCTCAACCCTCCTTCTTGTTGTCCTTGCCTCGCCGATCAAACGCTCCTTGGTCGTTGAGGTCGTGCATCTCGCACAAAAGCTCTTGCGCGTGACGCTCGGCATCGCCGGTCGGGGTTTCGAGCAGCGCATTGCGGGGCATTGACAACATAGGTTCGATCTCGCGTCGTCGGCGCTCTTCGGCCAACACGCGATACATCTCCCAGGCGTCCGACGGTGGCTCGATAAAGATCGCGCTTATTTCCAAGGCATAGGCGCCGGCACCTCAGCCGCCGGCTCGACATCCACGCTCTTGAAGTCCGCCGGCGACACGATTTCCAGGTATTCCATGTCCGGCGAGTAGTCGAACAAGAAATGCCCGATGCCGGGGCGCTGGTGCACCACGTCGCCGGCCTCGACCAGCGTTTCCTTGTCTTCGTACATGAACTTGGCCCAGCCCTTGGTCATGATGACGATCTGGAAATCCGCCTCATGTCGGTGCCATCCCGTGCCCTCTTCCGGGGGCATGTTCGCCTTCACGAGGTGCGCGATGACGGCGCCGTTGGTCGCTTCGGCCACGCCCAGGTCGCGGTACAGGAAGAAGTCGCGCAGGCCGCCGGGCTTGAAATCGGTGTCGCCGGGTTTGACGTGCGAAAACTTGGTGGCGGTACGGTCCAGCATGAAGCGCTCCTTTGCGTAGGTGGCAGGGGTGGGGTTGCTGCGGCGCAGCATGCATAAAGCATTCCCGCTCCGTCGATAATCCCGGCCCATGAGCGGCAATACCTTCGGCACCCTTTTCGCAGTCACCAACTTCGGTGAATCTCACGGCCCCGCGATCGGGTGCGTCATCGACGGCTGCCCACCTGGCATGGCGCTGACCGAGACCGACATACAGGGCGACCTCGATCGCCGCCGCCCCGGCACCAGCCGCCACGTCACGCAGCGCAACGAGCCCGACGCTGTGCAGATCTTGAGCGGCGTGTACGAAGGCAAGACCACTGGCACGCCGATCGCGCTGCTGATCCAGAACACCGACCAGCGCAGCAAGGACTACGGCCAGATCGCGCAGCAGTTCAGGCCGGGCCATGCCGACTTCACCTATTGGAAGAAGTACGGCATTCGCGATCCGCGCGGTGGTGGCCGCTCTTCTGCCCGGCTCACGGCGCCGATGGTCGCGGCCGGCGCGGTCGCCAAGAAGTGGTTGTTCGAAAAGTACGGAACGCAGTTCCGCGGCTGCATGGCGCAAATTGGCGGCATCGTCATTCCGTTCGAGGGCTGGGAGCACGTGCCGAACAACCCGTTCTTCGCGCCGAAGGCCGATGTGAGCGATCTCGAGGCATACATGGATGCGCTGCGCAAGGCAGGTGACTCCTGCGGCGCGCGCATACGGGTGACGGCGAGCAGGGTGCCGGTCGGCTTGGGCGAGCCACTGTTCGACAAGATGGATTCCGACATCGCCTACGCCATGATGGGCATCAACGCGGTCAAGGGCGTGGAGATCGGTGCCGGCTTTGCCAGCGTGACGCAGCGCGGCACCATGCACGGCGACTCGATCACGCCGCAGGGCTTTGCCACCAACAACTCGGGCGGCACCCTGGGCGGCATCACGTCGGGGCAAGACCTCGAAGTGAGTATCGCGATCAAGCCGACGAGTTCGATCGTCAGCCCGCGGCAGTCGGTCGACATCAACAACCAGCCGGTCGAGGTGGTGACCAAGGGCCGCCACGACCCGTGCGTCGGCATTCGTGCCACGCCCATTGCCGAGGCGATGCTGGCGTTGGTGGTGATGGAACATGCACTGCGAAATCGCGCGCAGAACGGCGACATCAGTAACTCGGGACGTCGTTCACGGCCCTTCGGCAATGCGAGCAGCGAAGCCGGCACCTCCGACGAGTCCGAAGGCCCGCAATCTTCTTTTCTCTAGAAATGAATCTGCGGCGGTGATTCATCCGTACTGGTTAAAGGCGGTCTATTCGGATCGACTTCAATCCTTCTTTCACGGAGTTTCATCATGAACATCAAGCTCATCGCAGTTGCAGCAATCACCGGTTTTGCGGCCATCGGCGCGCAGGCCTTTCAGGGTGAACAGAACCCGCTGCCGCCGCAGCCATTCGTGTCGACGATGTCGCGCGCCGACGTGCAGGCCCAGGCGTACAGCGCGGTGCCCATCACCAATGGCGGTACCGGCACCATCGCGCGTACCGGCATGGCCGATCGCACGGCAGTGCGTGCAGGTGCACGGTCGATCACGTCAGCCGGCGCACAGACCTACGGCGACGGCGACCTGACGGTTCAGACCCGCGTTCGCTGAAAGACGCTTCGCGATCAGTCCAGTTCGCCGCGGCGCGGCATGTCCCCACCGCGGCGCGAGCAGGTGATCGACGACGCCTTCGAGGCGAACTTCAGCATCGCTTCGAGGGCCTGCGTGTCGAGCGATGCCATCGCCGACGCACTCAGCTTGTCCTGCTCATCAAGCCAGCTCAGCAGCGCAGCTTGAAAGGTATCGCCGGCACCGACGGTGTCCACCACTTTCACCGGCAACGAAGGTACATCGACCTTCGCATTTCGCGTCCATGAACTCGCGCCGTGTGCGCCCCGCGTGACTGTCACCAGTGAAACACCGACGCCCAGCCAGCGCACAGCCACTTGCCCCGGCTCTTCGCCGGGGTAGAGCAGCGCCAGGTCTTCGTCGCTCACCTTCACGAAGTGCGACAGCGCTACCATTTGCTCGACCACTGCACGCCAGCGCGACAGATCGGGCTCGACGTTGAGGCGCACATTCGGGTCGTAGGCGATGAGCCGGTGCGCGTGAGCGCGTGCGGCCAATGCCAGCAACGCAGAGCCGACCGGCTCGACTACCAATGCGTAAGAGCCGAACTGCAGCACGCGCGTGGTGGGCGGCAAGGCGGGCAGGGTGTCTAAAGTGATTTGCCGATCTGCAGCGCCGGTGCCATGAAACGCATAGCGCGGTACGCCGTGGGCATCGAGGCTGATAACGCTCAGCGTGCTCGGCGCGTCGCTTCTGAGCAGCAACGAGGTGTCGACCTGCTCGTCTTGCAGCGCTGTGAGCAGGCGCTCGCCGGCACTGTCGGTCGACAAGCCGGTGAGCAATGCGACAGGCCTGCCCAGGCGCGCCAGCCCGACCGCCACGTTGAAGGGCGAGCCGCCGATGCGGGCATCGAAGCTCAACCCGGTCGGCGTCGATTCGCCCGCATACACATCCATCAGGGCTTCGCCGCAAACCACGAACATTCAATCTCCTTTGAGTGGGTCGCCAGTATAGAAATCGGGCTTCCCCGGCGCCAATACTTCAAATCAGACTGCGCATCGCCTGCGCCGTTTCGCGCAGCACGGGCAGCACGCGCGCCACCGCTTCTTCTGAGCCCTCATGGCCCATCGGCATCGTGATGTTGAGGGCGCCGACCAGTTCACCGTGCCGGTCGCGCAAAGGCACCGCGATGCCGCGTGAGTTGAGGTCGAGCTGCTGTTCCGATATCGCCCAGCCTTGTGCACGGATGCGGGCCAGCTCGAGCTTCATGCGCTCCTTGCTCGCGATGGTGTGCGAAGTGAAGACCTTGAGCTCGTGCTTCGCCAGCCAGGTCGCCATGTCGGCGTCGCTGCGCAGCGCCAGCATCAGCATGCCCGCCGCGGTCACCTGCGCCGGCACGCGCGCCCCGAGCACGTAGCCGGTGCTCATGCTGCGGTTGGGGCCGTTGCGCGCGATGTAGACCACCTCGTCGCCGTCCATCACGCTCAGGTAGGCGATCTCGTGCGTGCCCGCTGCGACGCGCTGCAAGAAAGGTTGGACGATGCGCGGCAGCCGTGCCGATTCGAGGTACGACTGACCGAGCCGCAGCACGCGCGGCGTCAGCCAGAAGAGCTTGTCGTCGCTGGCGACGTAGCCCATGTGTTGCAAGGTCAGCAGGTAGCGCCGTGCTGCCGTGCGCGTCATGCCGGTGCGCTGCCCGGCCTGGCTGGCGGTGAGCCGGGGGTTGGCGTCGTCGAAGGCTTCGATGATGCTTACGCCGCGCTCCAGGCCAGCGATCCAGTCGCGCTTTTCGAGCCCGGCGGGCGTCGGGGAGCCTTCTTTGGGCATCTGGTGCGTCCTCTGTGTTGCCGATCTGCATAGGAGAAACCCTGAATGTGCGCGATTAACGCACTCGGTCGTTCGCTCATCGATCGTTTGGGTGAGATCCGAATGTACTGCCTGAAGCGCTGTCGATAGAGTCCCCGCACGCCCCACCAGACGGGCGATCGAACAAAGCGCAGAGACATTCATGACCTCCACCATTCATGGCAGCACCCAGGCGTACCTGCTACCGGGCGATCCGGTACGCAACGTGCGCCTGCCGCGGATGTTCAACGCGGTGTTCGAGCGCTTCGACATCGACGCCGTGCTGCTGCCGATGCAAGTACCGCGGCGCGATTTCGCGGTGTTCTTCAAGTCCGCATTTCTAGCCCGCAATGTGCGCGGCATGTTGATCGCGCCGCCGCACAAGCCGCTGGTGGTCGACCTGCTCGATGGCTGCGGATTGTTCGGCCGTGTCGCCGGCTCGGTCAACGTGGTCCGCCGCGCCGAACACGACCAACTCGAAGGCGATCTGTTCGATGGTGAAGGCCTGATCGGCGCACTCGACCACTACAGGATTCCTTTTCGCGGCAAGCGTGTGCTCATCCTGGGTGCCGGAGTGAGCGCGGCGGCCATCGGCGTCGCTTTGGCCGAAGGCGGCACCGTCAACGGCGCCGAGCACATCGCGCTGCACGACGTCGTGGCGGGCAAGGCGGCCGGCGTCGCGGTGAAGCTCGATTCGTTCTTCGATGCGACGGTGGTTGCGGTCGACAGCAACGACCCGGCCGGCTATGACCTGGTCATCAACGCGACACCGCTCGGGCTGAACGAAGGCGATGCGTTGCCGTTGGATGTAGCGCGCATGGACAACCACGCAGCGGTGTTCGACATCCTGCTGCGCGGCCAGCCGACGCCCTTGGTGCGCGCTGGGCGGGCGCGTGGCCTGCATGCGCAAGCCGGCTTCGAGATGCTGGTGCAACAGATGCCGCACTACCTCGCCTACTTCGGCTACGCGAAGGCCGCCGAAGCGCTGCGCGACGACGCCGACTTCTTGCGTGAGCTGATCTATCCCGCGGCCATGGCCGACGAGATCGAGAACCCGCGGCTATATCGGTAAATCACGCCGAACCACTTTTTCCAACCATAGAGACAAAACCATGGCCATCACGATGAATAACGTGCGAACGTTCGACAACACGGGAGAACCGGAGGGCGTCAAGACGCCCAGAAAAGCCGCCTTTGCAAGCTGGATCGGCAGTGCGGTCGAGTACTACGACTTCTTCATTTACGGCACCGCCAGCAGCGCTGGTGTTCGGCAAGATCTTTTTTCCGACGATCGATCCCAAGCTGGCGACCGTCGCGGCCTTTGCGACCTTCGGCGTCGGCTATGTCACGCGGCCGATCGGTGCGTTTTTCATGGGCCACATCGGCGACAAGTTCGGTCGTAAGAAGGTGCTCACATTCACGCTGCTGCTGATGGGGATCTCGACATTTTTGATCGGGCTGCTGCCCACCTACAACCAGGTCGGCATCGCAGCACCAATCATGCTGGTGGTGCTGCGTCTGCTGCAGGGACTGTCGGCCGCAGGCGAGCAGGCCGGTGCCAACTCGATGACGCTGGAGCACGCGCCGGCCCATCGGCGCGCCTTCTTCACGAGCTTCACATTGAGCGGAACGCAGATGGGCTTCATCCTCGCGACCCTCGTCTTCTTGCCGATCGCGTCGTTGCCTGAAGAGCAGTTGCTTTCGTGGGGCTGGCGCATCCCGTTCTTTCTGAGCGCGATCGTGGTGGCGGTCGGTTTCTGGGTGCGCCGCACGCTGCCGGAAACGCCGGCTTTCAAGGAAGAAGCCGACGCGAACGCCACCGTCGAAATGCCCGCCGCCGTGCTCTTTCGCGACCACACGCCGGCCGTGCTGCGTGTCGTCTTTGGAGCGCTGGTGTCGGTGACCAGCACCATCTTCGGCATTTTCGTGCTCTCGTATGCGGTCAACACTGTGCACATCCCGCGCACCACCATGCTGACGTTGCTGGTCTGCGCCAACGTCGTTGCGCTGGCCGCGATTCCGCTGTGGGCGATGCTGTCCGACAAGGTCGGCCGCCGACCGATCTTCATCTTCGGCGCGCTGGGTTGTGCGGTGCTGATCTGGCCGACGTTGTGGGCCATCAGCCGCGGCGACCTGAATCTGATCTTCCTGTTCGGCCTGCTCACCTCTGGCATCGTCTACAGCGCCGCCAACGCGGTGTGGCCTTCGCTCTACGGCGAAATGTTCGACACGCGCGTTCGCTTGTCGGGCATGGCCATCGGCACGCAGATCGGATTTGCGCTCGGAGGTTTTGCGCCGACCATCAGCGCGGCCATCATGGGCGAAGGCATCAATGGCTGGATGCCGGTGGCGGGGCTCGTGAGTGCGGCTTCCGTGATTGCGGCGATCTCGATCTTTACCGCGCCGGAGACGTACAAGGTGCCGATGCATGAACTCGGCAAGAAGATGAACAAGGTTCGTGCGTGATGTCGGAAGTGGCGTCGAAGGTCGCCGCGCTCGCGCCGGTACGCATCGACAGCGGCCTCATCGAAGGCGTTCGCGACGAGGCGACCGGCCTGTGTGCATGGCGCGGCATTCCATTCGCTGCGGCACCTGTCGGCGACTTGCGCTGGCGTGCGCCGGCACCGCTCACCGCTTGGGACGGCGTGCGCCGTGCCGACAAGTTCTCGCCGCAATGCACGCAGCCGGGGCGCGCGCCGGATTCGGTCTACGCCGAGTATTCCGGCGTGCAGCCGATGAGCGAAGACTGTCTCTACCTCAACGTGTGGACGTCGAACGAACCGGCGGATCGTGGCGGTGAAGCGCTGCCTGTCATGGTGTGGATCCATGGCGGTGCCTTCCAGCAAGGCGCGGCTTCCAACCCCGTGTTCGTGCGCGGTGACCTGGCAAAGCAGGGCGTGGTGCTGGTCACCTTCAACTACCGGCTCGGGCCCTTCGGTTTCATGGCGCATCCGGCCCTCAGTGCGGAGGCGGAAGGCGCATCGGGCAACTACGGGCTGCTCGACATGGCCGCCGCGTTGCGTTGGGTCCAGCGCAACATCGCAGCGTTCGGCGGCGACCCGGCGCGCGTCACCGTGTTCGGCCAGTCGGCTGGTGCGCATGGCGTGATCGCGTTGATGGCGGCGCCCGAAGCGCGCGGCCTCTTCAAGCACGCGATCGCGCAGAGCTTCGGCCTCAACCCGACGCCGAGCCTTGCGACCGGCGAGGCACAGGGCGTCGACTTCGCGGGCGGTACCGGCGCGGATTCGCTCGCGTCGTTGCGCGCGCTCAGCGCAGACGATTTGATGCAGCGCTACCTCGCGCAACCGCACCGCTTCATGCCGATCGTCGACGGCAAGTTCCTGCAGAAGCCGCTGGCCGAAAGCTTTGCGGCGGGTGAGCAGCAGCGCGTGCCGTTCCTGACCGGCTGGACGCGTGACGAAGGCTCGACCTTTCCGGCAGCATCGTCGGCCACGTCGTTCAAAACGCATCTGCAGAAACGCTTCGGCGACCGTGCCGCAGAGGCTGAGCGCTTCTATCCCGCGGGCAGCGATGCCGAGGCGGTGACGTCGAGCCGCGCGCTCTTCGGCGATGGGCTCTTCGCTGGCGGCGTGGTCGCAGCGGCGAGTGCGCAAGCTGCCGTTGCACCGACCTGGGCCTATCACTTCGCGCAGTTGCAGCCATTCAGGAAAGGCCAGCGCTATCGCGAGTCCGGGGACGGCGAACCGGCCGCGAAGCTCGGCGTGTTCCACAGCTCCGAGTACCCGTACATCTTCGGCACCACGCGCGTGCTCGATCGCGATTGGGGTGCCGACGACGACCGCATCACCGCGCTGATGCAGGGTTGGTGGGCCAACTTCGCGAAGAGCGGCAACCCGAATGGTGAAGGAGACGACCAAGGCCTGCCGCATTGGCCGCAGTTCGAGCCATCGGATGCGAGTCAGTTTACGAAGCCCACGGTGCTCGAAATCAAGGCTGCGCCCGTGCCCATCGACATCCCGCGCAAAGCCCATCTTTCTTTCTTGCGCTGACCCCGCACCGACCCTTTCAGATCGTCACCATGATTTCCGGCAAGACCATGCTCATCGCCCACTTGGGCTTCCCGACCGAAGCCTTCAAGGCGCCGATGATCTACAACCCCTGGTTCGACCAGCAAGGCATCGATGCGGTAGTCGTGCCGATGGGCGTCAAGCCCGACGACTACGCTGCATCGCTCGCGGCGATCTTCCGGTTCAGCAACATTCGCGGTGCGCTGGTGACGATGCCGCACAAGGTTTCGACAGTCGCATTGATGGACGAGGTCACGCCGACAGCGCGCATCGCCGGCGCGTGCAACGCCATCCTGAAGCGACCCGATGGCACGTTGCTCGGCGACCAGTTCGATGGCGCCGGCTTCGTGCGCGGCGTCGAGCGCAAGGGCCGGCTTTTCAAGGGGACGCGTGTGCTGGTGTCGGGTACGGGCGGTGTCGGCTCGGCCATTGCTGCGTCGATCGCTGCAGCGGGGGCGGCTGAGCTGGCGTTGTTCGACATGAGCGATGCATCGGCCAATGCGCTGGCTGCGCGGCTGCGCGAGCACTACCCCAAGATGGTCGTTACCACTGGCTCCAAAGACCCGGCCGGCTTCGACGTCGTGGTCAACGCGACGCCGCTCGGCATGAAAGACGGCGACCCGTTGCCTTTCGACATCGACCGCATCGCGCCGGGCACCTTCGTCGGCGAGGTCGTGATGAAGACCGAGTACACGCCGCTGCTGCAGGCGGCCAAAGACAAGGGCTGCGCGGTACAGGTCGGCACCGACATGTTGTTCGAAATGATCCCGGCGTACCTGGAGTTTTTCGGCTTTGGCACTGCATCGCCGGACGACCTCCGCGCCGTGGCGCAGTTACGCTACTGACATGAGCATCTTCGAAGGTTTTCTTTCCACATCCGAAACGCTGGCGGCCTTCAGCGACACCAACTTCGTCAGCGCGATGCTGCGCTTCGAGGCCGCGCTGGCGCGAGCGCAAGCAGCAGAGGGTCTGATCCCCGAGGCGGCCGCACAGACCATCGTCGGCAGCTGCAAGGTGGAGCTGTTCGACGTCGCCAAGATCGTGCGTGAAAGCGGCCGTGCCGGCAGCGTCGCCATCCCGCTGGTCAAGACCTTGCGCGAGGCGGTGGGCCTGTTCAACAAGGACGCCGCACCGTTCGTGCATTTCGGCAGCACCAGCCAGGACGTGATCGACACGGCGATGTCGCTGGTCACGCGCGAGGCGGTGGCGTTGGTCGAAGCCGATCTGGCGAAGGCGACCGATGCGCTGCTCAAGCTCGCCACGTTGCATGCGACCACGCCGATGCTGGCGCGCACGCTGATGCAGCCGGCCTCGGTCACCAGCTTCGGCTTCAAGTGCGCGGGCTGGGCGGCGCCGCTGGTGCGCAGCCGCCTGCGATTGCGCAGCGCGACAAAGCGCGCGCTGCAGGTGCAGCTGGGGGGTGCGGTCGGCACGCTGGCGCAGATGCGCGGGCAGGGCGCGGCGGTGCGCCGGCGCATGGCGACCGACCTGGCGCTCGGCGATCCCGGCGCAACCTGGCACACGCAGCGCGACGAGTGGGTCGCTCTCGGCTGCGAGCTCGCGTTGATGACCGGCAGCCTCGGCAAGATCGCCGGCGACATCGCGCTGCTGGGTCAGTACGAAGTGGGCGAAGTCGCCGAGCCGAGCGAGCCCGGCCGCGGCGGCTCGTCGGCCATGCCGCACAAACGCAATCCGGTGGCGTCGATGGTCGCTATCGCGGCTGCGCACCGCACGCCGCAGCGGGTCGCTGCGTTGCTCGCCGCCATGCCGCAAGAACACGAACGCGCGCTCGGCGCCTGGCAGGCCGAACTGGCCGAATGGCCGCAGCTATTGATGTCGGCGCACGGCAGCGTGCGAGCGATGGCGAGCGCCTTGCCGGGCCTGCAGGTCGATACCGCACGTATGCGCGCCAACATCGAACGGCTGCGCGCCGAGCTGCCGCAAGACGCCGCGGACGAATGGTTCTCGGTGGCGCTGGCCGACAGCGCCGGTGACATCGCGCTGGCCGAAGTCGATGCGCTTAAGGCCCGACTTTCAAGCAAGGAAATTTCGCAATGACCGATGACACCTACGAGTCCGGGCTCGTCAACCGGCGCCGCGTGCTGGGCGATGCATGGGTCGACAAGTCGCTGGCCAATCGCAACGACTTCAACGCCGAGTTCCAGGAGCTCATCACGCGCCATGCGTGGAACGACATCTGGGGCCGGCCGGCGCTCGGCGACAAGACGCGCCGCTACATGGTGCTGTCGATGATGCTGGGCATCCATGCGTACGAAGAGTTCGCGATGCACGTGCGCGCCGCGCTCGATGGCCCGCCCGAGTCACGCCTGACGCCCGACGACATCAAGGAAGTGATCATGATGGCCGCCATCTACTGCGGCGTGCCGGTCGCCAACCATGCCTTCGGCATCGCAGCGGGCATCCTGCGCGAGAAGGGGCTGCTGCCCGCAGGCACACCAGTGACACCGAAACCACCAGGAACACCATGACCCGTCTCAACGTCCTGCGCGAAGGCGAAGGCCCGATCGTCGTGCTGAGCCATGCACTCGGCTGCGACCTTCACATGTGGGACGGCGTGGCCGCGTTGCTGTCTCGCGCGCACACCGTGTTGCGCTACGACCACCGCAACCACGGCGCATCGGAAATCGTGCCTGGCGACTTGCGCATCGACATGCTGGCGCACGACGCGGCCGACCTCCTCGCGCGCGAGGCCGACGGCGAGCCCGTGCACTTCGTCGGGCTCTCGATGGGCGGCATGACGGCGCAAGCACTGGCAGTGCAGCACCCGGAATTGTTGAAGACGCTGGCGATCGCCAACTCGGCGGCCCATTACCCCGACCAAGCCTCTTGGACAGCCCGTGAGGAGACCGTCCGCACCGGCGGCATCGCAGCCATCGCGCCGGGCGCCGTCTCGCGCTGGCTCACGCCCGGCTACACCAGTACCCAGGACGGCACGGCCGCCGCAGAGGCGCTGAAAGACGTGCTGCTGCGCAACGAGCCGCAGGCTTACATCGCAAGCTGCAAGGCGGTCGCGGCCATCGACTTTCGCGAGAGCAACCGACGCATCGCCGTGCCGACGCTGGTCATCGGTGGCCTGCAGGACGAGGCCACGCCGATGGCGATGTCGGAAGCCATGGTGGCGGCCATCCCCGGCGCGCGGCTGGCGACCATCGACGCAGCGCACCTGAGCGCAGTGGAGCGCCCGGTCGAGTTCACGCAGTTGCTGATCGACTTCTGGCGCAGTCTCTGAAAGGAACGCGATGACCGCACTGAAACCTGCGACCGAACTCGCAGCTGCAGCGAGCAAGCCTTACCCCAACGACAGCGCCGAGTACCGTAAGGCACGCACGGCGCTGCTGACCGAAGAGATCGAACTCCGGCGCCACATCGAGCGCGTCGCCGCCCAACGCCGCGCCTTGCCTCCAGGCGGCGAAGCGCGCGGCTACGAGTTCAAGGACGAGAACGGCAAGACATTGCCCATGGTCGACTTGTTCGGCGCGCACGACACGCTCGTCACCTACTTCTGGATGTACGGCCCCGAGCGAAAGCAAGCCTGCCCGATGTGCACGTCGTTTCTGGGTGCCATGGACACGCCAGTGCGCGACCTGGTGCAGAAGGTGGCAATCGCCGTGATCGGGCGCTCGCCGGTCGAGCGTCAGTTGGCGTTCGCACGCGAGCGCGGCTGGCGCAACCTCGAGTTCTACGCGACCGTCGGCGACGACTTCGCTCGCGACTATCGCGGGCTCGCGCCGGATGGCAACGAATGGCCGGCGCTCGACGTGTGGGTCAAGCGTGACGGCAAGGTCTTCCATTTCTGGGGATCCGAACTCGGCGGCACGGCCGACCCCGGCGAAGACGCTCGCGGTGCGCCGGACCCGACGCCGCTGTGGAACATCCTGGACCTGACGCCGGCGGGGCGGGGCAGCGACTGGTATCCGAAGCTGGCGTATTGAGTTGAGCGGCTTAGCGCGGTTGCTAAGGGCAAACCCCGAGAACGTCTGAATATCGCTCGTCACTGATCGATGATCGAACGCGACGAGTTCCGTTTGCATTGTCGGCGGCGCAATGCCTTTCTAAAGTGGCACCCATGGCCTCCCGCACCACATCGAACGACTGACCCACACCGTGCACCGCTCCATCGCGACCGTGTCCCTGAGCGGCACGCTGCGTCAAAAACTCGAATCGATTTCTGCTGCAGGCTTCGACGGCATCGAACTGTTCGAGAACGACTTCATCAACTTCAACGGCAGCGCGGCCGAACTCGGTCGCATCACCAAAGACCTGGGCCTGTCGATCGATCTGTACCAGCCGTTTCGCGATTTCGAAGCCATGCCGGAGCCGCAATTCCGCCGGAGCCTGGAGCGTGCCGAGCGCAAGTTCGACCTGATGCAAGCGATGGGCGCGCCGCTGGTTCTGTGCTGCTCGAACACCTCGCCGGCAACCCTCGACGACCCGGCGCTCGCCGCGGCGCAGTTGCACGAACTGGCCGAGCGCGCGGCGCGCCGCAACCTGCGGGTCGGCTTCGAGGCACTGGCGTGGGGTCGCAAGACCCACCTCTACAGCCAGGCCTGGGACATCGTGCGTCGCGCCGATCATCCGCATCTGGGCCTGATCCTCGACAGCTTTCATACGCTGTCGCTGAAGGACGATCCGGCCGGCATTGTCGAGATCCCCGGCGACAAGATCTTTTTCCTGCAGATGGCCGACGCGCCCTTGCTCGACATGTCGGTGCTGCAGTGGGCACGCCACCATCGCTTGTTTCCGGCGCAGGGCGATCTCGATGTCGTGACCTTTTTCGAGAAGACGCTGCTGGCCGGCTACACGGGGCCGTTGTCGCTCGAGATTTTCAACGACGTGTTCCGCGAAACGCCGAACCGTCGCACCGCGGTCGATGCAATGCGGTCCCTGCTGTACCTTGAAAGCCAGGTGCGCGATCGTCTTGAAGCGCGGTCCGAGACGCAGTCAACGACACGCAAAACTTCAACGCGGGCGCAGCGCGTGGGCGACACCATCGAGCTGTTCAGCCCGCCGCCGATGCCGGCACTTTCTGGCATCACCTTCATCGAGTTCGCAGCCAGCGAGGGTCCGGCGGGATCGGCCGGCACGCTCGGCGCGCTGCTGCAACAGCTTGGGTTCAAGCGCGTCGGGCAGCATCGCTCGAAGGCGGTCGCGCTGTATCGGCAGGGCGATATCCATCTCATCGTCAACGCGCAACCCGACTCGTTCGCGCGAAGTCGTTTCGAGGCGCACGGCACTTCGGTGTGTGCGCTGGGCATTCGCACCGACGATCCACAGGGCGCTGCGGCGCGCGCCACTGCCATGCGCTCGCAGCGGCATGACAGCCCGCTCGGTCCCGACGAAGTGCAGGTGCCGGCTATCGTCGCGCCGGGCGGCAATCTGGTGCACTTCGTACCCTCGTCGCTCGGCAGCAGGGGCCTTTACGAAGCGGACTTCGTCATGGAAGACGATGCCCCTTCGACGTCCGACGCAGCCGTCGTGGGGCTGCACTCGATCGACCACGTCGCCCTCGGCCTCGCAGTGGATCAGCTCGACACATGGGTGCTGTTCTCGCGCGCCGTGCTCGGCCTGGAACCCGGCGAAAGCCTGGAGCTGGCCGACCCCTTCGGCCTGATCCGCAGCCGCGGCGTCGCCAACGCCGACCGCAGCGTGCGGCTGGTACTCAACGTGTCGATGAGCCAGCGCACCCGCACCGCGCGCACCTTGAGCGTGACGGGCGGCGGCGCGGTGCATCACATCGCGCTGGCCTGCGACGACATCTTCGAGACGGTCGCTGCGCTGCGTGGGAACGGCTTGCGATTCGTACCCATCTCCGGCAACTACTACGACGACCTGCAGACGCGGCTCGACATCGACGCCGCGCTGCTCGACCGCATGCGCGCTGCAGGCGTGCTGTTCGACCGTTCGGCCACGGGCGACTACCTTCATATCTACACAGAGAGTTTCGAGCAGGGACTGTTTTTCGAAGTCGTGCAGCGCATCGGCGCATACGACGGCTATGGCGCCAGCAACGCACCGGCGCGTATGGCATCGCAGGCACAGGAATGACTTTAAGGGCACGAATTCATCCACCTGCAAAACCTTGTACGCAACAAGGGCGGTGGCGCTTGGCAAGAATGAAGCCATGATCACCCAACTCAAGATCGATTTCGTGTCCGATGTGTCGTGCCCCTGGTGCGCCGTCGGGCTCGGTGCGCTCGAAGCGGCGCTGGCCCGTGTCGCGCCCGACGTCAAGGCCGAGCTGCACTTTCAGCCGTTCGAGCTGAACCCGCAGATGCCGAAGGAAGGGCAAGACACCTTCGAGCATCTGAACCAGAAGTACGGCTCGTCGCGGGAGCAGCAGGCGGAGTCGCGAGAGATGATCCGTGCGCGCGGCGCTGCGGTCGGCTTCCAGTTCAGTGCCGGCGGCCGGCCACGCATCTACAACACCTTCGATGCGCATCGGTTGCTGCACTGGGCCGAGCTGGAAGACGTTAACAAGCAGATCGTGCTCAAGAAGTCGCTGCTCAAGGCCTACTTCACCGACAGCGAAAACCCTTCGGACCCCGAGGTGCTGGTGCGGCTCGCCGGCGCAGCGGGGCTCGACGAAGCGCGTGCACGCGAGATTCTGGCGAGCGACGAGTACGCCGAAGAAACGCGCGAGCGCGAACGCATGTACACCGACGCCGGCATCCACTCGGTGCCCGCGATCATCATCAACAACCAGCACCTGATTTCGGGCGGCCAGCCGGTCGAAGTGTTCGAACGCGCGCTGCGGCAAATTGCCGGCGCGGCCCCGGCGAGGCTGTCGACAGCCTGACTTGCGCGGGCACAAAGAGTAAATTAATTCCCTTTGTGCATTGCGGGTAAAGCAGGTCAACGCCGGTGTGTCCTGGCGGGTTGAGAGGAGGCGGCCATTGCCGCTCGTCACCCGTCAAGGACACTCACATGAAGACAAGTTTCATCCTGGCACTGGCGCTCGCCGCCGCCGCCGTCTCTGCCACTGCACCGGCCTTTGCCGACGAATACGGCAAGCATCCTTTCTATCTTCACGCGTTGTCCGATTTGCGTTCCGCGGCCTGGCAAGTCGACCATCGCCGCCCTGAAGACGGTCAGGTCTCGCAGGACGAGATGATCGTTCGCGACGAGGTTGCTGCCGCTATCAACGATCTGCAGCGCGCTGCGTGGCTGGACGGCAAGTCGCTGCAGTGGCAGCCGCCGACAGATGCATGGCTACCGCGCGAAGGCCGGCTGCACGCAGCGGCAGACCTGTTGCGCAAGGTGCACTCCGACGTGGCGCGCGAAGAAGACGATCCGCGCTCGCGTCCGTTCCAGCAGCACGGACTGGCCCATGTCGATGCGGCGCTCGACGCGGCGCAACATGCCATCGGCGACGTGCGACGTCACGACATGCGCCGCGAATGACCACCCTGCGCGCAGCGGTTGGCCTGGGCGTGCTCGGCGCCTGCGCGCTGGTGCTCCTGACGGGGTGTTCCACCGGTCCCGCTTCGGGTCGCGCGATCGCTACGGTCACTCTGCCAGCGGCACCGGTGGACGAAGCCACACGCCTGCTCTGGCTCAACCGGGTGAGCTGGGGCGCCAGCACCGCCACTGAGGCGCAGTTGACGCGCCGAGGGCTCGGCCCGTGGATGCGCGACCAGCTCAATCCAAGATCGGCCGTACTGCCAACCGCAGCGCAGGCGCAGGTCGACGGCATGACCATTTCGCGCACGCCGGTCGACCAGCTCGCCATCGCGCTCGAGGCGCAACGCAAGGCGGCCGATGCCTTGCCCGACGAAGACCAGAAGAAGGCCGCGCGCCAGGCCTATCAGCAGGAGCTCAATCGGCTTTCGCGCGAGGCGCAACAACGCTTCGTGCTGCGGGCGCTCTATTCGCCGAACCAGTTGCAAGAGCAGATGACATGGTTCTGGATGAATCACTTCAACGTCAACGTGCGCAAGGACAACCTTCGCGCGCTGATCGGCGACTACGAAGACAGCGCCATCCGGCCGCACGCGCTCGGCAGGTTTCGCGATCTGCTTGGTGCCACGTTGCGGCATCCGGCCATGCTGCGCTATCTGGACAACGCGCAAAACGCCGCCAACCGCATCAATGAAAACTATGCGCGCGAGCTGATGGAGCTGCATACGCTGGGGGTCGGCAGCGGCTATTCGCAAGCCGACGTGCAGGAGCTGGCGCGCGTGCTCACCGGCCTCGGTGTCACGCTGCGCGCGACCGACGAGCCAGCGCCGCGCATGCGTCCCGCGCTCGCGGAGGACTACGTGCGCCGCGGGCTGTTCGAGTTCAACCCGCAGCGCCACGACTATGGCGGCAAGACCTTGCTGGGCCGACCGATCACGGGTCATGGGATGGCTGAAGTCGACGAGGCGCTCGACCGCCTCGCGCGCGCGCCGGCCACGGCGCGCTTCATCTCGCGCAAGCTTGCCGTTTATTTCGTTGCGGACGAGCCGTCGCAGGTGCTGGTCGATCGCATGGCCGACACCTTCACGCGCAGCGATGGCGACATCGCCGCGACGTTGGCCACCATGTTCTCTTCGCCGGAGTTCAGCGCGTCGCTCGGCCACAAGTTTCGTGATCCGGTCCACTACGCGCTGGCCGGCGTGCGGCTGGCGTACGACGATCGCGTGGTGACGAATACAGCCCCGCTGATCGGCTGGATCAACCGCATGGGCGAGCCGCTGTACGGCCACGAGACGCCCGATGGTTATCCACTCACGCAATCGGCGTGGGCCAGTGCCGGGCAGATGACCACGCGCTTCGAGATTGCGCGCGCCATCGGTGCCAACGGCGCAGTGCTGTTTCGCACCGACGATGGCGCGCCGCTGGAACGCCCGACCTTCCCGGCGCTGGCCGAGTCGGGCGCGGTGCGTGCGGCGTTGCCGGGCTTGGGCGCCGACACACGGGCCGCGCTGGCCGATGCACGATCGCCGCAGGACTGGAACACTTTCCTGCTCGCTTCGCCCGAGTTGATGAATCGCTGAACACGTACCGGAAACTCACATGCAACGCCGACATCTTTTGAAGCTCATGGGCGTCGCACCGCTCGCCGGTGCCGCGGGCCGGCTCATGGCCGCGCCTGCCGCCGGCAACGCGAAGCTGCTGGTCGTGTTCCTGCGCGGTGCTTACGACTGCGCCAACCTGCTGGTGCCCATCGCATCGGGCACCACCGACGACTTCTATCGCAGCGCGCGGCCGACCATCGCAGTGCCGCGGCCCGGCCAGCCCAATGGCGCGCTGCAGCTGGATGCGCACTGGGGACTGCACCCGGCGCTCGCGACCAGCGTGATGCCGTTGTTCCAGAAGCAGCAAGCGGCGTTCATTCCGTTCGCCGGCACGGACGACCTCACGCGCAGTCACTTCGAAACGCAGGACTCGATCGAGCTCGGCCAGGCACTCGACCGCGGCCGCGACTATCGTTCGGGCTTCTTGAATCGGCTGGCCGGCGTGCTCGGTGCCGGACCGCTGACGGCGGTGTCGCCGATGGCCTTTACCGACCAGCTGCCGATCGCGCTCAGGGGCGACGCCAAGGCCGCCAACATGGCGCTCGGCTCGGTCGGCCGCCAGGCCATCGACGCGCGACAGAGCAAGGTGATCGAGGCGATGTATCGCAACACCAAGCTCGCGCAGCCGGTGGTCGAAGGCTTTGCGGTGCGTGACGAGGTACAGCGCGCCGTCAAGGAAGAGATGGAAGCGGCCAGCCGCAACGCGATGACGTCGAAGGGCTTCGAGCTGGTCGCGCGGCGCATGGCGCGACTGATGCGCGAACGCTTCGACCTCGGCTTCGTCGATGTCGGCGGCTGGGACACGCACGTGGGGCAGGGCGCCGGCACCGGCTACCTGGCCAACCGCCTCGAGGAACTCGGCCGTGGCGTCGCCGGCTTTGCGGAAGAGATGGGCGACGACGCCTGGCGCGACACCGTGGTGGTGGTGATCAGCGAGTTCGGCCGCACCTTCCGTGAGAACGGCAACAAGGGCACCGACCATGGCCACGGCACCGTGTACTGGGTGCTCGGTGGCGGCCTCGCTGCACAGGCCGGCGGTCGCGTGTTGGGCGAGCAGGTCGAGGTGTCGCAAGCCAATCTGTTCCAGAACCGCGACTATCCGGTGCTGAACGAATACCGCGCGGTGTTCGGCGGCTTGTTCGCGCGGATGTACGGACTGTCGCCTGCGCAGCTCGATCGGGTGTTTGCGGGGGTTGCGCCACGCGATCTGCGGCTGGTCTAGCTGCGCACAGGCGCTCGCTCAGGTCGCTGGCAGCAACTGCGCTTTCATCCAGTCACGAAACGCGATAAGGCGCTCGTTGTCGATCGCCGACTTGCGATAGCAAATGAAGTGGGTGACGCGCTCGATCCGATGGAAAGACGGGCCATCCAGAATCACCAGATCGCCCCGTTCGAGGTCTCGTTGTGCAAAGCGCGTCGTCTCCAATGCGATGCCCATGCCGTCAACTGCAGCAGCGATAACCATCGAACCCCGATCGAAAGAGGGCCGCGCACCGGCCGGCAGCTTGAGCCCGTTCAGCTTGCACCAATCGGTCCACTGCACTGGATTGACCTTGGAATCGATCAATGTGAATCGCAGCACATCGGCCGGCGTCATCGAGTCACGGCCTTCAAGCAGGCGCGGCGAGCACATCGGCACCGTCGACTCGAGTCCCAGCGGCTCGACCATCACATTGGCATGCGGCGGGGGCAACCCATAGGCGATGTCGACATCGATGTCCGCCGATTTGGCCAGGTCCGCAGGTTCCGCGCTCGATGACATGCGGATCACGATCGACGGATGCGCCGCCATGAACTGCGGCAACCGTGGGCCGAGCCACTTGGCGGCAAAGCTCGGCGAGCAGTGGACCGCGAGTTCGCTGCGGGATTGCAGTGGACCCAGCTCGGCGCACGCATCCTCGATCTGATCGAAGGCCGGACTTAGCTGGTCCAGCAACCTTTGGCCGTCGACGGTCAGCGTCACCTTGCGTACACCGCGCGTGAAGAGCGCACGGCCGAACCATGTTTCAAGCGCGCGCACCTGATGGCTGATGGCGGACGGCGTCAGATGCAGTTCTTGGCCTGCTTGCGTAAAGCCGCCAAGCCGCGCCGCTGCCTCGAAGGCGCGAAGTGCGAAGAAGGATGGAAGACGTCGCATCGGATGTGCTGGTTTTCACGAGCATAGATGAATCTGTTTCAGCCATTGGTGAACAGTCGTCCTTTGTCAACGCGGCCGCCGATGCGGATGATCTGCGTCTTGCGTGCCCGTCACGACTTGCATTCGCAATCTGCAACACAACCAGCCAGAGACAACAATATGCTCGACATCAAGAAGCGCATTTCGGTTTATCAGCCCGAACAGGTTGGACTGAAGTTCCCCGAGATCCCGACCTTCACCAACCACGCCGACCAGCGCCAGTACCTGAAGGAACATCTCGTCGCCGCCTGCCGTGCGTTCGCGCAGCAAGGATTCGACTACGGCTTCGCAGGCCACTTGACGATCCGCGATCCGGAGCGGCCGCACCTGTACTGGACCAACCCGATGGCGGTGCATTTCTCGCTGGTCAAGGTGTCGAACCTGATCCTGGTGGACCACGATGGCAGGGTCGTCGAAGGCGACTACGCAGTCAATCGCGCCGGCTTCGTGTTGCATGCCGCGGTGCATGACGCGCACCCCGACATCCTCGCGATGTGCCATGCGCACACGGTGTACGGCACGGCCTTCGCATCGCTCGGCAAGAAGCTCGAACCCATCACGCAGGACGCCGCTGCGTTCTTCGAAGACCACGCGGTGATCGGCGATGAGGCAGGCCAGGTCGCTGTCGAAAAGGAGGCCGGCAACAAGGTCGCCAACGCGTTCAAGGGCGTGAAGGCGGCAATCCACCAAAACCACGGGCTGCTGACGGCCAGCCGCCACAGCATCGATGCGGCGGCCTTCTGGTTCATCGCGCTGGAACGTTGCTGCCAGCAGCAACTGCTGGTAGACGCCAGCGGCGTCACGCCACGGCTGGTCACGCCGGAACGCGCGCGCTACAGCCGCGAGCATGTCGGTAGCGAATTCATCGGCTGGCTGCATTTCCAGACGCTGTACGACCAGATCGCGGCAACGCAGCCGGACATGTTCGACTGAGCCGGACCATGAACACGACGACCTTGCCGCGTGCTGCCGCAGCTGCGGCGGGCAGCACCCACATTGGCCTGTTCGTGATCGCGATTTAGGCGAGTTCACAGCGTGTGCAAGACCGGCGAAGAGCGGTGGACAATGGCGTTCCCGTCCAAGGAACCAGTCATGCACCTCACTTTGCAAACCCTTCTCGGCACTGCGTTACCCCTTGCTCAAGCGCCGATGGCAGGCGTGCAGGGCAGTGCACTCGCCATCGCAGTCAGCAACGCAGGCGGCCTCGGTTCGCTGCCCTGCGCCATGCTCGGCGCCGACGCGATCCGTAGCGAGATCACCGCCATCCGCGCAGGCACCGACAAGCCCTACAACGTCAACTTCTTTTGCCACACGCCGCCGGAGCCCGATGCCGCGCGAGACGCCGCATGGCGCAGCGCCCTGGCGCCTTACTACCGCGAGTTCGACATCGACCCGAAGAGCGTCGGTGCCGGGCCTGGCCGCAACCCGTTCGATGAAGCGGCGGCGGCCGTGCTGGCCGAATTCGAGCCGCCGGTGGTCAGTTTCCACTTTGGCTTGCCGTCGCCCGCGCTGCTCGCAAAAGTCAAGCGTTGGGGTTCGAAGGTGTTGGCCTCGGCGACCACGCTCGACGAGGCGCTGTGGCTCGAAGCGCATGGGGCCGATGCGGTCATCGCGCAAGGCCTTGAGGCGGGTGGCCATCGTGGTCACTTTCTTTCGCACGACCTCACGCGCCAACTCGGTACCTTCGCGCTCTTGCCGCAGTTGGTGCGCGCGCTGAAGGTGCCGGTGATCGCTGCGGGCGGCATCGCCGATGCCGATGGCGTCGCGGCAGCCATGGCGCTGGGTGCCGCGGGAGTTCAGGTCGGCACCGCGTTCCTGTTGTGCCCCGAGGCCACGACGACGAACCTGCATCGCGCGGCATTGCAAAGCGAGGCCGCGCGGCACACGGCGTTGACCAATGTGTTCACTGGGCGACCGGCACGCGGCATCGTGAACCGCGTGATGCGCGAGCTCGGACCGATCGGCACCGCGCCGCCGGAGTTTCCGATGGCGACCGCCGGTATCGCGCCATTGCGTGCCAAGGCCGAAGCGCAGGGCAGTGGCGACTTTTCCCCGCTATGGTCGGGACAGAACGCGACGGGCTGCAAGCCGCTGCCTGCGCACGACATCGTGCAAAGCCTTGCCAAAGGCTTTGCGCAATCACTCCTTTCCCATTCCTTCGACCCGACGCCTCCATGACCGAACCCTCCTCGACATCACCTCGCTTGCGCCTGCCGCTTTCTTTTCTGGAGCGACCTGCCGCTGCCGATGTGGCCGAGCCATGGCTGCTGCTGCTGATGCACGGCGTCGGCAGCAACGAGGCCGACTTGTTCGGACTCGCGCCGCACATGCCGCCGGCGTTTCACGTCGTCAGCTTGCGCGCCCCCAATGTGCTGTCGCCCGATTCGTATGCGTGGTTTTCGTTTCAGGTCAGCGCCGCCGGCCAGCGCACCATCGACGAAGAGCAGGAGCGTGAGAGCCGCTTTCTGGTCGGCGAAATGGTGACCTCAGCCGCGCAGCAATTGGGCATGCCGCCGGAGCGCGTCGTCGTCGGCGGCTTCAGCCAGGGCGGCATCATGTCGCTGTCGCTGTTGCTCACGCAGCCTGAAAAAGTTCGCGCTGCGATGGTCTGGCACAGCCGTTTGCTGCCGCAGGTCGAAGGGCATGTGGCGCCGCGTAAAGCCTTCGAAGGCAAGGCGTTGTGGGTCAGCCATGGCACCGCGGACAACGTGATTCCGCTGGCTGCTGCAGAGCACATGCGCGCCTTCGTCGGCAACCTGCCGATCGCGTTGTCGGGCGCCGACTATCCGGGCGGGCACGAGATTCGGCCGGCAGAGTTGCAGCAAGCGGTGGCTTGGCTGCAGTCGCTGGTTTGAGCGACCGGTTGAGACCAGCTCCGTTCAGTCCAGCCCGTCGAAGTCCGCGTCGTCCGGCCCGATGTGCGCCGGCGAGCGCCATCCGGCATCGCGCATCGAGCGCGCCACCTGCTTGTCCACACCCATCAGCACTGCGAAAAGGGCCATGCGCACCGGAATGCCGTTGTCGGTCTGCCGGAAGATCGCCAGCCGCGGGTCGTGATTGAGGTCGATGCTCAAGTCGTTCGCGCCATCTCGCCCGTCGCGCGGCAACGGGTGCATGAGGATGGTGTCGGGCTTGCAGACTGCGTCGACGAGTGCCTTGCGCACCTGAAACTCGGGCGTGTAGCCCTCCATCACTTCGCCCTCTGCAAAGCGTTCTTTCTGGACACGCGTCGCGTAGACCACGTCGGCGCCGCGCAGTCCTTGCTCGAGCGACGCGGTCTGCTCGATGACGTGACCGTTCTGTGCGACCAGCTCCACTAGGTAGGCCGGCATCTCCAGCGACGGCGGTGCGATCAGCGTGAACTTGAGGTTGCGATACAGCGACAGCAGCCGGATCAGCGAATGCACCGTGCGGCCGTATTTGAGGTCGCCGACCATCGCGATGTGCGTGCCGTCGACCAGCTTGCCCATGCGCGAGAACTCCCGCTGAATCGTGTAGAGATCGAGTACGGCCTGGCTCGGATGTTCGCCCGGACCATCGCCGGCATTGATGACCGGGATGTTGGTCGCGCGTGCGAACTCCGCCACCGAACCCTGCTCCGGATGTCGGACAACCAGCGCATCGACGTAGCCGCTCATCACGCGGCTGGTGTCGTAGATCGACTCGCCCTTGGCCATCGACGAAAAGGTGAACCCGGTGGTGTCGCAGACCGTGCCGCCAAGCCGGCAAAAGGCCGCGCCGAAGCTCACCCGCGTGCGCGTACTGGCCTCGAAGAACAGGCTGCCGAGGACGGCCCCTTCCAGGATGCGAGTGACCTTCTGCCGGCGCGCGATCGGCTGCATTACATCGGCGACCTGAAACAAATCCTCCAGGCTGCCGCGGTCGAATTGCGCGACCGACAGCAATTGCGGTTTGCCTTCGGCCGCGATGCGTTGCACAAGGGGGCGCTGGTCTGTGCTTGTTGATCCGGCTGCCGCTCCGAGTGCTTCGCGTTGCAGGATTTCCGCCACGAACTTGCCGACCATCTCCGGCATGGCGCGCGACTCGCTCGACTCTGACGGCAGCAGCCAGGTGTCGAGGGCGCGGCGGCGCACGCCAAGACGCTCGGCGAATGCGTCGCGCGTGAGGTTGAGGCGGCGCATCGCGTCGCGGAGGAGATCTTGTTGCTGGCTCATAGGCGAAATATACGCTATGAGCAATGCGAATATGCGCAAAAACTACGCAATGCGCATATCAACAGCGGGGCGAAATGTTCGCGCGACAGACCTGCGAACGGATGCCCTTTGCTACATCTCGTCGATCTGCGTACTGCGCGTTTCGCCCTGCGCGGCCAGTGAATACCGCTCGCGCGTCTTCACGTAGAAGCTAGCGCCAAAGCGCCCCACCGGGAAGTAGTGCTGCAGCCGCACGCGCCAGGTTTCGGTGTCGATGAGTTCGTCGCGCGCATGCATCCACCGCACCTGCCCGATAAAGATCTGGCGGCTGTCGGTCTCCAGCGTTTCCCACAACGTGCACTCGAAAGCGACCGGCGCTTCGGCGATGCGTGGCGGCTTGACGTAGTTGCTCGGCAAGGCAGTGAAGCCGACCACGTCGAGCTCGCTCACATGCGGCGGATGGCGCTCGCCGCAGCGGTGCATCTGTTCGGCAGTGTCTTCGTCTGCCAGGTGCACCACGAACTCGCGCTCGCGCACGATGTTGGCTGCGGTGTCCTTGAGCGCGCCGTCTTGCAGCCGGTTGACGCTGATCATCACGATCGGTGGCTCTTCGCCCATCATGTTGAACATGCTGAAGGGGGCCGCGTTGACCACGCCGTCGGCGCCGAGCGTGGTCACCAGCGCGATCGGCCGCGGCACGATCAGGCTCGCCATGAGCTTGTAACGCTGGTGCTCGGTGAGCTTGGAGAAGTCGATGTCCATCCGGAGTCCCTGGTGTTCACATGAGGTTACGGGCCGTCATGCTGGCGGGTTTTTAATGAGGCGCATGCCAGAACGCGATCCACAAGAGTATTCCAGAGACCCAGCAGAATTCAGGCCAACGCGCGAGTCGCCGACGTTGCGCATCGTCATCGTGCTGCTCGTCCTTGCCGCCGCTGCAGCAGCAGGGTGGTGGTACTGGTCGCAACAGCGGCAAACGACACCGCCCGCACCGACTGCGATGGCGCCACAGCCGGACATCCCAGCGACACCTGCGGCACCGCCTGCTGCGCCCGCTGCCACAGGCCCGCAAAACCCGATCGACGCCCTTGCGCAGCCGGACGCGGCGCTGCCTTCTCTGGCCGATTCGAATGCGGCAGTGACCAAGGCGCTGACCGATTTGCTGAGCGCCAAGTCGGTGGCGTCGTTCCTGCAGATCGATGACTTCGTGCGCCGCTTCGTCGCGACCGTCGACAACCTGCCGCGTGCGCAAGCGCCTTCGCGCATGTGGCCAACGCAACCCACGCCGCAGCGCTTCGAAGTGACGGGCACAGACGAGACGCTGACCCTCGATCCGGCCAATGCCGGGCGCTACACCGACTTCATCGCGTTCACGGATTCGGTCGACAGCGCCAAGGCCGTCGCGGTCTATGCGCGCCTGTACCCGCTGTTTCAGCAGGCCTATGAAGAGCTGGGTTATCCGGGCAAGTACTTCAATGACCGGCTGGTCGCGGTTATCGACCATTTGCTGGCGGCCCCGGAGCCGCAGGGTCCATTGCAGCTCAAGCTGACCGAGGTGAAAGGCACCGTGCCGTCGTCACGGCCGTGGACCCGCTACGAGTTCGCCGACCCGCAGCTCGAGGCGTTGTCGAGCGGGCAGAAGCTGCTGGTGCGAATGGGGCCGGACAACGAGCGGCGGATGAAGTCAAAGCTGCGGGCGTTGCGTGGGCAGGTGGCTACGGGGGAAATGGCGAAGCGTTAGCAAGAGCCGGACGTGCTGTCACTCAACGCCGCTGAATATCCGCCCCGCCGAGGTACACCCGGTTAAACACTGGCGAGATCACCAACTCGTTGATGCACACGTGCGGCGGCATCTCGGCGATGAAGCGAATGGTCTTGCCCATGTCGTCTTCTTGCAGCATGCGCGCTTTGTCTTCTTCGCTTGGCTCGACAGGGCGCTGCTTGAGGATCGGCGTTGATACCTCTCCAGGACACAGCGCGGTGGCGCGCAAACCATTCACGCATTCTTCGATGTTGAACGAATGCGTGAGCGCCATCAAGCCCGCCTTGCTCGCGATGTAGGCCGGCCCGGTGAGGTAGCTGAAGTGCCAGCCCGCGAACGACGCGACGTTGATGATGGTGCCGCGGCGGCGCGCCTGCATGCCCTTCAGCACGGCCAGCGTGCAAAACGTGGCGCCGTTGAGGTTGATCGCCATGACCTGCTCGAAGGTGGCCGCGTCGGTCTCTTTCCAGAAGCGCTTCGGAAAGTTGACACCGGCGCTGTTGACCAGGATGTCGACGCCCCCGTGCTGCGCCTGGATGGCGGTTGCGACGCGCTCGACGGAGGCGCGATCGGACACGTCCAGCGGCAGGGCCGTGATGCTGCCCGATGGCGCGCCGCGGTCTGCTGCCTGCTTGACTGCCCCAGCGAGTTTGGCTGCGTCGCGCCCCGAGATGACGACGCGGCAACCCGCTTGCGCGAGCGCGACGGCGCCGGCCAGCCCAATGCCGCTGCCACCACCGGTCACCCAGGCGATCTGGCCTTCGAGCAAGCCGGAAAATGTTTCGGTGTCTTTCATGTCTTGTCCTCCACAGTTGTCTCGTACATTTCCACCGGCACGCAACTGCAAAACAGATTGCGGTCCCCATAAACGTTGTCGACCCGCCCGATCGGCGGCCAGTATTTGGCCTGCCGCAACGCAGCCAGCGGAAACGCCCCCAGCTCGCGCGAATACGGGTGCGGCCACTCGGCGCCGAGCAGAATGGCTGCGGTGTGAGGCGCGTGCTTGAGCGGGTTGTCGTCCTGCGGCCAGACGCCTTCTTCGATGCGCCGGATCTCGCCACGGATGGCGATCATGGCGTCGACGAAGCGATCGAGTTCGGCCAGCGGCTCGCTTTCGGTCGGCTCGACCATCAGCGTGCCCGGCACCGGGAAGCTCAGCGTCGGCGCATGAAAGCCGTAGTCGATGAGCCGTTTGGCGACGTCTTCGGCGGTGACGCCGCTGGTCTCTTTCAGCGGGCGCAGATCGAGAATGCACTCGTGCGCGACATGCCCGCGACCTTCGGCGTTCTGACTGGCGTAAAGCGTGGGGTAATGGTTTTTCAGCCGTGCGCTGATGTAGTTGGCCGACAGGATGGCCGTCTCGGTTGCGGCCTGCAAGCCTTCAGCGCCCATCATGCGGCAGTACATCCAGCTGATCGGCAGCACCGCGGCGTTGCCGAGTGGCGCGGCCGATACCGCACCGACGCCATGCGATGCGATACCGGCCGTCGCATGTCCCGGTAAGAAGGGCACGAGGTCTGCGACCACGCACACCGGCCCGACACCCGGCCCGCCGCCGCCGTGCGGAATGCAGAAGGTCTTGTGCAAATTGAGGTGGCTCACATCGCCGCCGAACTCGCCCGGCGCGGCCACGCCGACCAGCGCGTTCATGTTGGCGCCGTCGACATACACGCGACCGCCGTGCGCGTGCACCAGCGCGCACAGTTCCTTCACGCCAGCTTCGAACACGCCGTGCGTGCTCGGGTAGGTGATCATCACCGCGGCCAATTCGGCGCTGTGTTTTTCGCAGGCGCGCCTCAGGTCGTCGAGGTCTACATTGCCTTGCGCATCGCAGGCCGTCACGATCACCTGCATGCCGGCCATCTGTGCGCTGGCTGGGTTGGTGCCGTGGGCCGACGACGGAATAAGGCAGATGTTGCGCCGCTCTTCGCCGCGCGATGCGTGGAACGCCTTGATCGCCAGCAAGCCGGCGTACTCGCCTTGCGAGCCCGCGTTCGGCTGCAGGCTGATGCCGGCATAGCCGGTCGCTTCGCACAGCCAGTCGCGCAGTTGCTGGTCGAGCTCGGCATAGCCCCGGAGCTGATCAGCCGGTGCGAACGGATGAATGTTCGCGAACTCGGGCCAGGTGATCGGGATCATCTCGCTCGTCGCGTTGAGCTTCATGGTGCAACTGCCGAGCGGAATCATGGTGCGGTCGAGCGCCAGATCCTTGTCGGAGAGGCTGCGGATGTAGCGCAGCATCGCCGTCTCGCTCTTGTGGGTGTTGAACACCGGGTGCGTCATGAAAGCGCTGGTGCGGCGCAGCGCTTCAGGGATGCGCGGCTTCACCTTTTCAGCCAGTACCGCGAAGCGCGGCATCGGCGTGCCGGCCGGCACGAACAGCGCCCACAGCATTTCGATGTCGGTGCGCGTCGTCGTCTCGTCGAGCGAAATGCCCAGGTGCTGTTGCAGCCGATGGCGCAGGTTGACGTTGGCCGCATGTGCGCGCTCGAGGATGTGCGTGGTGTCGTCGCCGCTCTTCACCGTCAGTGAATCGAACGCCGTCGTGTTGACCAGTTCGCGCCCCATCTGCTCGAGCCCTTGCGCCAGCACCGCGGTGAGTGCGGCGACGCGTTGCGCGATGCGCGTGAGCCCGGCCGGGCCGTGATAGACCGCGTACATGCTGGCGATGACGGCCGGCAGCACTTGCGCCGTGCAGATGTTCGACGTCGCCTTCTCGCGGCGGATGTGCTGCTCGCGCGTTTGCAGGGAGAGCCGGTAGGCAGTCTGACCATGCGCATCGATGCTCACGCCGACCAGACGGCCCGGCAGCGAGCGCTTGAACGAATCCCGACATGCCAGGTAAGCAGCGTGCGGGCCGCCGTTGCACATCGGCATGCCGAAGCGTTGCGTGGTGCCGCAGACGATGTCGGCGTCCCACTCGCCGGGAGGCGCCAGCAACGTGAGCGCCAGCAGGTCGGCCGCGACGCAGAAGGCTGCGCCCTTGGCATGCGCGAGGCCGGCCAGCGGACGCAGGTCGTGCACTTGCCCTGTCGTTCCTGGGTATTGCGCCAGCGCCCCGAAGAAATCACCGCTGGTCATCAGGTGTGGCAGCGTGTCGGAAGCGGTGCTGACCTTGATCTCGATGCCCAGCGGCGCGGCGCGCGTGCGCAGCACTTCGATGGTTTGAGGATGGCAGTCGCCCGCCACCAGAAACACGTCGCTCTTGCTCTTGACGCTGCGTTTGGCCAGCGTCATCGCTTCGGCCGCGGCGGTGGCTTCGTCCAGCATCGACGCATTGGCGATCGCCATGCCGGTGAGGTCGCACACCATCGTCTGGAAGTTGAGCAAGGCCTCCATACGACCCTGCGAAATCTCGGCCTGGTAGGGCGTGTACGCCGTGTACCAGGCCGGGTTTTCGAGGATGTTGCGCAGGATCACGCCGGGTGTGTAGGTGCCGTAGTAGCCCTGCCCGATGAAGTTGCGCGCGACCTTGTTCTTCGCCGCGATCGCCTTGAGTTCGGCCAATGCGCCGGCTTCGCTGATCGGCTGCGGAAGATCCATCGGCTTGCTTCGACGGATCGATGGCGGCACGATGCCGTCGATCAGTTCCTTGCGCGTGGCCGAGCCGATGACGGGCAGCATGCGCGCTTCGTCTGCAGCTTCGATGCCGATGTGGCGCGTGATGAATTCATCGGCGTTCTCGAGTTCACGAAACGAAGGCAGCGAAGGCAACGAGGGCAGGGCAGACATCGGCATGGCGAGTGATCAGGCTTCGCTGGAAAACTTGTCGTAGGTGGGTGCGTCCATCAGCGCGTCGAGCTGCAGCGCATCGGCCAGCTTCACCTTGAAGAACCAGCCGGCACCGAGCGGGTCGCTGTTGGCCAGCGATGGGTCGGCGCGCAAGGCTTCGTTCACTTCGGTGACTTCCCCCGACAGCGGCATGAAGACGTCGGCCGCGGCCTTGACCGACTCGACCACGCCGGCGACTTCGCCCTGCGCAAAGGTCTTGCCGACTTCGGGCAGGTCGACGAAGACGACATCGCCCAGTGCGTCCTGCGCGTGGACCGTGATGCCGACGGTGACCGGAGCGCCTGCCTCGGCGGCATCGACCCATTCGTGGTCTTTGGTGTATTTGACTGTCATCTGAAAACTCCTTGAGAAAAAAATTCAGCCTCTGAAATAGTGCGTCGGAACGAATGGCAGCGTGGTCACTTCCATCGGGACCGCCTTGCCGCGCACGATCGCCTGAATGCGGGTACCGGGCTCGGCATAAGCCAGCGCGACATAAGCCATCGCGATCGGCCGTTCGGCGGTCGGGCCAGGCAGGCCGCTGGTGACCTGGCCGATGGCCAGTCCGCCCTCGAACGATTCGAGCAGCGTGCCGTCGCGCACCGGGATGCGCTCCAGCGCGACCAGGCCGACGCGCTTGCGCTTGAGCGTCGCGTGATCGGTATGACCTGCGCCGCCGGTCGAGGCAGTGAGCTGTGCCAACACCTTGTCTGCGCCCGGAAAACCGCCTTCGCGCGTACCTCCGGCGCGTCGCACTTTCTGGATCGCCCAGTTGAGCGCGGCTTCGACGGGCGTCGTCGTGCTGTCGATGTCGCTGCCGTACAGGCACAGCCCGGCTTCGAGCCGCAGCGAGTTGCGCGCGCCCAGGCCGATGGGTTGGACTTCGGGTTGTGCCAGCAGCAGTCGCGCAAGCGCTTCGGCATCGCGCGCGGCCACCGAGATCTCGAAGCCGTCTTCGCCGGTGTAGCCACTGCGGGTGACGAAGACCGGAATCTTCGGGCCGTCGCCGTGGTTGATCAACACCGCACCGCCGGTCATGAAAACGAACTGTTCGATGCCTGGACACAGGCGCGCCATCGTGGCCGCAGCCTGCGGCCCCTGCAACGCGAGCAAAGCATGGTCGGGCAACGGCTGGACTTCGCATCGGTTGCCGATCTTGCGCTGGATGTGCGCCAGGTCGGCCACCTTGCAGGCGCCGTTCACGATGACGAAGATCGAGTCGTGTCCTTCGTTGAAGAACATCAGGTCGTCGAGGATGCCGCCCTCGTCGTTCAGCAGCAGGCCGTAGCGCTGCTTGCCCGGCGCGAGGCCGATGACGTCGACCGGGATCAGCGTTTCAAAAGCTGCCGCCGCATCGGGCCCGACCAGCCGCAGCTGGCCCATGTGCGAGATGTCGAACAGGCCCGCGGCGTTGCGCGTGTGCTTGTGTTCGGCGAGCAGGCCGGCCGGGTATTGCACCGGCATCGAGTAGCCGGCGAACGGCACCATGCGGGCGCCGAGTTCGACGTGCAGATCATGGAGCGGAGTTTTAAGCAAGGCGTCGGTAGCGTCGGATGGGGCAGCGGCCATGGCAATTTCCAGCAAAAAAAGCGCCCGATTTCGCTAGGGACGCGGTGTCGGTTTTTTTACCTGTGCGCCGGTTCCCCGTTCGAGGCCCCTGCGCCTTCGTCGGCCTCGAACGGCGAGGCATTCTCTTGTCCTCCGTCAGTGTAGTGGGTCGCGCCGATCGTGTTGGGTCGGCCGTACCTTGGTGGCGAATTCAGACCCGCCAGGATGGGGTAACCCCTGTAAATAGCGCGCTAGCACCCGCCAGGCGTTCATTGGCCGAATACTTGTCACGTACGCACCCACGCAAGGAGACAAAGTATGAAAAGACATCGCAAGGCAACCGGCATTGTTCTGGCCGTGCTGTTGACAGGCGCCCAGGCGTCGGCCTTTGCCAATTCGGCACTGGCCAGCAAGTACGGTTGCCTCGGCTGCCATGCCGCGGCCACCAAGCTGGTGGGGCCGGCCTACCAGGACGTGGCAGCGAAATACAGCGGCGACAAGGGAGCCGTCGAGATTCTCATGAAGAGCATCCGGAACGGCGGTACCGGCAAGTGGGGCGATATGGCCATGCCGCCGCAGGCCCAGGTATCCGAGGCCGATCTGAAGCGCCTGGCCACGTGGATCCTCGGTGGTGCTCGTTGAGCACGGGCGTGATGGCAAGGGCTTTCCCTTGGATGTAGCTGGCTAAAACCTGCAGGCTGGAAGCGGGTGCAACACTGGCTCGCCACTCAAAAAAACCGGAGACAAGACATGCGTGTGATTGCTATTGAACCGTTGGCGTTGGCGCTGCCCGACGCAGACTCGTGCACCGAAGACAACGGCAGTGTGCCGAAGATGAATCTGCCGCTGGCACGCCGCAATTTTCTGAAGGGCTCGGGCATCCTGATGGGCACCCTTGCCACTGGGTCGGTGCTGGCGGCGCTGGCGCCGTCGCGGGCCTGGGCGCTGGAACTGCAGCAGCTCAGCAAGAGTGAAGGGCAGACGCTGATGGCCATGGGCCGGGTGCTGTATCCGCACAAGAAATTGCCCGATGCGGTCTACGCGCTCCTGGTCAAAGACCTGGATGCCAAAACCGAGGCGGTGCCGATGCTGCGCACCGGCATTGCCGCGCTCGACGAGGCTGCCGGTGGCAGCTTCGTCAAAGCCCCGGCCGCGAAGAAGCTGACGGTGGTGAAAGCGATCGAAGGCACGCCATTTTTCAACGCGGTGCGTGGTCAATGCGTGACCTCGCTGTACGACAACGACATGGCCTTCGCGGTCTTCGGCTACCCCGGCTCGGCCTGGGAGAAGGGTGGCTACATCACCCGTGGTTTCCAGGATCTCAAATGGCTGCCGGCGCCGACCCTGGCCGCCAGCCCGCCGCCGTTTCTCGGTTGAGCAGCGCCTGCCATCCCGACTATTCATACAAAGCAAGCAGGAGACAGACAACATGGCAAAGTTCGATTCCAGTGACGACTCGGTGGTCGTCATCATTGGTTCAGGTGCCGGCGGCGGCACGCTGGCCAACGAGTTGGCCCAAAAGGGCATCAAGGTGGTGGTGCTGGAGGCCGGCGCACTGCAGTCCAGCGCCACCTTCATCAACGACGAGTGGAAGTCGTTCGGCCAGATCGCCTGGCTCGACAACCGCACCACATCGGGCAACTGGCGTGTTGCCACCGACTTCCCCAATCTGCCGGCATGGATCTGCAAGACGGTCGGCGGCACCACGACCCACTGGGCCGGTGCGTCGCTGCGACTGCAGGACCATGAATTCAGGGTGCGCACGGTGTATGGCGATATCAAGGGCGCCAACCTGATGGACTGGCCGGTCACGCTGAAGGAACTGGAGCCCTACTACGCACGCGCCGAAGACAAGATGGGTGTGACGCGGACCAACGGCATCCCGGGCCTGCCAGGCAACAACAACTTCAAGGTCCTTTACGCCGGCGCCACCAAGCTGGGCTACAAGGAAGTGCATACCGGCAACATGGCCATCAACAGCCAGCCGCGCGACGGTCGCGGCCGTTGCATGCAACTGGGCTTTTGTTTTCAGGGCTGCAAGAGCGGCGCCAAGTGGAGCACGCTCTACACGGAGCTGCCCAAGGCCGAGAAGACCGGCAACATGGACCTTCGACCCGAGAGCCATGTCACGCGCATCGAGCACGACGCGGCCGGCAAAGTGAATGGGGTCGTCTACTTCGACAAGGAGGGCAAGGAACAGCGGCAGAAGGCGCGCATCGTGTGCGTCGCCGGCAACTCGATCGAAACCCCGCGCCTGCTGTTGCTGTCGGCCTCCAATCTGTACAAGGACGGGCTGGCCAACAGCTCGGGCCAGGTCGGTCGCAACTACATGCGCCATCTGACCGGATCGGTTTACGGCATGTTCAAGGATCCGGTCCACATGTACCGCGGCACCACCATGGCCGGCATCGTTCGCGACGAAGCCCGTCACGACCCGAAGCGCGGCTTCGTCGGCGGCTACGAACTGGAAACGTTGTCTCTCGGTGTGCCCTTCATGGCAGCCTTCCTGAATCCAGGCGGCTGGGGTACCGAGTTTGCCGAGTACATGGACAACTACACGCGCCTGGCCGGCATGTGGATCGTCGGCGAGGACATGCCGCGCGAAAGCAATCGCGTCACGCTCAATGCCACCCTGAAGGACAAGTGGGGTAGCGCCATCCCCAATGTGCACTTCGACGACCACGAGAACGACATCGCGATGAGAGAGCACGCGTTTCGCCAGGGCCAGCGTGTCTACGCGGCGGCCGGCGCCATCAAATCGTTTCGGACGCCACCCTACCCGAGCACGCACAACATGGGCACCTGCCGCATGGGTGCATCGGCAAAGGACAGTGTCTGCAACGCCCATGGCCAGACGCACGACATCGCCAACCTGTTCATAAGCGACGGCAGCCAGTTCACCAGCGGTGGCGCCGAGAACCCGACGCTGACCATCGTTACGCTCGCGATCCGGCAGGCGGAGTACATCGCCAGCCAGATGACGGCACGCGCGGTTTGAGTTTTATGTCATCAACCAAAGGAGGCTGCCATGTGTGAGTTCTTCGTCAACGCCGACCCCATCCTCTATGAGCAGCGCTCGCGTACCGTGCGCATTCATGGTGTGCTCACCAGCTTGCGCCTGGAGAACATGATGTGGGACACGCTGGCCGAAATGGCGGCAGAAGAGGGGCGTACCACCAATGCATTGATCTCGACGTTTCACGACGAGGTGCTGGCGCACCGTGGTGAGGTGCCCAACTTCGCATCGTTCCTGCGTGTGACGTGCATGCGCTACCTGCGGCGCCGGCTGCTGGCCAGCGAGACGCCGCCGCGCCTCGTTGGCCCGGCGCCAACGTCGGCCGTATCGGCCGCATCGGCAATGGTGCGCCCTTTGGCGGTGGCGACGTCCCGATGAGCTTCACCACCGAAATCCATCCAGGCGTCTGCGCGGAGCCGAATGCAGCGTCGCAGAGCTTCGTGTTCAACCACAGCATGCTGCGCGTGAAGGATCCGGCGGTGGCGCTCGATTTCTACAGCCGCGTGTTCGGCATGCGGGTACTGCGCAAGCTGGATTTTTCGGAGATGCAGTTCTCGCTCTATTTCCTGCACAAGCCAGTGGCCGGCCACGCACCGCCCGACGATGTAGGCGAACGCACCGCGTGGACTTTCAGCCAGACCGGCATCCTCGAACTCACGCACAACTGGGGCACCGAAAACGACGTCGACTTCAAATACCACGACGGCAATGCGCAACCGCAGGGCTTCGGGCACATCTGTTTTTCGGTGCCCGACCTGGACGCCGCGGTGCAGTGGTTCGACGACAACGGGGTGACGTACGTCAAGCGCCCCGATCAGGGCAAGATGAAAGACGTCGCCTTTATCAAGGACCCGGATGGTTACTGGATCGAGATCGTCGAGCCGGCCCGGCTCAAGAAGCTGGGTCGATCCTGACTCTTCGATTTTCGGTGGCATACCCACGCAATTCGGCGCAAATTTGGCGAAGCGCGGCGCGTTGAAATCAGGGCCCGCCACCCGGGTTGGGTATGCCAGCAAGCGCACCCGTGACTGCACCACTCCATATGGCCGGACAAAACGCATTGGCCGTACCGACCTTGTCGCCCAGTGCATCCAGGCCGCTGCCCAGCAACTGGTTCGCCCACTCGGTGCTGTTGTTGCGCACGAAGGCAAACATATTGGTCATCGCATCGCCCGGTGCTTCCAGCACGTTGTTACCCAGATTGTTGTTCCACTGCGGATCCCATTGCAGATCGATGCTGCGATCGCTTTTGGGGCCGAAGGCATAGAACGGATGCCAGTAGATCGGCGACTCCATGCCGACGACGCCTTCGGCAGTCAGCGGAATCTTGCCTTGGTCGAGGTAGAACGCGTCCAGCTGAGTGAGCCGGAAGTCGCCTGCGGGTGCGGTGGCGCCATCGGGTGACAGCACCTTGAAGTAAGCCTCGGCGACGAACTGGTAGCCCTGCAACGCTTTCACGATCAGGCGATTCGCAATAGGGATACCGAGCCGATAACCGTAGTGCACGTGCAAGTGCAGCACGCTCGCTTCGCCCAGCGTCTCGTTCGAAATAGCGCCACGCAGTTCGCCGTCGGGCGGCGTCGGGTCGTCGATGCCGGCGCCGGTCGACAGCGCCTTCGCCTTGTAGTCGTAGGGCAAGGGCTTTCGGTAGCGCATCGTGTCGTTAGGGATCTGCACCACCCAGCGGTTCTCGCCGAAGTTCTCGACGAACGACCAGTCGATAAAGGCATGTTGCGTCGGGTTCAGGTACTCGATGCAAGCCGATTCGATCAGGTCCTTGTTGGTGTCGACCCAGCCTTTGACGAGCCCGCCGGGGCTGGCTTCGCGCACATTGAGCGGCATCATTCCCTTGACCAGTCCTTGCCAGACGCTGCCGCGCGTCAGTACGTTGGTGGTGGTCTCCAGTGCCGCGCTCTTCACCGCGCCCCAGCCCGTCGCATTGGGCATGCGCATGATGAAGGGCAGTGGCATGCCGTTGTTGAGCGAGCCGGCCCGCGCGGCCTCGTGCGCTGCGTATTCCAGCGTCAACCGCGTTCGGTAGATCAGGCCGAACTGCACGAGGCACATCACGAACAGGATGAGCACGGGCAGTGCGATCAGCGTCTCGGTCATCGAGATGCCGTGCTGGCGGCTTCGGCCGCTGGGTCGGTGGGCAGGTCGCGCGGTCATGCGGGTTCCTTTTCGGTTTTCCATCCGTACAAGCTCGTACCGACGAAGAGTCCGAGTGCGCGCGCCTGGCCCGCCGCCAGTTCGAGCACGCTCGCAGCCTTCCGGCACATCGCCATGCGCATCGGCGCGAGGCGCTCCGCGATGCGCACGATGCGGCCGGTGCGATCGACGAAGACGACGTCGATGTCATGCCGCATGCCGACCGTGTGGACCGAACTACAGCGCGTGATGAAGAGGCCCTCGCTGCCCTGCAACTCAGGCCGGCCGAGCAACCCGCGCGTGCGGTCCCAGCCGCTTTCGGCAATGCGCACCGGGCCGATCGGCTGCGCCGTCGACGTGGCAAAAAGGTGAACTGCGCGCATGGACTCAGTTCGTCCGCGTCGACGCAAGGAACTCCATCACCAGCGGAAAAAAGATAATGATGAAAGTCACCGGAAAAATGAAGATGACCAGCGGCCCGATCATCTTCACCGGCGCTTCCATGGCCAGCTTCTCGGCATGCTGAAAACGCTCGGTGCGGCGCTGGTCCGAAATGGCCGAGAGCGTGTCGGCCAGGCTGGCGCCAAGCGATTCGGCCTGCGTCAGATTCGACACCAGGCTCTTGATGTGCCGGTTGTCGAGCCGGTCGGCCAGCGCATTGAGGGCGTCCATGCGGCTCGCGCCGGTGCGCATCTCGCGCATCATCCGGTCGAACTCTTCGCCCAACGCACCCTTCGGGCCTTTCTGCACGGCCTGCGCAATGGCGCCTGTGAGGCTCAGCCCGGCCTGGCAGCACAGCGTGATCATGTCGAGGTAGCCCGGGAGGGTGCGCAGGATGTCCTTGTCGCGGCGCTTGCGCCGGTCGCGCATCCACATGACCGGATAGAACCAGCCCAGCACGCAGCCCAGCAGCATGATCCACACCTTGGTGCCTGCCACCGCGTTGAGCATGCCCGCGGTCCACAGGCCGAGCCCGCCGACGATCAGCATCGAGACGATCTGCACCGCGATGAACTCTTCGGCGCGCAGCACGAATTCCAGCCCGGCCAGTTGCAGCTGGCGCTTGCGCTTGACCAGCATCGAAGTCGGCATGATTTCCGATACGTGGAACTGCAGGATGTTGATGGCCGGCCACACCACGCGCAGCGCGATCGGCAGCGGGTCCATGTGGGTGCGCTCCGAAGGCCGGGCCTTGCGGATGAGCGCGATGACGTACAGCAGCAGCACCACGCCCGTGGTCGCGCACAGGAAGATGATGAGAAGCAGGATGAGCTGGCGCATCGGGTGTCCTGCTGTCAGATATCGATCGCGACGATCTTGCGGATCATTGCGTAGCCCAGCGACAGCATCACTGCGACAACGCCCAGCACGGCCCAGCCGATGGTGGTGGTGAAGAGCAGCTTCATGCTCGGCTGCATCAGGTAGAGCACACCCATCAGGAACAGCGGAAACAGCGTCATCACAATGCCCTGGATGCGGCCCTGTGCGGTCAGCGCCTTGATGCGGCCTTCGAGGATGGCCTTGCGGCGCAATGTCTCGGCCAGCACCTGCAGCGGCTCCGACAGATTGCCGCCGACTTCCTTGGACACGCGCAGCGCGACCACGACCAGCACGAAGTCCTGGATATCGAGCCGCTGCGCCATTTTCTGGATCGCATCGTCGAAGCTGACACCCAGCCTTTGCTCCTTCAACACCAGCCCGAACTCCTGTCCCAGCGGGCCTTGCTGGTCGCGCACCAGCACCTGAATGGCCACCGACAAGGCGCTGCCTGCGCGCAATGCGCTGGCGATGAAGAGCAGCGCATCGGGCAGCTCCGATTCGATCAGCTGGCGCCGCTTCTTGCGTTGCCATGCGAACCAGCGCGCCGGCAGAAGATAGATCAGCACCGCCAGCACCAGCCCGCCGACCAGTCGACCCGACAGCAGCCAGCCGACCGCAGCGCCGGCGATGACCATCGCCATGTGGCCCGACGCGAAAGCCATCGCGTGCTGTGCCTGGAACTCCGACAGGTTCAGGGTGCGGCGACCGCTGCTCTGCAGCTTCTGCATGACCCTTGCCGTGAAGACCGACGAGCGCTGCAGCACGAGGTATCCGACCAGGCAGAAAAAGCCCATGCCGCACAGCACGGCGCCCGTCAATGCGATCGTATTGGGGCTCATGCCGTTGTCTCGCCGAACATGTAGTTCATGTCGAGCTTCACGCCGTGCTCCTGCAGCCGCGTGAAGAACTCCGGCACCGGCCCCGCGGCGCCAAAATTGCCGACCGTCCTGAAGTCCGCATCGACGCCGGTCTTGCGGAACACGTAGATGTCCTGCATCTGGATCACGCCTTCCGAAAAGCCGGTGATCTCGGTGATCTGCGTCACCTTGCGGCTGCCGCACGAAAAGCGGGTGAGCTGCACGATGAGGTCGACAGCAGAAGCGATCTGTTCGCGGATGGCCGAGACCGGGATGTTCATGCCGGCCATCGTCACCAGCACTTCGAGCCGCGAGACGGCATCGCGCGGCGAGTTCGAATGCAGCGTGGTGAGCGAGCCGTCATGACCGGTGTTCATGGCTTGCAGCATGTCGAGCGCCTCACCGCCACGGCACTCGCCGACCACGATGCGGTCGGGCCGCATGCGCAGCGAGTTGCGCACCAGGTCGCGAATCGCGATGGCGCCCTTGCCTTCGATATTGGCGGGACGCGATTCGAGCGACACCAGGTTGGGCTGCCCCAGCGAGAGCTCGGCGGCGTCTTCGATCGTCACGATGCGCTCGTCGGACGGGATGAAGTTAGACACCATGTTCAAGAGCGTCGTCTTGCCGGTGCCGGTGCCGCCGGAGACGATGATGTTGAGCTTTTCCTGCACGGCGATGCGCATGAACTGCACCATCTGCGGCGTGATCGAACCCATCTGGACCATGCCCTCGTGACCCATCCGGTTCTTGGGAAATTTGCGGATCGTGATGCTCGGGCCGCGCAGGGCCAGTGGCGGAATGATGGCGTTCACCCGCGAGCCGTCTTTCAGCCGCGCGTCGACCATCGGCGAGCTCTCGTCGATGCGCCGGCCCAGCGGCGTCACGATGCGTTCGATGGCGCCCAGCACCGCGATGTTGCTGGTGAAGGCGACGTTGGTGCGCTCCAGGCGACCGGCACGCTCGATCCAGATTTCGTCGAAGCGGTTGACCATCACCTCGGTGATGGTGTCGTCCTTCAGCAGCACTTCGAGCGGGCCGAGGCCGATGGCTTCGTCGAGCAGCTGCTGGCTCAGCAGGTTGCGGTCGAGTTCGGGTGGCAGGTCGCGCGTATCGCGAATGATCTCGGCGATGAGTGCGCGGATATTCGAGCGCAGCTCTTCGTCCTTCATCTGCGCCGTGTCGATTCGGCGGTTTTCCAACTGCTGCAGCAAGGTGCGATGCAGCGATCGACGCCAGCGCAGCAACGGATCTTCGAGCAGCGGCACGGCGGTGCGCACTGGCGCGTCCGAGTCGTTGGGCAGCTCCGCGCCCGCGGGCTGCAGAGAGGCGTCGAGTAAGACCACCAGCGTGTGGCCGCCGATGATGATTTCTTCACCGCCCGCCATCGGCCCGTAGCGCGTTACGCGGTTGCCGTCGACCCAGGTTCCGAACAGGCTTCCCAGGTCCTGCAGGAACACTTCTTCATCGTTCACGACGAACTGCGCGTGCTGGCGCGCCACGTTCCAGCCGGGCAGCACGATGGCACTTGCGCTGTCCTTGCCGATCTGCAGTTCGGGCACGTCCAGCGCGATCTCGCGCACGGGCTGCTGGGGCGAATTGACCAGGACCTTGTGCATCGCGTCGGCCTCAGGGCGCCTCTTGCTGGCCGGGCGTCAGCGGCGGTGCGCCGTCCGGTGTTGCACGGCGCGCGGCACCGTCGCCGGTGGCTGGCTTCGACTGGTCTTCAACCAGGTTGCCGAAGCCGCGGTTGACCTGGTCCTCGATGCGGTTCGCGCGCTCGATGCGCGGCGCGCTGTAGGCTGGGTCGACCACGCGCGGCGTGATGAAGACGACCACTTCCTGCTCGGTGTCGGTGTCGGTGTCGGCACGAAAGGCGCGCCCGATGATCGGTGCGCGGCGCAGGCCCGGCAGGCCGTCGCTGGCGCGCGACGACTCGCGCTTGATCAGGCCGGACAGCACGATGGTCTCCCCGTCGCGCACGTTGAACTCGGTGTCGGTGCGGCGGATCAGCAGGCCCGGTATGCCCTGCACCGCGACGCTGCGGTCGATGCTGCTCACCTCCGTCAGGATGCTGCCCGACACGTTGCCGGCACCGTCGGCAATGGGCTTGATGTTGAGTCGCACGCCATACGGCTTGAACTCGACCGAGCCCGCACCCTGCGTGCTCAGGGCGGGCAGCGGAAACTCGCCACCGGCCAGGAACTTGGCCTCGCCGCCACTGCGGGTCGACAGGTTGGGCGTGGCCAGCAGGAACGCATTGCCGCGCTGCACCAGCAGGTTGATTTGCGAGCCCAAGGTCGCGGCCACGCCGAAGTAGCTTTGCGGCGTGCGCTGGTTGCGGCTGAGCAGCGCGGCGCCGGCAGGCGTCGCATCCGTGAAGGTGGTGTCGGCTGGCAGCACACGATAGGAGCCGCTCGATGCGATGTCCGAGAACAATCCCAGGCTGAAGCCACCGTTGGTCGTGCCTTGCCAGCGCACGCCCAGATCGTCCAGCGCGGTCTTGTTGAACTCGACGATGCGCACCTGGATGTCGACCATGCGATCGACGCGAATGCGATCGGCCGTTGCGAGCGACACCACGGCCGGGCTGTAGAGCTGCGCCACGGTGCCCAGTCGCTCGACCGCGCCGGGGTCGAGGTTGCTGCCGTCCATGACGATGCGCTCGCCGATGCGGCGGATGTTCACGCCCGTCATTCCCTTGGTGATCTCGCGCAGCTCGGCCTCGATGCGCTCGAGGTCGATGATGTTGACGCGCACCTTGACCTTGCGCACGCGGCCCGCCTTGTCCCACACATGCAGCGTGCTGTCGCCCGCGTCCTGCGCGGTGATGAGCATGTTGTTGCCATCGAGCACACGCGCTTCGAGCACCTTGCCGCTGCCGATGGCGACGCGCGCCACGTTCGGCATGCGCACCAGCGCCATCTGGCCGACATACAGGGTGAGATTGGCCGGCAGGTCCTGCATGACCGTGGCGCGGCTGGCGAGTTGATCGAGTTCGGCGGCGCTGATGGTCGGGCCCGTGGTCGGGCTATTGGTCGTACTGGTGGTCGTACTGGTGGAGGGGGCGGCAGCGCCCGCTGCAGGTGCAACGACAGGCGCAAGAGGGCGGATACCGGGGGAGCGTTCGATCGGCGCGGACATCGACGGCGATGCTGGCGACGACGTGGACCCGGACGACATCGCAGCCGGTGCGACCGTCCCCGGTGGCAAGGTAGCGGGGCGTTGCTGGGCCAGCGCGGGACCCTGCGCCAGCAGGCACCAGGTCGCGGTTGCAGCGGCAGTCGCAGCCAGGCTGCTTCGGCGGACGATCGAACGTTTGCAGTAGGTCAAAGGCAGGGCGCTCTCGGGCGTCGTGGATAAGAAATCGGAAGCACCGAGGTCGATGTTCGACAGCACGGCGGAAAGGGGTCGGGGTCGATGCGGCTTCACCGTGGCGGCGCGGCTGCAGGCTCTGACGGCGCGGGTGCCGCGTTGGCTGCTGCAGCCGCTGCGATCGCTTGTTGCAGCCCCTGGCCCAGCCCCGATCCACCGGCGCCGCTGCGCCCGTTCGAGCCGCCGACGATGTATTCCACTCCCGGCGGCGCTGCTGCGTGAACGGCGGCGGAGGGACGCATGCGGTACGGCCGAAAGCCGTCGACGATGGCATCGAGGTCCATCGCATCGACGCCGGTTCGCATGGTCTGGCGGTCTTCGGGATTGCGCAGCGCGGCCACGATCTTGCCCATGCGCTGCGCGAGGATCAGCTTCTGCGCATCGGCGGGCGCGATGGCCACGGTGACCGTGGAATAGCGCTGCTGCGCATACGGATCGGCCTCGGCCGACACCTCGGAGCGTTTGCGCATCGAAGCGAATTGTTCCGACGTGATCTGGCCGGTGGCGCGCACCTCGACGTCCTGCAGCAGCGGCACCACCACGGCCTGCGTGCCTTCCTTCTGCTTTTCGACCACGTACATGAAATCGATGCGGTCGCCGGCGCGCAGCATGCCGGAGATCGAGCTGATCTCGTCCACCGGAATGGTGATCGCGCGCACGCCGCGCTCGATCTCTTCGGCGAACACCTTGCGCGGCGCCGCGAAGAACGAGGCGAGCAATGGTTTGCCGGCAGCCACCGGCACTGTCAACTGGCGTCCGGCGAACTGCACGAAGGTCTCGGGCGTGAGCGCGTCGTTGTGCACGTATTCGGTCGGCACCGATCGCTTGGCGACCATGGTCGGCAGCACCACCATGCCGTCGCCGAGCGCCTGGCGCGCCACCACCACGTCGCGTCGCTGGCTGTTGGCGTCCTGCTCGAGGCTGGCGGCAATCTCGCGCTCGCTGGCGCGCAGGTAGTACCAGCCGAGGCCGGCCGCCAGGAGCCCGAGGATCAGTGCGCCGATGAGCGGAGACAACCGCCGAAGGTTCTGCTTGACTTTGAGGAGGCCGGGAGAAGGTTTCATCGATGGCTGTGTAGAGGCGGTAGCGGAGGTCTGCAGGCGGCTAGAGCGGATAGGAAAGGGTGTACGAATACGTCGACCAGGCATCCTGGAAAGCCTTGATCAGCAGACCGACGACCGAGCGGTCGTAGCCCGGCACGGTGGCGAAGAGCGCCACGGCAAGGATGCCGGCGACGATGACGTACTCGGTCATCACCTGGCCGCGTTGGTATCGCTTCATTCGGGCGTCGTCTGGCTGGCGACGACGAAGCAGCTGCCTTCTTGTCGCGCGATGGTCACGACCATTTCCTCGGTGCCTCGACGGAACACCAGCGCAGAGCGCGTGCCGGCCTCCACGGTGCGGTCTTGCAGTAGCGCCCAACCCAGCAGCACCATGCGCTCGCGGAGATACAGCGCATTGGTCTCGACGCTCATCCCGTTGGTCAGCATGATGGTGCGGTTGCGTTGTCCGGGATCGAACGAGAGCGTGTCCGACACCACCTGAGAGCCGGGCGGCCGTGGGAAGCCCTTGCCGATGCGGTCGGTGCGCTCCTGCTCGCTCGGGCCGCCTTCTTCGTACAGCGCGGCGCTCGCCAGCCGGCCGAGTGTCTTGCCCGGCGTACCGCGCAACTGAACCGTCACCTGATAGATGCCCATCCGCGCCCCGAGCACGCGCACCTCGCCGACCTGGCTCGCGGCGTAGCCGACCTTGTCCTTGAACCACGCCTCGTACCAGCGCGCGACCTCGGCCACCGAAGCATCGGTTTCGAAGCCGCGAATCTGCATCGGCACCGTGTTCTGCTCGATGTACTGCGCGATCCAGTAGCTCCTGGCATCGGGTGGTGGCGGCACCAGCGGCCAGTCGCGTTGCGGCGCAGCGGCCCAGCTCGCAGTCGCTCCGAGCCACAGCGCCACGGCGCCGATGAAGGCGGCGACGCGAATGCGTTGCGAAGCGTTCTGCAGAGCAAACGGCGGTGCGGCGTTCACGGCAGCGTGTTGACCACGGGTGTCGGCGGAAACGCGCGGTAGTAGCGGAACTTGTCCTTGGGGCTGCCGCCATCGGCATCGGCACCGCCGCCCGTCTCGGTGGTCGCCTGCGGCGTGATGCGCTCGAAGCGGTCGAGAGGGGTCTTCTCGATCGCATCGCCCGGCGTCAGGCCGAAGGTGAGGTTCGCATTCTTGAAGCCGGGATAGACCTGGCTGATCGCGTATGCGGACTGATGCAGTCCGCCGCGCAGTTGTTGATAGAACACGCTGTCGGTCAGCTTGAGCGGAACCAGGCCCTGGATCTTCTTTTCTTCGCGGTTGGTGCCGCCGGCGTTCCACGCTTCGGTCAGCATCGTGACCTGCTCGGTCATCTCGATCTGCGGCATGAGCGTGAACGACGCATTGGTCTGCGTCACGTCGACCTGATTGCGCAGGTAGCCGCCGCTCACAAAAGTAAATTTGCCGAGCGACTGCGTGATGATGTTGTTGCCCAGCGCGTTCTGCGCCACCCGGATGGTGTCCCGCAGCGTGTCGCTGGCGTTGAGCAGCGAGGGCAGGGTGGCCGCACTCGTGGTGGCCACCACGCGCGTGGTGCGCGCATCGATGGCCGGCAGCGTCGGCTCGAACTCCGCGATGTCCGCCGCATGAATGGTGGCGCCCTCGGTCGCGCGATCTCTGAAGATATGACGGCGCAGGTCGCGGGTCACCTCGTCGTCCGATTTCTTGATGGCACCCGACGCACCCTTGGCCTCGGCCGCGTCGATCGCGTTGGTGCCCGGCATCCAAACCGTGCGTTGCCATGCCAGGAGCTTGGCGGCGGCCACGGTCTGCTGGCGCTTGGTGCCGTATTCGGCAATGGCCGGGATCGCTGCGAGCGCGATGGCGGCAAAGCTGATCACGAGCAGGGTTTCGGTCATCGCATGCCCCTGCATGCGTGCGGTGCGGTGTGGGGGCACGGGTGCGGTCTTCATCAGTCGCCGCTGTCTGGTTCGGCCGCGGCACCGATCGCCGCGCCACCCATGGCGATGGCCCGTGCCCACAACGATGGCTCGACGTTGTGCACGTGCCAGTACGGGCTGAAGAGGCTCCGGTGCTCGATGTAGCCGCCAGCAAAACCCACGTTGAATTTTCCGATTTGCGGTGGATCGTCGGCAGAAAAGTCGCGCCGGGCCCAACGGTCTTGCGGCCGCCGAAAGTACACCTGCGAGGTCGACACCGCCTTGATGTAGTCGCCACCGAAGTTGTCCTTGAGCCCCGCACGAGAACCCTCGGTCGTATCGCCGAAGCCGGCCACCTCCCCGGTGCGGATGCGCTCGGCGCCCTTTTGCACGACCAGCGTGAGGGCCGGGCCCTTGTCGGTGTTCTTGCCCCACTTCAAAGGGTTCTTGCCCTTGAAGCCGTTCTCGCCCAACCAGTTGTCGGACTCGTGGGCGACCATCGGCTCGTGCGCCTTGACGTCGATGAAGCGTGGCATCGACCAGTCCTGCGTGAGGTTGGTGCCGATGCTGGTGCGCGGGCCGTAGTGCAGCTTGGCATCGAACTGGAGCACTGGCCAGGCGCCGGGCAGGATGCCGCCGTTGCGGTTGCCCGCAGCGCGCTCGAACGAGCCGCGGACCATGTAGGCGCTGTCGCCGATGGTGTCGTTCAGCCCGCCGTAGTCGCGCGCTTCGGTCGCAAAGGTGTCGAGGGTCAGGCGCTGGCCTTCCCAGCTCTTCATCACGTTGGGACCGCCGGCCGCGGCGGCGCCGGCGCCGAGTCCGAAGCGACCGCGTGCGATGTCGCTCGCGCCGCCGATGAGGTCGGTGTAGAGCAAGCCGATCGGCAGGCGGATCTCGATGGCGTCGGCCGACTGCCACCGGATGCGGCCCGGTCGTCCACCGAGAATGCCGCGGTCGGCCACCAGTTCGGTCCCGCCGTTCCAGTCGACCAGACCGCTGATGACGCTGCCCGCCAGATTGGCGAACCCGGGCGGCGTCACCGGGAAATTGCTGACGATGCCTTTGAGCGAACCCGCGACGCCGGAGCCGATCCACGTCGCCCAGTCGGGCAGAAAGCGGCGCTTCTTGGTCCAGTCGTCGCGCGTGGCTTGCGCGGCATGGGCGAAGCGCAGCACCTCGTTGTAGTCGTCCTCGTCGAACGGCCCGCGCGCCGACTGGTGATAGCTCTTCAGGTACAGGCCGAGATCTGCGACGAACTTGGTCGCGAGGATGGTCGTCTCGCCCGGCGGCACGGTGGCGTCCGGGTCGTTGGCGCGAAGCACGTCGACGATGACTTGCGGCAGTTGCGCGGCCGTGCTGGCGAGCATCGCGACCTGGCTTGCGGAGATGCCCTGGTTGAGGATGCGCAGCACATCGACGCCGATCTGCAGCGGCTTGGACGCTGGCTCCACGAAGCCTGCGATGCGGTCGGCGGTGCGCTGCAGCTTGAACGCCTCGGCGACATTGATCCAGTACTTAATGAAGAAGATCTCCCCTATGACAGGGGTTTTGCTTCGCTCCAGGTTGCGCAAGCCCTCGAAGCCCTTGGCGATCACGCGACCTTCCTGGATGTTGGCCGCGCTCGTAATGAAAGCGCCCATCGCGGTCTGCACGCTGGCCAGGGTCGCGATGCTGGCCTCGTTGGCCGCCATCGCGCGGTTGGTGTACGCAAGGTAGTTGAGGCTGCGCGCGGTGAGCACGCTGGCGCTGTAGGTGGTCGCGTCGGCCGTGTTCTGCAGCTTCATTTTTTCGCGCGTCGCAGTGGCCGTGTTGTAGACCACCAGGATGCTCAAGAAAACGATCGGCAACATCGCCACGATGAAGACGATGGCCTGGCCGGCCTGCCGACCCGGATGTCGATGCCGACCCGTCTGATGCTTCGGCATGTTCGGGCGGGTCATCGGCGCGAGCGCGGGATGTTTAGCGCCTGGTTACTTGGCGCCGTCCGCCGCGCCCTTGGTGTAGGTGCTCATGTTGTAGTTCACATCGGCGTTGGTGGAGCCCTTGCCGGCGGCGGTCTGCGCCTTGGTCACCTCGGCCGAGCCGGTCTTGCCGCCGACCTCCTGCGACATGCCTGCCACCTGGTTGCGCAGCGTCTGCCCGAAGAAGCTGAACACCGCGATCGCAGAGATGGCGATCAGCCCGAGGATCACCAGGTACTCGGTCATGCCCTGGCCCTTGACCTTGATCTTCGAGACGATGTGGCGACGAACCTGGCTCAGACGTTGGGTATTCATGGAAGCTCCTGTGAAAGACATGATGAAGACACCTTGCAAGGCGATTCCGATGGCGTTCAGGCCACGGTTTGCAGGGCACGCGAATCGAGTCTATGAAGGGGCTTTAGGGACGTTCTGTAGGTTTCTCGCCAACCCCGATACAAAACCGTGGTCAGGTGTAAGTCAGTGTTAACGAATTGTTGCCTGAAGCGCCGCGTTCGGGTTTACAAGACGTCTTCGGCCAGCGCGCCCGAGAACCGGAGATGACTCTGCCGACGGAATTCACTCGGTGTCACGCCTTTGAGGGCAAGAAACTGGCGGTTGAAGTTCGCGACGTTGTTGAAGCCCGCGGCATAGCAGATCGACGTCACGTATCGATTGGTCTGCATCAACAGTTGGCAGGCATGCGTGACGCGCATCTGGTTCACATAGCCAGGAAAACTGGTGCCGGTGGAGCGCTTGAAGAGCCTGCCGAAGCGGCCCGTGTTCATGCCGAGTTCGGCTGCCACGATGGCGACGGTCAGCGGTGCCGCAGGATCGGTGGCGATGCGGGCAACCAGTCCCTGGATCGCTTGCAGATCGCAGTCGGTGGCGTCGTCGGAGTTGGCGCTCGACAGCAGGCGGTAGTCGGTGCACCCCGACAAATCGATGAGAAGGTCGCAAAAGAGTCGAAATCGCTTGAGGCCATGCGTCGCCTTGATGGCGAGCCAGCTTTGCTCCGCAGCTTCAGCCATGCCGAAGAACTCGATGCCGTGGCAGGCACGCTTGAGCATGCGTGCCGTCTCGTGCAGTTCTGGAAAAGTCTCGGCCCCCATCAAGATCGTGTCGGGTGAAAACTGGATCGCCAGATCGCGTCGTGCCACGCCGGCAGCAGGTGCGTCGAGCGAAATCCAGTTGTGCGGCAAGCCGGAGCCGCACAGCACCAGATGACCCGGCTCGAAGGTGCCGATCCAGTCGCCAACGAATGCTTTGCCGGATGTCGCGACGATCAGGTGCAGCTCGAAGACGTCGTGTGAATGCCATCGCGCCAAAGGCGTCGGAAAGCCGTGTTCGATGCATCGAACCAGGCCCGCTGCGCTCGGTACTTCGTAGCCCAGCTCAGGCAGCCTGGAGGATTCCAGTTCGATTTCAGGAAGGCGCTTTCGGGCGGGTCGCCGATGAGAAAATGGCATGTGTGCGTAGCCGCCCTGTTCAATGCAGTGATCACACCTTAAGCGTGTCGCGTGCAGCGCACCATGCGCTATGCCGCAGTTGGCGTGCCATATGTGCGAACGGGTCAGGTTGCCTAGACAGGTGCAGCCTAGACCTCTCACATGACAGGAAGGTACACGACCGCGCTGGTCGCAGGCCGGGTGCCGCCGTTTGCGCGAAAGGCGCAATGCGTGTTAAGCCGCGCGCGCCTCTCTGGTCAGTGCCCGCCCGGCATCACCATGCGATGGCGGAGCTGATCGGCCACCACCGCCACGATCAGCAATGCGCCGAGCACCACCATCTGCAGGTACGAGCCGACGCTGGCCAGGTTCATGCCGTTCTGAACCAGGCCGATGAAGATCGCGCCCATCACCACGTTGGGCACGCGGCCGATGCCGCCACGCAGGCTGACGCCGGCGATCACGCAGGCCGCGATCGACTCGAGCGCCACCGTGCCGCCCAGATTGGCTTCACCGGTTTCGACGCGGGCCGTGAGCAGCAGTCCGCTGACCGCCGCGAGGCCGGCGCACAGCAGATAGGCGACGAGCAAGACACGACGCGTGTCGATGCCCGAGAGCGCCGCCGCCTTGGCATTGCCACCGACCGCCAGCAGGTGCGTGCCGGTCGGCGTGCGGCCCATGAGGATGCCGATGCCGGCAACGCACACGGCCGTCACCAGAATCGGTATCGGGATGCCGAGCAGCGTGCCGAAGCCGAACAAGTCGCTGAACTCGCTCGGCAAGCCCGACACCGGCACGCCGCCCGTCAGGAACAGCGCGATGCCGAAGCCGATCGACTGCACGCCGAGCGTCACGATAAAAGGCGATACGCCGATGAAGGCAATGCCGATGCCGTTGACCAATCCGACCGTGAGGCCCGCGAGCATGCCGCACAGGCAGCCGACGATGACGACGACCCAGGTTGCGTCGGGCAACGCCACGCCCAGGCTTTGCATCGCCATCGCCGACACCACGGAGGTGATCGCCATGACGGTGCCGACCGACAGATCGAAACCACCGGTGACGAGCGCCAGCATCTGGCCGAGCGACACGAGGATGAGATAGACCGACTGGCGCAGCAGATTGACCAGGTTCTGGACGGTGAGGAACTGGTCCGACAGCGTACTGAACACGACGAAGGCGATCGCCAGCATGAAGGGCAACACACCCAGCCGCAGGAACATGCTGCGCAACATTCCAAGAACGCGGTGCGCAACGCCGGAGGCACGCGGGGTTGCCGCCGCGACGGCAGGACTCGGATTCATGACTTGCTTTCGTTGGAGCCGAAAAACAGATTGAGCACACGCGACTCGTTGATCGCTTCGCCCTGCAGCTCGCCGGCGATCTCGCCGCGGCACATCACATAGACGCGGTGGCTCAGGTGCAGCACCTCGGGCAAGTCCGACGAGATCACGACCACGGCCGCACCGCCCTCGCACAAGCTCTGGATCACCTTGTAGAGCGCGCTGCGCGTGCCGACATCGACACCGACCGTCGGCTCGTCGAAGACGTACAGGGCCGCCTCTCGCGTCATGCCCTTGCCGAAGAGCACCTTCTGCTGGTTGCCGCCCGAGAGCAGCGCGACCGGCCGGTCGAGGTTGCGCGGCGCCAGCTCGACCCGCGCTGCGGCCTCGGCCGAGAGCTTGCGAGCGAGCCGTTTGCGCAGCCAGCCGCCGTGGCCGCGCAGCGGGCCGCTCACCAGCGGCAGCGTGATGTTGGCGTGCGAGGTAAAGCCGAGCACCAGGCCTTCGGCCTTGCGGTCGGGCGGCAGATAGAAGAGGCCTTCGTCGAGCAGCTTGCGCACGGTGGCGCCGGTACGCTCCTGGCCTTTGAAAGTGACCTTGCCTTCGCTCACCGCATCGAGCCCGTAGATGGCGCGGAACAGTTCCGACTTGCCACAGCCCACGAGGCCGGCCAGCCCGACCACTTCGCCGCGGCGCACCACGAGGCTCGCATTGCGCACGCCGTTGGGCGAGCTCAGGCCTTCGACTTGCAGCACCACATCGCCTGGCCGGTTGGCGATGTGTGGATAGATCTGTTCGATGGCGCGGCCGCTCATCAGCTCGATGAGCTGGTCGGCGTTGGTCGCGGCGGCACCGACGGTCGTGATCTTCCGGCCGTCGCGCAGCACCGTGATGCGGTCGGCGATCTGCGCGATCTCCTGAATGCGATGCGAGATATAGACGATGCCCACGCCGCGGGCCTTGAGCCGCGCGACGAGCTCGAAGAGGCGCTGCGTTTCCTTGTCGGTGAGAGACGCGGTCGGCTCGTCGAGGATGAGTACGGAGACATCGCCGCGCAGGCCCTTGGCGATCTCGACCATCTGCTGCTGTGCGCGCGTGAGGCCTGACACCGGCGCGGTGGGATCGATCTCGAAACCGAGGTCGGCCAGCATGGTTTTCGCACGCTCGCGCACGGCGTTGCGGTCGAGCAGGCCGCCTTTGCGCGGCTCGTCGCCCAGGCTCAGGTTCTGTGCAACCGAGAGAGTCGGGATGAGCGAGAACTCCTGGAACACCGCACTGATGCCGAGTCGCCGCGCGTCGTGCACGTTCGAGAATTTGACGGGCTCGCCGTTCAGGCGAATCTCTCCACTCGTCGGCGTGTTGGCGCCGGCGAGTAATGAGATCAGCGTCGACTTGCCGGCACCGTTCTCGCCGAAGAGCACATGCACTTCGCCTGCGCGCAGCTCGAAGTCGACATCGTCGAGCGCGAGCACGCCGGGGTAGCGCTTGCTGAGCGCAACCGTCTGCAGCAGCGGGACGGCGGCACTCATCGCGCGGGTCACGAAGCCAGCGGAGCCGGGCTCACTTGACTTCGAACACCGGCTTGAAGCTGGCAGGCGGCAGGATGTCGTCGAGCTTCACTGTCTTGATGTTCGCGCTGTCCACCACGAAGATCTTCGGGCCGACATGCTTGGTCACTTCCTTGCCCTCGAGCAGGCGCACCGCCTGGTCGACCGCGACACGGCCCTGGATGACCATCGAGTCGGCCGGCGAGGCCACGATGCGGCCCTTCTGGATGCCTTCGTAGACGCCTGGCGTCATGTAGAACGAGAGCACCTTCACCTTCTTGTCGAGGTTGCGCGAACGCAGCACGCCGGTGGCGGCTTCGGCGGTGACCGCAGTGCCGGCCACGTAAGCGAGGTCGGGGTTGGCTTGCAGCACGTCTTCGACCAGCTTCGACTGGACTTCCTTGCCGGTGTCGCCGTACTTGGGGTCGAGCACCACCACGGCGCTGCCCTTGACCGCGTCCATGAAACCCTTGTTCGCGGCTTCGACCCAGCTGGCGCCGGCAGGGCCGGGGAACCAGCCGACCTTGACCGGGGGCGAGCCGGCCGGGTGCTTCTTGGCGAGGTATTCGCCGGTGCTCTGGCCCATCGTGTAGAACGAAACGAGCGACTTGGCCGAGATGTCCGGCGAGTTGATGCCGTTGACCAGGTCGATCACCGGCACCTTCTTGGCGGCCGTCGCCTTGATGACGTTGTTCAGGCCATCGCCCGAGATCGCGCCGATGATCACTGCGTTGGCGCCGCGTGAAACGCAGTCTTCGATCTGCGAGACCTGCTTGCTCAGGTTGGTGTAGCCGCCGGCGTCTGCCACCTGCAGCTTCACGCCCTGGCGCTTGGCTTCTTCGATGACGCCGTAGTCGACACCCAGCCAGTACGCATCTTTCATGTGCGGGAACGACACGCAGATATCCCACTTCTTCGAGGCCTTGGCCAGCGGCTTGTAGTCGATCGGCGACTTCTTGCCGTCGGCCGCGAAGGCCGGCTCGGTGGACTCGGCCTTGTAGGGAAACCAGTCTGCCGCCGAAGCGGTGCCGTGCCACATGGTGGCGGTGGCCATCAGGGAGCTGACGAGCAGCGAGACGCGCAGGGATGAACGGTTCATGGTGAATGCCTTGGGTGGATGAAAAGAAACGCTGGGAAAAAAGTGATTCAAGTGGCGAGCGCGGCACGCAAGCGGGCGAGTCTTTGCCGCTTTTCGGCACGGGCAGCCAGTGCGCCGGCCATGTCGACTTCGACGAAGCGGGCCTTGTGGTTGGGCTGCATCTGCGCGATCAGGTCCATGTCGGCGCTGATGACCGTGCCGACCATCGCGTAGCCGCCACCGGAGACGGCATCGCGGTGCAGGATGATCGGCTCGCGGCCGCCCGGCACCTGGATCGAGCCGTAGGGGTAGCCGGCGTCGACGATGTTCGAAGGGTCGGCGCCGGCACCGAACGGCGGCGTGCGTTCGACGAACTTCAGCGGCGTGCCGTTCTTGTAGCGGTAGCCGATGCGGTCGGCTTCCGAGCCCACGGTCCAGGTGTCGGCGAAGAAGCTCTGCATCGACACCTCCTGCAGCCGATGAAAGTACAAGCCCGGCAACACGCGCAGCTCGACCTCTTTGCCGAGCACAGGCACGAGTTCGGCTGGCGCACTCCTGCCGGCTCGCGCGGCGGATGCAGTGGACGCGGTGTAAGCGGTAGAAGAGGGCGCGCCGACCGGCAGCTTGTCGCCCGCCATGAGCTTGCGGCCATTGAAACCGCCGAAGGCGCCGAGGCCGTAGGTCGATCGGCTGCCGAGCACCATCGGCACATCGATGCCGCCGGCCACCGCGATGCACATGCGCGCGCCCAGCTTCATGAAGTCGAAGCTCAGCTTGTCGCCGGCCTGCACAGAGAAGCTTTCATTCCGCGGCACTTCGATGCCGTTGACCTTCACCTTGGCTTCTGCGCCGGTCACGGCCACCGTCGCCGGCGCATCGAACTGCAACTCGGGGCCGAGCAGCGTGCATTCGATGACGGCAGCACCCGCGTCGTTGCCGACCAGCAGGTTGGCGAGCAGCAGGCTCTGCTGGTCGAGCGCACCCGACAGCGGAATGCCGAGGTTGTAGTAGCCGGGGCGGCCGGCGTCTTGCACGCTGGTCGCGAGACCCGGCTTGAGCACGTCAATCGCCATGGAGCACCTTCAGCAGTTGTGTGTTGTAGCCGTTCGGGTCGGCGAGAAATTCCTTCAGCGAGAAGGACACCGGCACGATGCGCAGCGCGTAGGTGCCGGCTTCGACCTCGGCGATCTGTCGGTCGTATTCGACGCGGTCGATCGGCTTCCACTTGACGATGTCGCCCGGCTGAAAGAACACCATCAGGTCCTTGAAGTACGACAGCCGCTGGGCCGGGTCGAAGATCGGCGCCGGCGTCACGCCGAACATCTGGTAGCCGCCCGCGCCTCGCACCGAGTAGATGCAGCTGAAGCAGCCGCCGTGGCCCAGTGTGAGCTTGGGCGTGTCGGTGCGCGGACTCAGGTACTTGGGCACCTCGATCTGCTTTTCGCGCTCGACCATCTGGAACAGAAAAGGCAGGCCCGCGACGAAGCCGACCATCGACACGAACCAGGGTGCGCCGGAATGAGCCGCGATGAATTCGTCGACCGAGGCGTGGCCGTTAATGCGGGCTGCGTACTCGATGTCGGTGCTGGTTGGGTCCTGGTGCCGCTCCCTGAAACGCATCAAGGTTTCGTGTGTCCACGGGTCGTTGTAGAGCACCGGGATTTCGATGATGCGGGTCTGAAGTTGCAGGGCGCCATCGCCCAGGTCGGCCTCGATGGATTGCACCGTCGCCAGCAACGCATCGGGCGCGATCACGTCGGGGTCGAAGCGCACCAGCAGCGCCGCATTGGCGGGGCAAATCTCGGTCACGCCGGGCAGGGCGCGGCGCTGCAATTCGGTGCAGATCGCCATGCCCTTGAAGAAGGCGGCCAGCGACATCTCCTCGCTGATCTCGACGAAGAGGTGTTCGTCGCCACCGAAGGTGTAGCGGGCTTTGGCCGGGACAGCAGTGAAGTCCTTCATGTCGCTCATGCGTTTTCCTTCGTGGGCAGGGTGACGGTCAGGGTGACGGGCGGGGTGGCGGGTGTGGTGGCAGGTGGCACGGCGGGTTCCAACGGGTTCGCCGTCAGCCATGTTTCGAGAAAGCCGGTGTGGAACGCGGCCTCGGCCACGGCCGCTTCGTCGCACAGCGCGCGGTGCAGCGGAATGGTCGTGTGGATGCCTTCGACCTTGAGTTCACCGAGCGCGCGCCGCATGCGGGCCAACGCGCTGGCGCGGTTGGTGTCGTGCACGATCAGCTTGCCCAGTAGCGAGTCGTAGTAGGCCGGCACCTTGTACCCTTCGTACAGCATGCTGTCGAAGCGCACGCCGGGGCCGCCCGGCACGACCAGCTTCGACACCACGCCAGGGCTCGGCATGAAGTTCTTGGCCGCGTTCTCCGCATTGATGCGCACCTCGATGGCGGCACCCGTGAGGCGTATGTCCTCCTGCTTCAACCGCAACGGCTGGCCGAGCGCGATGCGCAGCATCTCTTTCACCAGATCGATGCCCGTGATCATCTCGGTGACCGGGTGTTCGACCTGGATGCGCGTGTTCATCTCGATGAAGAAGAACTCGCGGGTGTCGTCGTCGTACAGATATTCGAGCGTGCCGGCGCCGCGGTAAGACACCGCATTGGCAAGCCGCAAGGCCGACTCGCACAGCGCAGTGCGCGTGGCTTCGCTGATGGCCGCCGAGGGCGCTTCTTCCCAGACCTTTTGACGGCGGCGCTGCAGCGAGCATTCGCGCTCGAAGCAATGCACCACGCGCTGGCCATCGCCGAGGATCTGCACCTCGATGTGGCGCGCCTGGCGAACGAAACGCTCCAGGTACACCTCGCCGTTGCCGAAAGCGGCCTGTGCTTCGGCTGTGGCGGTGGTGAACTGTTGCCGCAGTTCTTCTGCGTCTTTTGCGACTCGGATGCCGCGACCACCGCCGCCAGCCGACGCCTTGATCATGATCGGGTAGCCGATGTCTTCGGCCAGCGCGATGGCGGCGTCGGCATCGGTCACCACGCCGACGCTGCCGGGGACCGTCGGCACGCCAGCCTTCATCGCAGCGGCGCGTGCTGCGGCCTTGTTGCCCATGGTGCGGATGGCGTGCGGCGTGGGGCCGACGAACACCAGGCCGGCGGTTTCCACGCGCTCGGCGAAGTCGGCGTTCTCGGATAGAAAACCATAGCCCGGATGCACCGCGCCGGCACCGCTGTCGGCCGCCGCCTGCATCACGGCATCGACGTCGAGGTAGCTCTTGATGGCGTGGGCCGGGCCAATGCGAACCGCCTCGTCGGCCATCTGCACATGGAGGCTGGTCGCGTCGGCATCGCTATAAACGGCGACTGTCTTGAGGCCCAGCTCTTTCGCGGCGCGAATGATGCGAACCGCGATCTCGCCGCGGTTGGCGATCAGCAGTTTGTCGAAGGCGGGTTCGATGGACACGGCTTTCATGTGGGTGCTGCTGGGTCCGTCAGTCTGCCTCGATGAGGGCCACCACCTGGCCGGGATCGACCGGGTCGCCGTTTTCGATGGCGTAGCTCTTCAGCGTGCCGGCCACTTCGGCCGTGACTTCACTGAACTGCTTCATCACCTCGACCAGGCCGAGCACGTCACCGATCGCGACCGCGTCGCCCGCCGCTTTGTAGGGCGGCGCATCGGGTGCGGACTGGCGATAGAAGGTGCCTGGCAACGGGCTCAGGACTTCGTGGGAAACGGACATCGGTAACTCCTGGGGGAAACTGAAATTCGGCTGGGAACTGCGCTCGATGCTCAGGTCAAACCCAGCTCGGCAATGCCTGCAACGCGGATATTTTTTTCGACCAGCAAGCTTCGCGTGGCGCGCACCAGCGCGAGCGCGCCGGGCGTGTCGCTGTGAATGCAGACCGAATCGAAGTCGATTGCAAGATCCTGACCATCGACCGTGCGCACCATGCCTTCCTCGCAGGCGCGGACCACCTTGCGGGCCACCGTGTCGGGGTCGAGCGCGCCGACGTGCCGGGTGAACACGATGGAACCACTCATGTCGTAGTCGCGGTCGGCATAGAACTCGCGCACCACCGGCTGACCGAGTTCGCGTGCCACCCGATAGGTCACCGATGCCTCCATGCAAAAGAGATACAGCTTGGGTTCGATGATCTGCAGGGCCGTGACCAGTGCGACCGACAGCGCCTCGTCGCGCGCCGCATGCATGTAGAGCGCGCCGTGCGGCTTGATGTGCTGCAAGTTCATGCCCGCAAGCCGCGCGAACTCGCGCAGCGCCCCGAGCTGGTAGACCATGTCGTTGACCAGCTCGTCGGCCGGCGCGTTGATGTGGCGCCGCCCGAACCCGACCAGATCGCGAAAGCCCGGATGGGCACCGATACCGACACCATTGTCCCGGGCCAGCAGCACCATCTTGCGCATGATGTTCGGGTCGCCCGCATGGAAGCCGGTGGCAATGTTGGCCGAGCTCACCAGCGGCATCAGCTGCTCGTCGACGCCGTCACCGATGGTCCATGGGCCGAAACCTTCGCCCATGTCGGAGTTCAGATCGATGAGCTTTTTCACTTGCGTTCGCCTTCGGTTCGGTGAGCACTCTGCCGGATGGGCTGTGGTGCGGAACGGAGATTAGCCAGCGCGCAGAGAGACCGAAAGCATTGTTTTCAGACGGTGCGATATCTAAAAAACAGATGCGGGTGCGGCAGGTATTCGAGGCTACGCTCGGGAGCGAGCGGTTGCGGGCTATCTGAATTTCGCGCTCGGAGCGGCCGTTGCCGCTTGTTCGCTGCCCAGGCTCCCCCTTGCAAGGTCACGCATGTCTCTCACTCTTCGCCAGCTCAGGTATTTTTCGGCCGTTGCCGAGGTCGGCCGCATCTCCCATGCGGCGCTTCAACTCAACATCTCGCAGTCGGCTGTGACCACTGCGATCCGCGAGCTGGAAGAACTGGTCGGCCAGCAGCTCTTCGAGCGCCATCCGCATGGCGTCGAACTCACGAAAGCAGGCCGGCGTTTCTTGGGTCACGCCTATTCTGTGCTGGCGGCAGCAGATGAAGCCGAGCGCATGCCGCACGACGGCGCACAGGTCGAAGGTTCTCTGACCGTCGCGGCAAGCTACACGGTGTTGGGCTATTTCTTGCCGCACCACCTGCAGCGCTTTGCGCAGCTGCATCCACAGGTCAACGTCAAGGTGCACGAGGTCGCGCGCGAAGCCATCGAAGAAGGGTTGATCACGCAACGCTACGACATGGGCGTGCTGCTCACGTCGAACGTGGTGTTGAGCGAGCTGTCGCTGGAGACCTTCTTTGGATCGCAACGCCGGCTATGGGTGCCGGCCAAGCACCCGCTGCTCGACAAGGCCGAGGTCACGCTCGCTGATCTGGTGGCCGAGCCGTACATCATGCTCACCGTCGACGAGGCGGCCGCCACCACCCTCAAGTACTGGAGCAAGACGCCGCACCAGCCGGCCGTGCGCATGCGCACGAGCTCGGTCGAAGCGGTGCGCAGCACCGTCGCCAACGGCCTGGGCGTGACCATTCTGTCGGACATGGTCTACCGGCCCTGGTCACTGGAAGGCAAGCGCATCGAGACGATCAACCTGCGCGACGCTGTGCCGACGATGAATATCGGCCTGGGGTGGAAGCAGGGGACCGAGTCAACGCCGGCAATGACGGCGTTTCGCGATTACTTCAGGCAGCTGTTCCAGGATCCGACTTCGGTGCGGGCGGGGCGCGGGCGGCTGTGAAGGATTGGGTGATCGGCCGAGCGGGCGCCAGGAAAACACCCGTTGCTTGCTGGCTTTCTCGATTCATGGCAAAAACTCGGTTTTGACGTGATTCAAATAAGGTGACCAACCGTGTGTGATCTGAACGACCAGGAAGAGCTTAAGAAATACACTCGCCGCGACTTCGGTACGTGGGCCGCATCCGCCGGCCTGCTGACCGCGCTGCCCGCCGTGGCCAACGCTGCGGCGGTGGCCGAGCGCGAGGTGACCATCACTACTGCAGACGGCAGCTGCGACGCTTACTTCGTCGCGCCCACGTCCGGCCCTGCACCCGGCGTGCTGGTATGGCCCGACGTGTTCGGTCTTCGCCCCGCCTTCAGGCAGATGGGCCGGCGGTTGGCCGAATCGGGCTATAGCGTACTGGTGGTGAACCCCTTCTACCGGCAGATGAAAGCGCCGACCGCAGCGCAGGGCGGCCAGACGCCAATCGCCCAGGTGATGCCGTTGATGCAGGCCCTGACGCCAGCCATGCATCTGAGCGACGGCAAGGCCTTCGTGGCCTGGCTCGATGCCCAATCCGAGGTAGACAAGGCTCGCAAATTGGGCACGACCGGTTATTGCATGGGCGGCCCGATCGCGGTGCGCACTGCCTCCGTGGCGCCCGGCCGCGTGGGCGCCGTCGGAACCTTCCACGGCGCTGCGATGGTGACGGCAGGACCCGACAGCCCGCATCGCCTGGTCGCCCAGACGCAGGCCCAATACCTGATTGCAGTGGCCCAGAGCGACGACGCCAAAGATCCCGAAGCCAAGGCCAGCTTGCGCGCCGCTTTCGACATCGCCAAGCTGCAGGCCGAGGTGGAGGTGTACCCGGCGGCCCACGGCTGGTGCCCGCCCGATACACAGGTCTACGACGCCGCCCAATCCGAGCGCGCCTGGGCGCGCCTGCTGGCGACATTCGGCAAGGCGCTGGCCTGATTGCGGTAGCCGGGTGACGAGCTCAGGAGGGCTCGCTGTTCCAAAGCCGAACGACCACTTGAGGCGTTCGAAACCGTCCCGCGGAACACCCAGCGGGGCACCGGTACTTGCCCTGACTGGGTCTTCACGACGTGCGTTCGCCGAGTCGGAAGTGTTGCGGGACTGCTGACTCGCCCGGGCCAAATGGCCCAGCTTCAGGCTGCACCACGTCATACGACACCTTGTCCGACAAGGAGGTCAGCGGTTGTCACCTTCCGCCTGCAGGAGGGTCGGGCTAGCGTCGACACACGCGTGTGACGTGGCTAGTAGCGCTGCCATGGTTACCTGACACAACATCTCGCGCCGCCCCGCGTGACAACTGCGCCCGGCGGCTTCACCCCCCGACAAGGAGAAGACATGAAAATTCTGATGGTCTTGAGCTCGCACGACAAGCTGGGTGACACCGGCCGCAAGACCGGTTTCTGGCTTGAAGAGTTCGCTGCGCCGTACTACGTTTTCACCGACGCTGGCGCGCAGGTCACGCTCGTTTCGCCCAAGGGTGGGCAGCCGCCGCTGGACCCGAAGAGCGACGAGCCCGACGCGCAGACCGACGCGACGCGGCGCTTCAAGGCCGACCATGCGGCTCAGTCTGCGCTGGCGCACACCGACAAGCTCGCTGATGTCTCGGAGGAGGGCTTTGATGCCGTCTTCTACCCGGGTGGTCATGGCCCCTTGTGGGACCTGGCGGAGGACAAGAACTCGATCCACCTGATTGAGGCGACGATCGCCGCCGGCAAGCCGGTGGCCGCCGTCTGCCACGCGCCGGCAGTGCTGCGCCATGTCCGTGGGGCGGACGGCTCGCCTCTGGTCAAGGGCCGCAAGGTCACCGGCTTCACCAACAGCGAAGAGGCGGCAGTGCAGTTGAGCGCCATCGTGCCTTTTCTCGTCGAGGACATGCTGATCGAGAAGGGCGGCCACTACAGCAAGGCGGCCGACTGGCAGCCGCATGTGGTGCGCGATGGGCTGCTGATCACCGGGCAGAACCCGGCTTCGTCCGAAGCCGCAGCCGTCGCGCTGCTGGATCAGCTCAAGCAGCGCTGACGACAAAAGGGCACGCGGCCAACGCCGCGGCCTCCCGCCATTCACACCACAGAAAGCATCGCATGGCTTACCAGACCACGAATCCCTATAATGGACAGGTTGGCAAGATCTTCGACGAGATCAGTGACGCACAACTCGAGGCGAGCATCAGGGCCGCCGACGACTGCTTCCGCAACCACTGGCGCAAGACGAGCTTCGAGGAGCGCAAGGCGATCCTCAAGCGCGCGGCAAGCATCATGCGTGAACGCTCGCAGGGCTTCGCAGAGTTGATCAGCCTGGAGATGGGCAAGCTGATCGCGCAGAGCCAGGGCGAGGTCGCGCTGTGCGCGGCCATCCTCGATTACTACGCCGATCACGCCGAGGCCTTCCTGGCGCCCGAGCGGCTGGCGTCGAGCCGGGGCGAGGCGATGGTCGAGAGCAGCCCGCTGGGCGTCCTCTTCGGTGTGGAGCCCTGGAATTTTCCGTACTACCAGCTGGTGCGCTTCGCGGCGCCCAACCTGATGGCCGGCAATGTCGTGCTGGTCAAGCATGCGTCCAACGTGCCGCAGTGCGCACTGGCCTTCGAAGGGTTGCTGTCGGACGCCGGCGCACCCCCCGGCGCCTACACCAACCTGTTCGTCTCCAAGGATCAGATCGGCCGCATCATCGACGACGACCGTGTGCGCGGCGTCGCGCTGACCGGCAGCGAAGGCGCGGGGGCGGTGGTCGCGGCCCGAGCAGGCAAGAACCTGAAGAAGACCACGCTGGAACTCGGTGGCAGCGACGCCTTCATCGTGTTGGACGATGCAGACCTCGAAAAGGCCGTCAAACATGCCGTCAGCGGCCGCATGGGCAATGCGGGGCAGGCCTGCACAGCGTCCAAGCGCATCATCGTCGTCGAGTCGCTGGCCGACCGATTCCTGGAAAAATTCCAGGCTGCGATGGCCGGCTTCAAGCCGGGTGACCCGATGGACAAGGAGACCACGCTGGCACCGCTGTCGTCGTCGCAGGCGCTGAAGACTCTGCTCGGCCAGGTCGAAGAAGCGGTCGGCCGGGGCGCACGCCTGCTGATGGGCGGCAGGCGCATCGACGGCGAGCGCGGCGAGTTCATGCAGCCGACGATCCTGACCGATATCGCACCCGACAACCCTGCGTATCACCAGGAGTTCTTCGGTCCGGTGGCGCTGTTCTTCCGTGTCCCCGACGAAGATGCCGCAGTCAAGCTGGCCAACGACTCGCCCTTCGGGCTGGGCGGTTCGGTCTTCACGAGCGACATCGAGCGCGGTCGAGCCGTCGCTCGGCGCATCGACACCGGCATGGTCTTCATCAACTCCAGCGCCGTCTCATCGCCCGAACTGCCGTTCGGCGGTGTGAAGAACTCGGGTTACGGCCGGGAATTGTCGAGTGCCGGCATCCAGGAATTCGTCAACAAGAAGCTGATCCGCGTCGCCTGAGTCTCATCGCCGCATGGCGGCCGCATCGCTTTTGCACTGCGCGGGCGTATGGCAAGACGCGCACCAAGCGGCAGAATTTCCTTGTTTCACGCTTGTCACGGAACCGCGACAGGAACCGCGACAGGAACCGCCCGGGACGGCCTCGCCTCAGACCCAACCTTGGCGCCACAGGGTGGCGTCGGTCAGTTCGCGCCATTGCAGCAGATACACCTGCTTGGAATGCACGGCCTCCAGTTCGACCTGCTCGACGCGTATCGACGGCGGCTCGGGCTCGATAACCCGCAGCACCACGAAATGCTTCTCGCGATTGCGCGGCGTCATCGCCGTCCACTTTGTCAGCAAAAGCTTTTTCGGGCTGAGCGGGTTCTTTCGCGTGCAGTGTTTGGGCGCTGGCGCTACCGCTCCGGGTTCAGGAATCGATCTCATAGCGGGTGATGATGCGCCACGGTCAGTCCTGCGGCAGCGCCAGTTCGATCTATTCACAAGCAGCCATTCGATCGGCCGGCAGTTCCGGACCCTTCGCCGCCAGCAAAGCCTGCATTCACCTCAATTCAATCGGCATATCCTGGGTTGACCCGGTCCAGGACCCGCATCATCGCCGCGAAGTAAAGCTGCTCGCGCTCCGAGCGTGAGTGGCTGTCCTTCGGGTTGGGCGTGTCGACCCGTTTCACCAACTCCTCGGACAGCAGTGCCAGGGGTCGGCCGGTCGACAGGGCCAACACCTGCGCCTTGCAGACCTTCTCGAGCTTGTAGAGACGTCGATAGGCTTGGGCGACCGTCTCTCCAATGACCAGCACGCCGTGATTCTTCATGAAGAGGATCTGCTTGTCGCCCAGGATCGCAGCGAGGCGCTCGCCCTCACTCAACTCCGCCGCCAAGCCCGTGTAGCCGTCGTCGTAGGC
>NZ_JBJXIA010000021.1:0-56174 GCF_046115955.1 Variovorax sp. GrIS 2.14
GCAGGAGGTTGATCCATGAAGACATGGCTCAACCAAGGCGCCTCCGGCGGCCTGGCAGGGGCCTGAAAACAGATGAGAAATCAGGCGAGACAGAGCTCAATCAACCCGCCTCGAAACACAAAAATTCAGACGCTCCCCGGCTTCTCGCCGCGCACTTCGACAAGTGCACCACCGATCAGAAGATTCAACGCTTCAAGGCTGCGCGATAGGACCGCACCCGTAGCGCCTCTGACTGTCATGTTGCCCAGGTCAAGCGCCCGAAGCGCGAGGGCCGCTGTTCCCAGTGCATTGCGAAGCTCCTGAACCAAAAAGCCGAGCCGCCGTTTCTCGCCAGCAATTTAGCGCATAGAAATTTGCATCTCGCGCTGAAAGCTGAATTCGGTGACTGCATCTGCGATGGCGTTGTCCAGGCATCGATTCAGGGTACGAAACTGATCAACCGAGAAGGGCGCGTCCCGCTCGAACGCAAGGTCAGTGATTGCCTGACACACATCACCGTAGTGGTTGACTACCTGATTTACCGTGTAGCCGAGGTTCAAAAGCGCTCTGCCATGCGCCGTGGCACTAACGCCGATCTCCGACAAGGCAAGAGCATCCCCGCCGGGCGGCCCCGAGATTTTGACACTCGCATCACCATCGTTGTGTGTTTCGGCGGCAAGTGTTCGGATCAGTTGATCCAAGAACATCGGAACGCCTTTTGCAAAGTGCGCTTCGGACGCCACCCGATGATGCGGACGCTGCGCCAGTTTGAGTTTACAACGGGCAATTAACTCGTCACGGTTGTCAGCAAGAAAACGATGCATAGCCACTTTCATGCCAGAGGTGAATTATTCAACACGCTTTTAGTTGTTCTCATTTAAGAGTTTTAAGCACTTGCACTAATTCGAAATTTCGTCCTAACTGCAAAACTTTCATATTCTTTGATTTTCTGCAATCCTCAGTTCGTAGTGAATAACTTAGTAAAGTTTTTGAAGGAAAGCTTTCAGGCTGTCAACCCAATGCAAGGACGGTATTTGGCAATACCAAGCGAAGCGCACGGTAAAAGAAGCCAGTCAACATCAACGCCCACGCCTAGCTTTCGGACGGTGCAAACTAGCAGGGCGCAGTCAGGCTGAAGCAGGCGTCGATGGCCCGGGGTTAGGTGCTGAAGCCGAAGGTTCAGGTTGCACGATTGGGGCGTACAGCATCCTGATCTTGGTCAGCCTCAACCGGACCAATTCGGCATCGAGTGGCGCGCCTTGCGCTGCTGCTTTCATAATTTGATCGTGCTCATCGATCAAGGCTCTGAATGCAACATAGCCGATGTGTGCTGGGTCGAGGGTGTCCATTGCATTCTTTTCGCAGGAACCGGAAATCAGAGGAGCACTGTAGGACGGTTCTGACAAAAGTTCAGTACGTTACCGAACATATAGATGGCGAAATACCTTTTGGGCATGTTGCTCGCGATCGGGCCTTGGTGGCGTCTGGCGCAGATCTGTATGCCGGTGGTGAGAGCTTCTCCATCACTACTGGCTCAGCACGTCCCGCTGCTCCCGCATGGCCTGATTCAGCAATCTAATCGCAGATCGAAGCTTCATCGCCTCGCTCCCGGCGCAAGCGTTTCTCGCTGTTACCGCCTTACCCTCGGGGCTCTTGGGGCCGGTGGACTTTGACCACGGCCTCCATCGCTGGATTGCCTCCCGCTGCCGTTGCCGCCGGTCCTCTGTCCACCCAGCCGCCGGGTTGCCCATGGTCTGCCTCCAATAGTTTGTTTTGCACGGATTTGTTTTCCTCCCCGTGCGCATGCGCGCCCTCGCGCGCACTGTTCGGTACACCGCTGTTGTTCACCTGCTGATTGCCGGCGGCAATGTTGGCCTGCTTCACGAACGTGGCCTGCTGCCTCGGGAATTTCAGATCCACCAGCGCCGTGATGGTGGCCCGGCTTTGCGCCTGCGCCTTCAACGCCAGCCCCAGAAACGCCTCCAGGTTGCGCTGCGATTGCTGCAACTGCGCCCGCCTCGCCAGACTGACGAAGATCGTTTGCAGTGCCGTCGCCTGTCCGACCAGCATCGCCTCCACGGTAGACAGGTCGCCGCCCTTGGTGCGGTCCATGGAATCACGCAAGGCCTCGATCAGCCCCTCAATGCTTGTGTCCTTGCCCAATAGATTGCCGTCGAAGGCTTCGATCACCATCGCCGCGTTGATAGACGGGCGCACCATCGCGCGAGCCTTCGCGCGTGCGTCCGATTCGCCGGGAAAAGTCTCCAGCGGAAGCGGGTTGTTTAGAGCCGGGCCTACTGCGAGTTTGCGCTTTGCATTGCTCATGGTGTTGTCTTCTTGAATTGGTTGCAGCGTTGCAGGATCGGCAGCACATCGATTAGCCGACCACCGGGAACATCGGCGACGGTGCGCACGCCACACCGTCCTTCCGGTCGCAGGTGATCGCACTCCAGGCACAGCCGGTGGTCGTCGCCGTCACGATCCCGAATCACCAGCTTGTCCGCCAGCGCCGTCGCATCGATCAGGTTCAAGCCCCGCGCCACGAACCGTTCGACACGCGAGACCATGCGGTCGATCTCCGCGCCGGTCATCGCATCGGAATGCGGCCAGCACCAGCGGTCGGGATCACGGTCGGGGTCCAGGGCGGAATCGTTCGCGGCTTTGCTGTCGGGAGACTCTGCGACTGCGACAGTTGCGACTTCTGCGACAGTTGCCGCGTATCCCGTCTCATGTGTCGCAACTGTCGCAGGTGTCGCAGTCGCACATGCCGTTGTGGCAAGCGCCCGCAGACTCCCTTTGCGCATCAGGTCCGCCAGGCTCATGACGACACCCCCACCCGCGACACCAGCAACACGGGGTTGATCTGCACCAGCTTCTTGCGCCCGTCCTGCACCGTGCGCGCCCGGCCCAGTTCCTCCAGCTCTTTCACGGCGGCGGTGAATGCGGCTTTGTCGCGCAGCCCACCGGGTCCACAACGCTGCACTTCCCGCGTCGGCACTTGGTCCGTGCGCTCACGCCGGCAATAGTCCAGCATCCACGATATGCGCGGGGGCTTGGGCTGCGCCTTGTCGAGGTCGCGCAGTTCGCGTTCCTCCATGGTGCTGCCCTTGCCGCTCTTGGCCTGCACCTTGATCTTTTCTTTGACACCGGCGCGCTGCGATTCCCAGATCTCATGGTCTGACTTGTAGGTCGTCAGGACGGGTTTGGCAGCCTATTGCTGGGCCGCCTCATAGTCACGAATGCTTCGGGTAAAAAAGCCGTCACAGGTCGATTTGCGCTCACCCGAATCGCCCGGCAGCGTCCAGGTACGCATGCAGGTACTCGTCCAGGTTGTGATGACAAGGCATCTCATGCTCCTTGCCGCCCTTCTCATGCAGCCGCACCCAGGAGCGCCGACCCTGCACATAGACATCCTCCACCCGCATGTCGATCGCCGCACCCACACGGGCAAAGGTGTAGGCCATCAACCCGATCAGCGCCCGATCGCGCAAGCCGACTGGCGTCGTGATGTCGATCGCATCCAGCATCGCCCTCGCCTCGCCGGCTGCGAGTACGGGTGTTTTTCCCTTGCGCACCGAATGCCGTGGCCCCCGCACCGAGCTGGCTGGATTCGATGTCATCACCTGGCCCACCACCAGCCAGTCAAAGGGCACCCGCAGCGCGGCCAGATGCTGCTTCACCGAGGGGTCAGACAAGCGCGCCTGCAGCTGCTCGATGTAAGCCGCTTCATGCACCGGCCCGATCCCCGCCAGATCGTGCAACCCGTGCCGGCTGCAGCAAGCCGAAAAGTCCGGATATTTGGCCGTGAAGAACTCCAGCGTGCGCTGCCCCGCGGCCGGCGTGCGCCGAAACAGCGCCGGCAGCCCGGCAATCGAGGCCAGTGCGACCGAAAACCGCACTGAACTGACTCTGATCCTCAAGTGCGTCCATTCATGACTGATAACGTCCTTTATCAGTCTTTGAAAAACGCCACCTTCAAAACAGATCAGAAGTTGCCATCCTCGGTTTCATACGACGCACGCTGATAAAGCGCGCCGCAAGGTCAGGCGCTCCGAACGCATCAATTTCCCAATTCCCCATCCGGACCCACAGCGCCATGGTGGCATTGCTGGCCAGCCTGACTGTGTCTTGCAACGATAGATACCTCCTGCAAACGAAGAACGATTCAGCCGCTGGCTGTCCTTGAATTCGAGGGGCTTGAAAACTTTCTTGGCGTTCCTATGTCGTCGACTGGAAGCGCTGGAGACGCCTCCGGTGCTCTATTCAACCTGAATGGAGGTACTCGCTATGTATCGATCACTTTCCGCCCGTGATCTGTTCGCAGAGATAGATCGTCTGCAGCGCGACATGCAGCAGGCTTTCGATCCCTCGCCGAGCATCCGCGGCCTGGGCCGCGGCTTTCCCGCTTTGAATATCGGGGCCACACCAAAGTCCATCGAGATCTATGCGTTCGCGCCGGGCATAGACCCCAGCGCGCTGGACGTCTCCCTTGACCGAGGCGTGCTCACGATTGCCGGCAAGCGCAGTCCGCTTCCCAAGCAGGAGCAAAGCGCTGCGGTGCACATCAACGAACGCTTCGAAGGTCCTTTCCGCAGGGTGATGGCTCTGTCCGAGGACGCAGACCCCGACGCGCTCAGCGCCACTTACCGCGATGGCGTTCTGCGCATCACCATTCAACGACGCGTGTCGACTCAGCCGCGTCGCATCGCCATTCAGTAAAGGAGCCAAACCGTGAACGATATCGAAACTCAAAACAAGACCCGGGTCACCCAGAGTGATGACACGGCAAGGAACAACACTGCATACAGTGCGCCGGCGTTGACGCCAGCGGTGGATGTGGTGGAGGACGGCACCGGCATCACTCTGTATGCGGACTTGCCAGGCGTGTCGAAAGAAAAACTGCACCTGCAAGCCGAGGCCGATACCCTCACCATCGAGGCCGAGCTTGACCTGGCGATGCCTGAAGGCCTCCAGTCCACCCACACAGAAGTGGCATTGGGGCGCTTTCGCCGAACGTTCAAGTTGAGCAAGGAGCTGGAGGCTTCCAAGGTAACGGCCAAGCTCGTGCAAGGCGTGCTGATGCTGCGCATACCCAAAGCAGAGCACGCACAGCCAAGGCGGATTCACGTCGAAGGATGAGCGCAAAGCCCGGGTCTGCTGGCAGCACTCTTGTTGCTCGCTGAGTCGGGCTTTGTCTGTTTGCGACGGCCGGACATCACGCCCCAGCCGGTCTCTGACAACCACCTTGAAATGCTCTGTCCGTACCGTTAAATTCGCCTTGTTTTTGTTTTTGATCAAACAGAAAGGAGCTTTGAAATGGCCATGGATTTGCTCAGGCTGCTTGCAGCGTCCCCGCTGCCGGCCATTTGTCGCACCCCCGAAGAGATCGACGCGGTTCGTCTGCTTCGCGCAGCCGGCCTGGTGATCGCGCTGACGCCCCCGGTCGAGGCAAGCTCGTCGTCCCCTGAAACCGATCACGCCGTGGTCCTCGCGATCACCTCCAGGGGGCGCGAGGAACTCCAGGCTTTCACCTTTCCCGCCATGACGCCGACCCCACCAGCATCGCCAAGTGGACCGTCCGCGTCATGGCGGGTAACGCCCGGTCACAGCCCAAGGCTGCGGCGTTAGGAGATGAGCATGCAGCAACAACTGATCGAGACAATCGAATACCGGGGCATGCAGATCGCCATCAAAGTGGACGCGCATGCGGAGCGCGTATTCGGACAGGCCGACGTCTGCGCCGGCGACGAGTTCAAGGCCAGACTGGTGCTCGGCGCCATGCAGCAACGCCAGGATGCGGTTCTTAAAAGGGTGCGTTGCCTTGCCAAGGCCAAGGTCGACGCCTGGAGCGTCGCAAACACCGCCTTGAAGGCGGTACGGCAGTCTTCGCACGGAGCTGCTGCGCGGGATTCGCCGGACGGTGCGTAAGGCGCGGCTGTCAACAAAATGCGGTGAAGGGAATGTCACATCCGATGGCACCGCAGCAACGATCACCGGCGCTCGCCGCTCGCAAGCCGACCCTGGAATTGGCATCTCAAACTCATTTTCACTGGAGATCATGATGGCAAACGATCCTAAAGAGACAGCGCTCGACCGCAAGCTCATTTCCTTGAAAGAGCCGCACGAAGTCCGGTCCTAGACGCAGGCGCTGGGCTGCACCAAAGCCGAGCTTGAAGACGCGGTGAAAGCGGTTGGAAATTCGGCGGACAAGGTTCGTCAACACCTGGCCAAAACCAAGTGAACAAGCGCAAGAAACTTGTGAGACAGATCGGCACAGCTGTGGTTTTAGGAGCGGGCGTCTTTGTCGCCGTGATGTTCACCCGGGTCGCGCCTTGACGTATTGCCGAAGCTCGAAGACCAGCGAAAGCTTGTGACGACGTGCGGCAGCTCAACCATTGACGGACTCTGCTAGTCACGCCTGCAACCGAAGTGCGCCTACTTAAATAGATAGACTTTTCTCACCCTGCTGGTGCATCGAACAAAAGCATCTTGCTGCCTCACACAACTCGGAGGCAGTGATGGCACCAGTAGAGACAATCGCGATCGACAGAGGCTTGAACTATGGAGGGGAGCAGCAAGCGGATATAGCCGTGTCCTGGGGCGCCATCTTCGCCGGTGCGGCTGCGGCCGCAGCGCTGTCTTTGATTCTTCTGATGCTTGGCGCTGGCCTCGGCCTGTCGTCCGTTTCACCGTGGCGCAACGACGGTGCGAGCGCCTCTGCCATCGGGATCTCGACGGTGGTCTGGCTGGCGTTCACGCAACTTGCTGCGTCTGGCATGGGCGGCTATTTGGCCGGGCGTTTGCGAAGCAAGTGGACCGGCATCCACGCCCACGAGGCCTACTTCCGTGACACAGCGCATGGCTTTCTCGCGTGGGCTGTGGCCACCCTGGTGACCGCAGCCCTTTTGACCTCAGCGATCGGGGGCATCCTCGGCGCCGGGGCCAAGGCCGGTGTCGCGATGACCGGCATTTCAGGTGGTGCAGCTGCTATGGCGGCTGGCGGCGGATCGGTTCCAGGCGGTGCCAGCGCAATGGTTGGCGCAGGTACCAGCGGTTCCCCAGGCACCGGTTATTTCGTGGACTCGCTTTTCCGCAAGGACGCCGATGCGGCGCCGAATTCGGCGCCTGCTGCGCCCTCCACCGATTCGTCCAATGCGGCGGGCTCAACCGCTGCGGGTTCGGGCAACCCACCCTCTGGCAAGACGCCGCCCACCGCCGAGGTGACGCGCATCTTCATGAACAGCATCGGTTCCAACGCCGGTAGCGGCGCGCTGCCGCCGGACGATCAGCGCTATGTGGCCCAGCTCGTCGCGCAACGCACAGGTCTCAGCCGGCAAGACGCCGAGAAACGGGTGGCTGACACGTACACCAAGCTGCAAGCCAAGATGCGCGATGCCGAAACCGCGGCGCGTGATGCGGCGGACAAAGCGCGCAAAGCGTCCGCCTACGCCACGCTGTGGATGTTCATCACGCTGCTCATCGGTGCCTTTGTCGCAAGCCTCGCCGCAACGTTTGGCGGGCGCCGTCGTGACCTTCCCATCCACACACTCTGAAGGAGAAATTCCATGCGTTCACTGCTCTTGCTTTTCCTGGGTGTGCCGATTCCCATCATCATCCTGATCGCCCTGTTCATGCACTGAGCGAAACCGCGGATACGGCCCCGAATGACCAACATGGTCAACCTTGGCAGTAGCGGGTTGGCGCCACCGGCGGACGGCTGCGTCGACAACATCGGCGCCGGCGAAGAACGCCCTGGAGAGAAGCTGATGGCGGGTGAAAATTTCACGCAGGTCTTCGGTGCCGCCGGCGCTTCCCGGAGGCCCTGGGACCGGGCGTGCATCGGGCTCGAGCGGTTCCTCCTGGCACAAGCACCGGTGTATGCGGACGTGTGCGCCGAGCTGGCAAACGGGCGTAAGGAATCGCATTGGATGTGGTTCATCTTTCCGCAGCTGCAGGGTCTAGGCAAAAGCGCTGCAGCGCGCTTCTACGGCATCGTTGACCGAGACGAGGCGGATGCGTACTGGAGCCACCCCGTGCTGCGTCAGCGTCTCCTGCGATGCACCCGACTCGTGCTGTCGATCAGGGGCAGCACGGCACGTCAGATCTTCGGCTCACCTGACGATTTGAAGCTGCAGTCGTGCATGACGCTGTTCTTGGTTGTCGCGCAGTCAGAGCCTATGTTCGGAGATGTGCTTAGGCGCCATTACGCCGGCGCAAACGACCCGGTCACCTATTCGCTGGTGAACTGACAGCGGCATGGCGGCAGTGACTTACATCTTGCTTCGAACAAAACCGACCTGGCCGGCATGCTAGAAAACCCACCGTACAGACCCTGCAATTCACGGCGCGCTCCATCATGATCGGCATCGTCATTCCGGCCCATAACGAGGAGCTGGCCATCGGTCGATGTTTGCAAGCAGTCAACGCCTACAAGGTGCATGCGGCTTTGCATAGTGAGTTTGTCGAAGTTTTGGTGGTGCTGGACAGTTGCACGGATTCCCCAGCGACGAAAGCCGAGTGCGCACGGGTACCGACGGTGAGTGTCAATGCCCGCAGCGTCCGACTGGCGCGCGCCATCGGCGCAGACGCCTTGCTGAAGTGAGGGGCGCGATGGTTGGGGTTCACCGATGCCGATACATTGGTATCGCCGAGCTGGCTGGTCGATCAACTCTCACTCGATGCGGATGCGGTGTGCGGAACTGTCGGAGTGGACGATTGGTCACCCCATGGCGCGCATGCCAAACTTTTGCATTGGCATTTTTTGCAGACCTACATGGACCGGGATGGTCACAAACACGTTCACGGTGCCAACATGGGCGTGTCTGCCGAAGCTTATCGTCGCGCGGGTGGCTTCAAGAGCCTTGCATGCAGTGAGGACCATGCGCTGATTCACGCATTGGAAGCCGCAGGGCTCGAATCGCCTGGAGCGCAAAACCGCGCGTATCGACAAGCGTCCGCCGTGATGGCCGCGCTCAAGGGGGTTTTGCGGATGCGCTAATCAATGCAGTGGTACAGCGGTCGGCCCAGGGTTCAGTGCTGGCAAAAGGTGCTTCATGACGACTGACTATTCCTTCGCATACCGCGGCTGGAGCTTCATTTGCAGTGTGGAACGGCCTAGCGACGCTCTGTACCAACCCATGTTTTTGTATCGCTATGGCTTTTCGGGAATGGAGCAGCAGGCCCTGCATATGCACAGCCCGAGCCCTATAAGACCGCTGCCGATGCACTCAGGCACGCCCAACAACAGGCGGTGTGCTGAGTTCGTGATAAGACTGGACAAGGTCGGGGTCGGGTTAACGGGAAGACAGAATCCTTGTGCCATTTGAGACGCAGGGGCAGGGGCGCCAGCATATAAGCGAGCGCGTACCCATGACACCCTGAAGGTACCCATGTCAACCCTGAGAGCGTCCGCAACGAATTGATACTAAAGTGGTAGTCACAGCTCACCGTGCGCCTTCCCGACAGGACCCGACCTCATGGACTTCGAAGTTAACCCGCTGCATCACTTGCTGCGAGCGCTGGCCGCGCACGACGCACGCATCATGCGACTGCACGCCCAACTCTCGGCAGCTCAGGTTCTGCAGCACTGCGGGGTCGGCTCCGGTCCGGCAGCTGCCAATGTCCGGGCGTTAGCAGACGAGGAAGCCCGGCGCAGTGGAGCGCGGGCGCTCCTTCAGCAGCATCTTGGCGAACTCATCGAGCAGGTGCTCGAGCGGATGCGGGTTTGATGACAGAGCGTGCTGTGTTCTCGATAAGGCAGCAGGCCTCCCGAACTCCGGCGCAAACGCGATCGCTTACCTGACCAAAGCCTGATGGATTCCTGTTTGTTAACGAGAGACAAACCAATCTTCAGACGACTGGTAACAAAGAATGACGTCTGCACGAAAACGTTAGTCGAAGTGTCCGCAGTAGTTGGTAGGCTCGCGCGGTGCCACCGGCTAAAAAGCAATGACAGCCTCGAATACATCAGCTTTGCGCTTGGTCGCCCCGTTTCGAAACAAACCCTGGCGCGGGTACGCCTTCGCCGTGGGCTCTTTCACCGCTGCGTTAGGGGCCCGTTTTGGCCTCGACGACGTATTGGCCAACGGCTTCCCTTTTCTTACCTTCTTCCCGGCGATCGTTCTGTCCACGCTCCTAGGTGGCAGGGGTCCCGGCGCCGCATGTGCGTGTGTTTCGGTATTCGCAGCCTGGTATTGGTTTATCGAACCCCGCAACAGCCTAGACTTGAATGCGAACGGGGTGTTCGCGATGGGATTTTTTGCCGTTGTTGCGGCGGTGGATGTCTGGGTAATCGACCTGTTGACGAGATCCCTGCAAAGCCTCGATGCGCTGCAAAGGCGCACTGACGAACTCGTCGTCCAGCGGACCACTCTTTTCCACGAACTTCAGCACCGCGTAGCAAACAACCTCATGGTCGTCGCGACGTCGCTTGCCGTGCAGAAGCGACGTCTGAAACACAATCCGGAAGCAGTGGAGGCGTTGGAGACAGCACGACATAGCTTTGAAGTGCTCTCCAGAATTCATCGTCGCCTCTATGACCCAGCCAACGCTAACGTCGCGTTCGGCCCTTATCTGCAAGCGCTCTGCAATGACTTTTTAGGCGCTGCGGACGCGACCCACATTCGCTGCACTGTGGAATGCCCGCAACTTACGTTCGACGCGGATCGGGCCATCACGCTCTCCTTGTTTGTTTTGGAAGCGGTGACAAACGCAGTGAAACACGCGTTCGATGCCGGCCAAGCCGGCCAGATCGCAGTCCGGCTCAATCCAGAGACGATGCGCCCCGTGGAGTACGTGCTGACGGTCGAAGACAACGGCCGCGGCGTACCTCGCACTTTCGATGTGAATCAGAGCGAGCGATTGGGCATGGGAATAATGAAAGGCTTTGCGCGCGCACTCGGCGGCCAAATCGCCATAGCGGCCAGCGAGACTGGCGGCACCATCGTACGGGTGCGTTTTCCTGAGACACAGCTCGCCTCCCCCTACAGGTTTCGACCACAGAGCCAATGAAATTGTGAATTTGCTTTGGAGTAACGCGGACGATCCCTCTCGTCTTCTCTTGAATTCCTTCGTCACGCTGCTGCCCTGTGCTTCAGAACCACCGGAGTGGGCCACCCTCCTCTCGAATTCACAATGAAACCTAACGGCATCCGGACTCCGGTAGACCTGTCAAGCGATCAGGCAGTCCTGCTCGAACTCTCGCGCGGCCAACGGGAGACATCCGATCCTCACGTGATGCTTCATGTTGCCTGTGCGGCACTGGGCAAACAAATTAGTGTGGACAGCGTCGGATTCTTCGAGACGGACGTGCAGACCCTCAGCTTTATCACCGGCTGGTCTGACGGCGTTTTACTGCCGTTGACGGGGCAGTCAGCAGCGGCTCTCATCGGTACAGCGTACCTCGCGGAGGTGGTCGCAGGTCGGACGTTAAGCATCGCGGACACGCGACTGGATCCTCGCACCACCGGCTCCATTTTCGTCGTCCGAGGGGGCGCGTCGATGGTCAGCATGCCGATCATGCGGGCGGGCAGCTGGCGTGCGGGCCTCTACATCAATCATGGGGTTACCCGCAAATGGACAGTTGGCGAATTACGCCTAGTTCGTGCGGTGGCGGATCAAACGTGGGACGCTGTTGAACGCGCACGGGCGGTGGGCGCACTGGCTGAAAGTCAGGCGCGCCTGCTGGCCATTACAAATTCAATTGATCAGATGCTCTGGGCTGCTCTCCCGAGTGGCGATCACGATTTTTTCAATCAACGCTGGTATGACTTCACCGGGACACCTGTCGGGTCCACTGACGGAGAGGGCTGGAGCAACATGTTCCATGCCGACGACCAGCAGCGCGCCTGGACCACTTGGCGGGCTTCTCTTACAACCGGCGAGCCGTACCACATTGAATACAGGCTCCGGCATCACTCAGGGAACTACCACTGGGTATTGGGGAGGGCGCAACCTGCGCGTGACAGTTCGGGCCGCATCACTCGATGGTATGGATCCTGCACGGACATTGATGAAATCGTCCAAGCCAGGGAGGTGCTGGCACGGTCGCGAGACGAACTCGCGCGCATCGTTGAAGAGCGCACTCTTGAGCGAGACCGGGCGTGGAAATTTGCACAAGACCTTCAGGCGGTGGTGGATGCCAACGGGACTTTCAAGGCGGCCAACGATGCGTGGCACAACATTCTCGGCTGGCAGCCTGAGGAGCTGATCGGTCGTCACCACCTCGACTTCAACCACCCGGAGCACCGCGACGCCAGTCAGCAGGCCTTAGATGAGGCAGCTGCGCCTCGACCGCGTGTTTACGAGACGCGATGCCGGCACAAGGATGGAACTTATCGATGGATCGCCTGGGTTACGGCCGTGGAAGGGGGGTTGATCTATGCCAGCGGCCGAGACGTCACGGCCGAAAAGGCGACTGCGCAAGCGCTGGAGACGACACGTGAGGCTTTGCGCCAAAGCCAGAAGATGGAGACCATGGGGCAGATCACAGGCGGGATTGCCCACGACTTCAATAATCTGCTTCAGGCGGCCTCCGGCAGTCTGGAACTCATTCGACGCAAGCCCGACGATGCGAACAAGGTTCGTGCGTGGGCTGCCCAGGGTGCGGAGGCCATCGGACGCGGTGCCAAACTCACAGGGCAACTGCTGGCGTTCTCACGGCTGCAGGAACTCGAGTTCAAGCCGCTGAACCTTGCGGTACTCATCATGGACCTGAAAGATCTGCTGATGCGAAGCGCAGGGCCCACGGTGCGCGTGCATCTGGACCTGCAAGCGCAAGAGCTCAATGTCCTCGGGGACGAAACGCAGATAGAAATGGCTTTACTCAATTTGGCGGTCAACGCCCGCGATGCGATGCCCACTGGCGGGGAACTGACGATCTCGGCGTCGCGTCGCTTCACGGTCGCGTGCGACGAAATTCCTGCAGGCGACTTCGTTATATTGAACGTCATCGATACCGGTGTTGGCATGCCTCCCGAAACTGCTGCACGTGCCTTCGATCCTTTCTTCACCACCAAAGAAGTGGGGCGAGGCACTGGCCTAGGACTAAGTCAGGTGTACGGAATGATAAGGCAGACTGGCGGCACGGTTCGGCTGGAGAGCCGTGTCAACGTAGGAACCCTCGTGTCGATGCAGTTCCCATGTGTGGGTGCAGTGACCGCTGCTAACCGGGACATCATTGAGCAGACGCAAGACCCGCAGATTGGCTTGAAGGTCCTGATCGTGGACGACGATCCCGGCGTACGTCGCTTTTTGGCCGACGCGTTGGAGGCCTTGGGCTACACGAGCGTAGAAGCGGAAGATGGCTTTGCAGGCATCGCCGCGTTGGCCACGGTCAAACCGGATGTGATGATTGTTGATTTCGCCATGCCCAGCATGACAGGCGCCGACGTTGCGCGTGAAGTCCGTGCGCGTTGCCCCGCGCTGCCGATTATTTTTGCAAGTGGCTTTGCCGATACGCAAGCCATCCAAAGCGTCCCGGGCCTGGCTGCGCCGATGCTCCGGAAACCCTTCCGCATCGCAGAGCTCGAGGGCGTATTGGAAACCGTTCTACGGGAGACCATAGCCGACACACGCAAGGACGTAGAAAGTCCACCGAGGTTTCACCAAGACCAACTACCGCAGGTACGCCAGATCGCGGACATCGGAACGAATGGCATCGCGGCTTCCGCCATGAACGAAAAGACTGACGAAAAGCTCCAGACGGCGACGCAGCGCGTGCAGGATCTGGACTGATGCACTGACCGATGCTTCCATATCATCAAGTGCTGCAACGTCCGGGAAGCTCCAGAGCGCTGAATCAGGCTGACCAGGCCAGCGAGGCTGAGACAGGACCGTCGAACTGTCCAGCGTCACAACGAATGCCGAACGGGAAAGATCAGGCAGTGCAAGGTCGGCCCAACTGCGTAGCGGCTCGTTCGGCAGAGGAACGCCAGCGATGCGAAGTGCCTCCATAGCAGCTGGATGTATCGTTCGAGAAATCTGTCCCGGCTGACCGCATGAAAGCGATGCGAACTGGTTCCTGGCGATGTGAGATAGGCTCGCCTGCGCGAGTTTGCTACGCAATGAGTTGCGGCGGGAAACGAAAATGACAGTGGGGTAGGTACTCATCGTTCACGGCCTGTCCACGGACGAAGGCACATCATTGCTCGCGGCCATCCACAGGCTGTCATTCCAGTTGGGGGATTAATGTTGACGTTCTGTCCTGGTCCGTCGACAGGGGGTTCACCAATGATGGTCAACTTTCCATCTCTTTCCAAAACGGCGCGCTGAACATCCGCAATCGCCTTGTCACCGGGGATTGCCGGACGGCCTCCTGAAGATTTCTGTCGGTGACCAGCGCGTGGCGCATGGCCACCCGATCTATCTGTCCGTGATGGACCAAGTCGATTTCCCGCCCCGTCACCAAATCCTCAAACCATCGCCAGCGGATACTGAGCAACGCCACCGCACGATGTAAGAACACGATAACCGCGGCTGCCGCAACAGTCGAGACGAAGGGGAAGGCACCCACGACTGCTCGGCTCAACACGGCGCCCAGCAAGACGGTGACACACGCGTCGCTCGGGCTGTGCTGTCCGAGGGACCGCCGGCCTGAGGCGCGAATAAGCCCGAGGGCGATACCAACCGACTACGCCTCGCGTCGCCATCTGCCAACTTTGAAGGTCGGTGCCTTCGCCAAAGATCAGCTTCATCAAGTGAGTCACGTCCGTCACCTACGCTCTGGAACAAATAGGCAGTGCGAGCATGTTGCGCTTTCACCTCAAAGGAATTGCAGATGTGTTGAATCGGTTCCAAGCTTTTGGAAGTCGAGCTGGAAACAACTCCGACCTACTCAGATGACTGTTGGTTTCGAAGAAGTCCATAAGAAGCGTAAGAGTTGGTTGGCGATGACGTCCAAGGAGCAGCGTCAAGAGATGCGCGAGGAACTTTTCCCGTATTCAAAGGCCCCGCCGATGGTTTTTATATCCTTGACCACCATCACACGGCGGCTGTGCTAGTCAAGAAACAAAGTGACTTTGTGCAGGTTGGCATCGTCAAGGATCTTTCGGCGCTGGAGCCCGAAAGCTTTTGGATATTCCTGGATACTACACGTGGGCCCATCCCTACCACGAGACAGGGGTCAGATGCGATCTCAAAGACATCCCCGACAGCTTCGAAAAGCTCAGAGATGACCCATGCCGCAGTCTCGCCGCGGAAGTTCGGGATGCGGGAGGCTTTTCGAAATCCGACGCGCCGTTTCTGGAGTTTCTGTGGGCCAACTACTTTCGCGCGGCAGTAGATTCAAAGGTTCTTGCGGGGAACAAAAAGAAAGTCGTGAAGCTCGCGCTCAAATTGGCGAAGTCCGACACAAGCGCACAGTTGCCCGGTTGGGCGGGTCCGTCCTGAAGGAACCGATCATGCAGGTCCGGGACGCAACTCGCAACCCGCAACCCGCAACCCGCAAAGGTAACTGCCTTGACTGCCTCGTGGCCTACATAAGAATTAGTCTCTTTGACAGTCCCGGTCTGTCTGGGATTGCTAATCTGCGTTCGGGAAATTTCCCTTCACACCGGAGTTAATGATGAAAGCAACGAGAGTTGGAGTGGCGGTGGTTTTGGCCATGGCCTTTGCGAGCGGAGCGGCAAGTGCCAAGGGCTGCGTTGCAGGCGCGGCAGTTGGCGGCGTCGGAGGGCATTTGGCTGGACACCATGGTTTGCTCGGGGCCGCTGCAGGTTGCGCCGTCGGACGTCACGAGGCAAATAAGAAGGACCGAGCGGACGCGGCACAAAACGCCGCGCGTGCGCCAGCTGCGTCCAACATGAACCAGGTTCCGGCCCGTAAGGAATAAGGCGAATTTCGTTACGCGGGCGGCGAGGATAAAGGGAGTGTCACGAGTCTCCTTTTCTCTTCGCCCTCTGCGTTCTTCTTTTGTATTGAATCGCGTAGCGCGCTACAGACAGTCGGCGTCAGTACGAAAAATCCGACGCAAATCCTTGGATTTGCGCCTACTGAGAGACAAGGTGGGAATTTACGAAGTGCATCCATTCGTTTTTTAGACACTTTCCCTGCACTCGAAGAGTGCCTTTCGCAATCCGTCACTGTCGCCCAACTACTAAAAGAGGCTTTTCTTATGAACGCAAACCCAGTCACTGAAAACGGCAGGCTTGTCACGGGAATCTTCCCTGACCGTGCCAGCGCAGAAACCGCGTACACCGCCGCCGAGGCGCGCGGTTATACCAAGGATGACTTGAATCTCGTGATGTCAGATGAAACGCGCACCCGACATTTTTCTGGCGAAACCGGCGTAAAAACCGAACTAGGAAATAAGGCAGCCGAAGGCGCTGGTGTGGGCGGTGCCATTGGCGGCGCCGTCGGTGCGACGATCGCAGCCATTGCCGCGTTGGGAACCAACCTGGTTCTTCCAGGCCTCGGACTGGTCATTGCGGGCCCACTGGCTGCAGCAGTGGCGGGCGCCGGTGCCGGCGCTGCAAGCGGTGGCTTGGTGGGCGCTATCGTGGGTTGGAACATGCCTGAGGAGCGCATCAAGCACTACGAAGACGGTATCAAGAAGGGCGGCATTCTTATGGGTCTACGCGCGAAGAATGACGCTGATGCAGCGCATCTTCAAGACCAATGGAAGCAGTCGCGCGGCGAGCATATCTATCGTTAACGGTTCAGGGGCGAGCGGCAGCAACCCCCTGCCCGCCCCCACCGCTTACCAGCTTTGACGAAAATCGATAAGGACACTCTTATGAAACTGCTAACCACAACACTCATATGTAGCGCCATGGCAATCGCCAGCGCAGGCGTCTCAGCCCAAGATGCGGTGAAAAAAGACGGGATAGCCAAGGACAGCGGCTCAACGATGGTGATGACTGCTCAACAGTGCAAAGAGCACATGGCCATGGCCCAGAATTCGGTGAAAAAAGATAGCTCGGTGATGAAGAAGGACGCAATGTGCAACGAGTTGCTTAACAAGGATTCGACGGTGCGCAAAGACAACAAGACCGGTGAAGTCGTGAAACCCTGATGGGCAGCGATCCCATTGCCTTGGCGGGGTCTAAGTCAAAGACTGAACGTTTTTAACTGCATTCTGGCGTTTTCCGGTCTTGCATTAATTTGCGGATAGGGGCGCGAGTTGCCAGGGCATGAACGTCTCGATGCAGGACGCGTTCAACCTCGGCTGGAAGCTCGCCTCGGTTCTCGATAGCCGCGTCGCGCCTGAGCTGCTGCGCACCTACTCTGTCGAGCGCCAGGCAATCGCGCAGGGCCTTATCGACTTCGACAGGGAGTGGTCGAAGATCATGGGATCGGCACCGCAAGACCCAGACCATCCCGAACTTGGCGGTGTCGACCCGCAGGAACTCCAGGCTTACTTCGTGAAGTCGGGTCGGTACACCGTCGGCGTCCCGACGCACTACGCACCGACGACCGTACTGACAGCCGACGCGACCCACCAGGCTCTGGCCAAAGGCTTCACGATCGGTATGCGGTTTCACTCGGCACCCGTCGTGCGGCTTGCCGACGCCAAGCCGATGCAGCTTGGCCATGCAGCGCGTGCCGACGGCGCTTGGCGTATCTACGCGTTCGCCGATGAAAGCGGCGCGCGGCTGCGCGACCTTGCCGCTTTCCTGGCGGAATCTCCTGATTCGCCAGTCGGCCGCTTCACGCCAGCAGGATCGGACATCGACAGTGTCATTGACTTTCGCGCCATCTTCCAGCAGAGGCACCTCGACTGTTGGCGTAGGCACGTTTTTGAGCAAGAGGGGATGCGGATGAAATCTTCGACTGGCTATATGTCGGAATTCCTAGACTCTAGTTTTGCAGCCAGCGCCCTGCAAGAGGTATGGTGGGCATTGCACCGCGTCATTAAGCGGAACTCGCTGACGGCACGCCAGTCGCACAATCGCCAGCCCCGAGGCGGGGTCTCCGCGGCGGCGCGCAAAAGTTCCGTGGCGAAGTTGAGAAAATTTGATCCGGAAGTGGTGAGCCTGTGCCCGTCGCTTATCGGCAGAAAGCTCCTGAACAACTAGCGGACTCGCGTGCAGAGGCAGGCAGTGTTACGAGGCTACCGGCGCTTCGATTGCTTAAGAAACATGCTTGCCAATCAGGCCGGCCATTTCAAACATCGTGACTTGAGGCTTGCCGAAGACCTCGAGCAGCTTTGCGTCGGCGTTGATGTTGCGTTTGTTGGCCTTGTCCTGGAGGTCGTGCTCCTTGATGTAAACCCAGAGCAGCTTCACGATCTCAGTGCGCGGCACCGGCGTGGGCCCAATCACCGCAGCCAGCGCCGGACTCAGTGTGAGTGCTTTCATGAACGAAGGGCTAACCTTCTTTTTCGCTGGCGCCGCAGGCGCGATTAATTTTGCAGTAGCTTTTTTTTCAGTTGCCATTAGGTTTGATTTTGTGGTGCTGTTGACAGACGGTAATGGTACAAAAAAAAACGCTTTTCCCTGTGAAGCTTCGACTACGTGGTTATTCGTGAGCATCGAGGTTGAGAACGCGTGCCACTCGATTTGGCTGGAAGTCTCGCCGTGCAAGTAAACGTCGTGGCTTGTTTCGACGGTAGATGTGGGTTGCCGCATGCGTCCGCGCGATGCCGGCGAGTCTTGTACTATGCGCAGAAAATATCGAGTTTACACAGACCACGGTGCATCAACTAATTGAGACTATTGACTACCAAGCTTTTGTCCCGGGGTTTCAGTGCATCGGGGACTTACATGCGCGCCACACCAACGGAACCTGAAATCAAATCGGTCTGAATCGGGCATCGCTGCGGGTTACGCACACCGCCGCGGAGATTCGGGCCTTTCGAACGGCACGGTGCAGTCCCACAGGCCGAGACCTGTCCCTCCACGGCAACCAACTGCGGCGCCGGGTAATGCGACGCAGGCGCTGCACTATGGAACGCGCATGGATCGACACACCTGGGATGAACGCAAGCGAAGCGCTACGCGTCGCATCGGTAGGTCATCGCCGTACTAGAAGGAGGAGGAAAGCGTCGAGCTCTGGTGCGACTCTCCTTTATTTGGCGTGCAAATTGGTCGTTTGCGATGCAACTTCGAGTCGCACAAGATGTCCGAGTGGGACGGTGGTTCCGAAGAAGCCGGCGCCACGACAGCCCGACTGAAAATGCGCCGAAGACAATCTCTATTCGTAATGCCCACGCATGCGGTGGCCTTCGCCATCGCGGCGGGCCGGCATCCAACTCCGCGCGTGGCGACGCTGGTGCATGTCGCCATGTTCCATTTCACGACGGTCCATTTCGCTTCCGCCACGGTCCCGCTGGTCTATCGCGCGCTGCATCATGTCGCGGTGCTCCATTTCGCGCTGCTCCATGCTGCGCCGGTCGCCGAAATGGCGGTCCATCTCCCTGCCATCCCGCTGATCCATCGGTTGGCTGATCGCCGCGGCAGATATTGCACAGGCGGCAAAAGCAAGCAGTAATTTCTTCATCGATGTCTCCTTTGACGCACCGGGGTGGCGCGTGACCGCGACCGTAGCGTCACGGCAAGGAACGGAACGTAGGTGTGCGCCTATTTGAGTGAGAGAGTTGCGCGCGCGAATCAAACACTGTTGTGGCTGCCGCCCTCGTCTCGCACAAGAGCGTGAGCGCCACCGGCAGAGACATTGCACGAGTGCCTAAAGTTTATTCGCAAACCTAGTATTACCACGACCGATTGAATATGCCCTCACTGGCCTGGTTGGTGTGCAAGAACTTAGGCGTGCCGTGTTGCGCTATCGCCTCCTTCACACCATTTGTAAACATCTTGGTGTCTATCGAGATCGACACGCGCTAGACCGGCACCTGGCAGCAATACCAGTCGATCACCACATCCAAATAAACCACGCCCTGGGTCATCGGGATTGAGCTGATGTCCATCGCGCGGCCCTAGGAGCATGGAGTAACACCGGGTGACAGGCATCGCGCGCAGCAGATATCGATGATCGTGCGCCCGGGCATCTTCTTGCTAATGTTGGGCTTCCTGTATTGCCGTGCTGGCCATGCGAACTCACTACCTTATCCAACGGGTGAGCGTGCTGCACAAGGCCCGCAATCTCAGCGGTGCGGCATCCAATCCCTGCCAGGGCAGCCATATATGCATCGGCACGGAGCTAACTCCAATCCGCTTGCTAAAGCCGAATTCACTCCAGTCAACGTCACAAGCTTGTCATGTTCCCCAGATAGCTTTGGTATCTGGTCAATCCACTTATTTCCTATCTTATGAAGCGATACCTTCTGCCCCTGACCATCGTTGCTACCGGTGTGCTCTCTGCATGTGGCGGTGGCTCTGGCGACAGCAGTGTTCTGCTTTCTTCCGCTCCTGCGGTTGCGCATGTACTTCTGATCAGTGTGGATGGTCTGCATGAGCAGGACGTGGCCCACTGCATCGCGGCAAAAACCTGTCCGTCGATTGCCGCACTGGCGCAAACGGGTGTTAACTACACCAACGCGTCCACCCCTGGGCTGTCGGATTCGTTCCCGGGGCTGGCCGCGCTGGTTACCGGCGGTTCTCCGAAGACTACTGGGCTGTTCTACGACGTCTCCTATGACCGCACGCTTTACGCACCGAGTGACACCGCATGCGCTGGCGTGCAAGGCTGGAACGTCGTGTTCGACGAAACCGTTGGCATCGATAGCGTCAATGGCGGTGCCCGCATCCATCTCGATGGCGGCGGCACTTTCAACCCGCAAGCTATTCCGCACGTCAAAGTGAATGGCAACTGCATGCCCGTTTTTCCACACGACTACATTCAGACCAATACGGTCTTTGAGGTGGTGAAAGCAAACCTTGCTGGTGCGCGCACTGCTTGGGCCGACAAGCATGCTTGGGGTTACGACTGGTTGAATGGTCCGTCAGGCAAGGGCGTTGACGACTTGGCGCGCACCGAAATCAATTCAGTCGATGCCGCCACGGGAACCGAATACACAGACAAATTCGCTCACACCGAGAAATTCGATGACATGCACGTGCAGGCCATCCTCAATCAGATCGATGGAAAGAACTCGACAGGCACATCTGCCGCGGCGGTTCCTACGGTTTTCGGCACCAACTTTCAGACGCTGAGCGTGGCGCAAAAGGCAACCAATGCCAGCGGCGGCGGCTATACAGACGCGACGTTCACGCCAGGCGTTCAGGTCTCCGCCTCCATAGCCTACGTAGACACTGCAATCGGGAAAGTGATAGCAGAGCTGAGTGCAAAGAATCTGCTGACTTCGACATTGCTTGTCTTAACAGCCAAACATGGACAATCACCAGCCGACCACAGCACACTGGTGAAGAATGGCGACACGCTGACAGCGCTGGTGCAATCCAGCGGCTATTTGGACGCTGCCGGCAACTGGGGGCAAAACGCCACCGCCACTGGCAACCTGAACGACGGAACCGGGCTGTCGGGCACCGGCATCATTCAGACGGATGATTTAGGCCTCATTTGGCTGAAAGACCAGCGGCAGGTTGCAGCAGCGGTTGCCACACTCAATGCGAATTTAGGTTGCACCGTCCCGGGAATTTGCGCCAATGGAGCAGGCGCCAGCATTTTATCCGGGGCAGCGCTCACGGCAAAGTTCGGTGACCCAGCTTCAGGGCGCACACCCGACATCATCGTGCAGCCCAATCCGGGCGTGATTTACACGAGCAGCAAGAGTAAAGACGCCGAGCACGGCGGCAACGCACCTGACGATAGTCATGTCGCGCTCATCGTATCGAAGCCGTCAATCATTGCGCAGACCAACACTGCAATGGTTATGACTACGCAGGTGGCACCAACGATACTGACGTCACTCAAGCTGGATCCGAACCTGCTGAATTCAGTGAAACTGGAAGGCACTTCGGTACTCCCCGGTCTGAGCTTCTAAATGCCTTGGGTTGTTGGGGCCGCGGGTCCGGCTTGCGGTTGGCCGCCTGCGAGCTCCACGACCAGATATACCCTGTGCGCACGCGCGCTCCCCCGATACGTGCCCGGTGTCTGGATGCCCCGTGGACTTACGATCCGGCCAACCTTGCCAGCGCCCACGCAAATGTGAGAACCAAGGCAATGACCACTGCCGAGCAGAACCAGACTGTGCCGCCCTCCCGTACCGCCAGCTCGCGAGGGCCCGCACTTCTGCACGCCCGTATTGGGCGCTCCGGCTTGTCCGTCCACCATCCAAAATTTGTTTCGGTTCCGTTTTCCATGTAACTAATTTTAGTTACATCTGGCCCGGTGTGATGGATCAGCTTCGAAGCTCCGCAGCCAAATGCGCAAAACCTAACGAAAGCGCACTTAGTCATGGTGCGTCGCAGAAAGCAAGTCGCGTGTTCGCAATACCTGTTCTGGCAACGCCTCAATATCCGCGCAATTGTCCGCACAGGCGCATTGCTCCCTCTGAGGCGGACACTTGGCTGACCCTAACCGTCACGGCCCCGCCCAAGTGCCAGCACTGATTTCTACCACCTACTCATGGGTGAATGAGATTTCGGCATCTGGGTCCGTTCGCGAGCGGCGCAATACTCACGCATTCGGGATGCACTCCGGGCGTGCGCGATAGGCTCGGCTTGGCTCTATTTGATCGCGACACTCCCATGGGTCAGTTAAGTCCTGGTGTCGGGTTCAAGTCTCGACCTGCAGTACAACATAGGCGTCGAGCCCCTTATGCAACGATCGCTGCCACTGCCTTCGTATCCAGCAAACGCATCGAACTCAGTCGCGATCATCCCATTCGCGGTGATGGTGATGGTCGTGGTCCCCGTGCTCGTGTTCGTGTTCACGGCGCCAGTGGTCGCCACGCTCGTATTGATATTGCGCTGAGGGTCCGTAGTACACCGGCGGCGGGGAGTAGTACGCCTGAGGAGCTTGGCGGTAGTACACCGGCGGAGACGGTTGATAGTAGATCGGCGCCGGACGCGAGAAAACCGGTGCAGGCTCGTAGTAAACCGGGCCCGGTGCATTGATCCCAATGGACCAGTTGACCTGGGCGCTGGCCGACGCAGCGGCCAAGAGGGCTGATATACAGGCCGCACCGACTGCTAGGTGTCGGAACAAATTTGAGCGATTGAGGTTCATGGGAGGTCTCCTACCGGGAGCGAGCGCCGCTCCTATGTCACCATCCAACGCATGCCAGCCGTGCAACGTCGACCGACTGGCGTGTGAAGACTGTTTCTAAAGGTGTCCGTCACTCAGGAATACGTGATCGATAAAGAAGTAATTCAAGCTCTGCGCCAGACCGAGAACTGCGGTAGGTGCAGTCCTGAAAAGCAAGTTTGACGTAAAGCTCGACTGCTCAGATTCGATCTTCGTAGGAATACGTGAACTACTTCCAGGTAGTCCAAGGTTTTGTACGCGTCGCCGTTCTCGGCGAATAGTCTTCGAGTCGGGTTTGTGACGGCTGCGGCGCAAGCTGGAGCATCGACATGGTCTAACCAAAGGCAGACGGGGCATAGGTCGGAGAGCACGGTGCACCGCTATATCCAGGGCATCTCTCCTTTCAAGATGAACGCATCACGGACGGCGCTGCGATTCTGATCACGTTAACCACCGATCTTGACATCCTCCCCGCCCTGAAGGGCGGGGATTCCTACGGTGCTACGCATGAGTGAGCTCACGCGCAGTCGCTTCGGCGGGTTCCTGCTTCACAGAGGCTGGTTTCGCGGTGGTCTTGCGACCACGGCCAGAGCCGTCCTCTCCACAGGCTATGACGCGGTGTCCCCGCGCCAGTATGTTCATTGCGCCGACAACGTCGGCGTTGTTCTCGTAGCCGCAGTCCAGACAGGCGAACAGCGCCTGCGTCTTACGGTTGCCAGCGGCCACGTGTCCGCAGGCCGGACAGGTCTGGCTGGTGTAGTGCGCAGGCACTGCAACCAGCATGCCGCCGCTCCAGTTCAGCTTGTAGTCCAGCTGACGCCTGAATTCGAACCAGCCTTGATCGAGGATGGCTTTGTTCAGCCCTGCCTTCTGCCGCACTTGCTTGCCGGGCGTTTGGACATCGCCTTTGGCCGACCGGCTCATGTTGCGCACCTGCAGATCCTCGACAACGACCATCGCGTGGTTTTTGCTGATGGCAGTCGTGTTCTTGTGCAGGAAGTCTTTGCGGGCGTTGGCGATACGGCCGTGGATGTTCTGAACCTTGGTCCTGGCCTTCTTCCAGTTGTTGCTGAACTTCTTCTTGCGACTCATCGACCGTTGGTAACGGCGAAGACGCACTTCGTGTCTCTTGAAGCTGGACAGTGGGGCCACGAAGCTGCCGTCGCTGAAGGTCGCGAACCGCGCAATGCCGACATCGATGCCGATGGCCGTGATCGCCTCCACCGAGCGCAGCATCGGTGGCTCGACCTCGCGTTCTGTCTGGACAGAGAAGAACCACTTGCCGCCCGACGAGCTGACCGTGATGTTCTTGGGCCTCCCCAGCACGTCCCGGCTCGCGCGGTAGCGCATCCACCCCAGCTTGGGCAGCTTCACCCGACCATTGGCCTGGTCGACCTCGAACTGCTTGGCGTCGGGGTAGCGCAAGCGCGCCGCAGAGTCCTTGCGCTTGAAGCGAGGAAAGCCGGGTTGGCGCCCGGCTTTGACGTTGGAGAAGAAGTTCTTGTAGGCCCGCTCCAGGTCTTTGAGGGCGTGCTGCAAAGGATGCACTGGAGCGTCTTTGAGCCACGGCGTCTCAATGCTGTTTCGCCAGACGGTGAGCAACTTCGCCATGGCCACATAGCCGATGAACTTGCCGCCGGCCTCGTAGTTGGCCTTTTGCAAGGCCAGGGCCTTGTTGAAGACGAACCGGCACGAGCCCGCGAAGCGGCGCATATCGCGCTCCTGCTCGCCGTTGGGCATGAGTTCGAACTTGAAAGCCTGGAGCCGCAGCATGGCTTTAACTATACTTGGTCTGATGAACACCGACGAAGATATTCGCAAGGGAAGACACTGCGTTTTCCTGATGCATGTGCATTTGGTCTTCGTCACCAAATACCGACGTGGCGTTTTCACCAAAAAGATCCTCGACGACCTGCGAATTGTCTTTGCTGGCGTCTGTGCGGACTTCGAGGCGCAGCTGGTGGAGTTCGACGGGGAGGACGACCATGTGCATCTGCTGGTGAACTACCCGCCCAAAGTTGCGGTGTCGAATCTGGTGAACAGCCTGAAGGGCGTATCCAGTCGGATGATTCGGCTCAAACAGTACCCGACCATTCACAAAAAGCTCTGGGATGGCGCCCTCTGGTCGCCAAGCTACTTCGCCGGGAGCTGCGGGGGCGCCTCGATTGCCGCCATCCGGCAGTACATCGAACAGCAGCAGACACCTCACTGACCGCCGCCGGATACAGGGCCAGCTTCGCTGTTCGCGCTTTCCTTCCCCGCCCTGAAGGGCGAGGTTTGACGCGCACTCCGATCAGATACGCGCGCGCAACTCCCTCACACCGCGACCAAGCTTGCGTCGCAGAAGGACGCGCAAAGTGACTCCGTCGGAGTAGCCGATCTGCGTGGCGATTTGATCGATGCTTTCACTGCTGGTGCGCAGTAGCTGTACCGCACGCTCGACTCGCAGATCCTGAAAGTACGACAGCGGTGTCTTGCCCAACACGCTGTGCAGGCGCCGAGCCAGCGTGCGTTTGCTGGCGCCGACTGCGACAGCCGCTTCTTCGAGCGAGAAGCCTCGCGCGAGTTGCTGGCGGGCCCAGCCCTCGAAGCGCTCGACCACGGGGTCGGCGTGAGAGAGGTGATCGGGGATCACGAACTCGGCTTGCGAGCCGCGCGCTTCGACCAGCAGATAGCGCGCCGCCAGCGCCGCCAGCGCCGGGCTGCGGCTGCGGACGATGCTCAGCGCAAGGTCGATATGAGCGAGGGCCGCGCCAGCCGTGATGAAGCGCGCCGAGTTCACGAGCATGCGGGACTCGTCGAGCATCACCTTCGCATAGCGCTGCCGAAACATCGGAGCCAGCCACCACGACGTCGTGGCGCGCTGACCGTCGAGCAACCCGCTCTCGGCCAGCACGAATGTGCCGGTGCACGCGGCGCCAGCGACCGCACCAGCGTTTGACCACTGCTGCAATACGACGGCCGCGTCGGCCATGTCGGCGTGTGCAAGTCGAGCCGCGAGCGTGTCCGGCATCTTGGCGCCGAGCGCGGGCACGAGCACGACGTCGGGCTTCACCGCACCGTGCAGGGGTACCACCGGCACGGTCAGCCCCTGCGCGGTGCGCACCCGCCGTCGCACCCCTACCAACGCCACTTCGACTGGCGACGGCGGGTGTGCGAGCAACCCAGCCACTTGGTTCGCCGTGTCCAGCGTGTCGGTAAGGGCCGCAAGGCCCAAGTCGAACACGCCGTCGAGAACCAGAATGTGAATACGCATGGCAGTAATGGTATCAATGTTGGCTTTCTTGCCACTCGCTGATTGTCCGTGCGGCGCAGAGACTTACCACTCGCCAATCCATTTACCTGTTCAACGAGAGAAGCACTCCATGTCCAAATTCGCCCTGTTCGTCCGTCTGGAAGCCAAGCCCGGCCAGGAGGCTGCGGTTGCCGCCTTTTTGGCTGGCGCGTTGGCGCTCGCCAATGCCGAGTCGGGCACCACCACCTGGTTCGCGCTGCAATTCGGCCCGTCGACGTTCGGTGTCTTCGACACCTTTGCTGACGAGGAAGGCCGTGAGGCCCATCTGCATGGCCCGATCGCCGCGGCGTTGACGGCCAACGCCGCGGCGTTGCTCAGCACGCCGCCGAACATCGAGAAAATCGATCTGCTCGCGGCGAAGTTGCCTGGATGACCAAACCCTAGCGACGCAGTTCCTCGATAAGGTACTCGAGCAGAGCGCATGCCGAGGGCTTCGGTCGTCGGCCCGGCATGAACGTGCTGTGGGCCTCGACCTCGCCCCTCTTCCAATCGGGTAGCCCGTACATGTCGTGGTTACATGCTTTCGTGCCCACTCAATGAATATGTCCTACCGCCACAGTCATCGCCGATGATGGCCACACTGCATGCTCCTTCGCTGGCGCCAGCTTTTGCCAGCTAAATTTTGGTTTTCCAAAACGCTTGCATTGCCTTCGTCCGCTCATCACGCTCAGTGGTCAGGTACATCGAAGTCGTCCCGATCGACACGTGCCCGAGGTTGTTCTGCACCACCTGCAGCGGCACCGGCCTTTGCACTCCCCTACCCTGCAGCGCATGCGACGCGTGCGAATGCCTCAACCAGTGCGTGCTGAACTTCATCAGTTGCTCCGCATCGGATTCAGGCAGGCTTTTGCTTGCCTCCGCCATAAATGCTTTGAGTGCCTGATAAAGCGCGGAGGCCGACCATGAGGCCGGTTGCTTCACTCCGCTGTCAAAGCGCGCCAGCACGTGGGTGCCGCGGTTGCTCATCGCGCCCACCTGCCGCTCGAACCCGTGCCGTGCCAGTTCGTCGCCCAATTCCTCGACAAGCTCTCCTGGCACAGGCACCTGCCGGTTCCGCCCGCCTTTACCGGTTACCAACAGCAGCCAGCCGGTCGCCATCGCGCCATCATCGGTCCGGTAGTCGACCCGTTCCAGATCTTCACACCTTGCGGCCGTGATCTCGGCCAAGCGCAGGCCCGTCTCATAAAGCCAGTGCATGCTGCGCCGGAGTCGCCGGTCCATCTGTGAGTCGCAATGCCCCTGCAACAACGCGTCGATGTGATCCCACTGCGCAAACGTCAGCGTCCTGCTCGATCCCAGTGGCCGCTGTGGTCCGGGTGGCAGCGCCACCGCAGCGAACGGATTGCCGACGACATACCCTTGGCTCACCCAATAGCCAAACAGGCTTCTAAGGATGATCAGCGACTGCCTCAACGCCACCGTGCCCAGCGGACCTTCCAGAGGCCGCCACAACGGCGACCAGCGCTGTCGGTGCCGCGGGCCACACCAGGTCGCCGGCGGCGCCGACAGAAACGATCGGAACGCCGTCGTATCTTCTTCAGACAACGACGACAGTGCCTTCTTGCGCTCGAGGATGGCCCACAGCAGCAGGCGTTCGGCTTCCTTGCGATACGCCCGCTGCGTAGAAGACAGAGTGCCGTCTTCGACGCCTGCTTTCTTCGAAGCCAGCCACGCACCGACGGCCTCACGGTCGTCGGCCGCCATCAAGCGGCACTTCTCGCGCGGCGCACGATAGCGCCCTGCGTTGCCGTTGAGTTCGGCGGGCAAGACGAATTTCTCGTAGGGACGAATGGCTGTTGCGGCAGGAACGACTGCGGCAAGGTCGACCTGTGAAAGCTGCGCCCTCGGCGTCTCTGCGTGGACGCCGACTTGAAGCCCTAGCACCTCTTCGTTCGCGTGCAGCCAGTCCAAGATCCGCAAGGCCTTCAGTTCGCCAACACCGGGCACATCCACCCACCACCGTGCACCGATGGCATTGATGCGTTCGACCAGTGCAACGAGCGTCGGGATTCCAGCACGCTCCAGGCGTGCCGACAGTGAGGGGTTGAGCCAGGCGGCCACGCCATCGCCTGGTTTGGGGTCCTGCGCCACCAGCCCCTGCAGCCAGCGCAAGGCCTCGAGCTGTCGTTCGATGACACGACCACGACGGGAAGTGGCTGCGGGAGCGCCCTGCCCTCCCGTGCCCGCGCTCGGGTACGCCTCTTCATAGGCTTCGAGCTGCTCGGCTTCCGAGAAGTCTTCCATCCCTCTCGCCTCGGCGAACTCTGCGAGGCTCGGGATGGCTGGGGCGGAGACGAACCGATCCGGATCTAGCAAGATCAGCCGGGCCGTGCCCGGCCTGTGCTCGCGCCGGGCGGCCGCGGCAAACTGGTCCCGGATCCATGCACTGGTCCGGCGCACCTGGCGCAAATCCGCGTGCTCGCCTTCCAGGCCTAGATAGCGGTCCCAACTAGCCCGCTCGTCCAAACCCTGTGCCAGCGCCCGCATGAAGGCGAAATGTCCACTGTGCAGCTTGCGCGGCGGAGTTTTGCGCCGAGTCACGTGGATGTCATCGGTCGGTGGTCATCACCGGCTTGCCAGAACTTCCACCAGGCGCGAACCGGTGTCGCCTCCGGCGGCAGGCTCCGCATCTGGCTCGCCCGGGTCCTGCGCCGCCGCTCGACCTCGAAAGCCTGCGCGATGCCGAAGGCCTCGCGGTCGCCGTGCAGCGCCCTTGCGCGCCCGGAGTCGCACAGGCGCTCGAGCTCCTCATTCTCGACTTGGGCGAGCTGGTAAGGCTGGCGGACTGTCATCGACTTGAAGTGAGCGTGGGTGAAGCGCGGTCCCTGGGAGGTGTTCAGACGACTCAGACCTGTTCCGGCTTGCAGAAAAGAATGCTGTGACTGAAATAGCGGCCGAAGCTGTAGGTCATGATTGTTCCAATGATAAGTAATATTATCATCAACGCGATATTTTGCTTTCAAAGTTGATAACCAGTTAGGACATCAATCTAAGTTGTTGATTTGATTGGGGGTTTTAACCCGCCGTCCTGTTCGGGTCTGGGGGTTGTTGGCATTCTTTACCAGCTGATCCGGCATGTTGCACCTAGTGCGAGCGTCTTTGCGAAACGGATCTTGAGTCCAATCTCCGGCGCCGCTCGTCTAGATCGAGTATCCCAACGGATCTCACATTGTCGTCAACTCATCGCGTGCGGATCCTGCGCAAGGCTTCGCCGATTGCCGCTTCCAAACCCTCGAGCGTTGCATCAGTCGCGGCCTCTGCGGAAATGGAGAGCGTCAGTTCGCCGCCCTTGGATCGCACCAGCGAACCGGCCCTCTTCCCGGCGATCTGCAGCTCGATCTTTTCCGGTTTGTCGAAACCGACTTTGGCGTCCAGCAACCTGGCCACCAAAGTGGCCGGCGCCAACCCCTGGCCGCGCAATTTCTCCACACGCCGCAGTACGCCACGCTGGTCCTTTTCCATGACCACGTTGATCTGCTCCGCGTGGCGGAAACTGATCTCGAGTGGACTCCGGAAGCACTCGACAACGGCCAGTGGCAGCTGCGCCACCATCAGCGCCTTGCGTACCCAGGTGTGGCTCACGCCCACCGCCTCCGCCAGCTGGCGTTGGGTCGGAAATAGTTGTTCTTCCAGGGCGCGCTGGTACATCAGGCCCTGCTCGTAGCTGGACAAATCGGCTCGTTGGCGGTTTTCTCGGTCCATGGCCGCGAAGAGAGCTGCGTCGCCCAGCTCGTCCGTCCAGATCGACGCCAGCACTGGAATGCCCAGCTCGAGGCAGGCTCTGTGGCGACGGTGGCCAAATACAATTTCAAACTGGCCCGGTTCCTTTTCCAAGGGCTTGACCAAGATTGGTTGGACGTTGCCGCCTGCGTGCTCGATGTCGGCCTTGAGGCCAGCAAAGGCGCTCATCTTGAAAGAGGCGTCGTGGCGGTTGGCCCAGCGGCTGGGTCGAATGTTTATGGGGTCGAGCTTGCGCGTCGGCACGGAACCCTCGTACTGGCTCAGCCTCTCGCGAAGGCTAGCCATCTCCCCCTCCACCTGCTGGATCTGGCCGCGGAAGGCGATCATCTGTCCTGGCCCAGTGCGCGGGCCGGCCACGCGCCCGGCGACTGGTGGAAACCTGGTTTCCACGTCGGCATTGACGGACGGCGGCCCCTCGGACTCACTGCGAACCGGAAGACGCTCTACGGGCGGCGCGGCCACGGGCATCGTCAGCCCTGCCGTCAGGGCTTCAAGACGTTTGCGTGTGCTGGCCATGGTGGCGCCTCCGTTGATTTGGTTCGATGGTGCTGTGCTTGCTCGAGTTGGCGAGCCTGCGGGTACTTAGTGCGCCTCTTACCGGCGCGCGCTGGAGCATGACAAGAAGCTGGGACTGCAGCGTGGAAACCTGGTTTCCACCATCGCACTCCCCCGCCCTACGGAGCCTAATTTGCATGCCAAAGCGTGTAAACCTGGTTTCCACGCTGTCTTTCGTCGATGCGGTTTGACCTGTCATTTCGCTGCCCGTTCAGGCGACGCCCACGCCCCGACTATGGATTGCTCGACCAGTTCAACAAAAGAGTCATAGGCGTCCACTGCACGCTTGTATGTCTTCGCCGCACCTTCGTATTTCTGCACGTCGTACACCGTAGCGAATTCGGCGGCCTTATTGCTGGTCACGCTGGTCTTGGGAATCTCGACCGGCAAGGTGTATTCGCCATATGTAGCCTGGATCCATTGCCTTACGGCCGGCATTGCAGGGTCTGCCGCGTCTACCCGGCTGAGCAGAACGTGCAGAAAGTCAAAAGCCTTACCTTCACGGTCGGCGCTTTGCGCGTCCAGATTGCCTCCCATGTCCGCCAGCAGGGCCCAAAACTGGGCCGACGAGGCGAAGTCCAGGCCCGAAGGGGGTACCGGCACCACGATCCCGTCAGCAGCCCACAGGGCATTGATCGTCACGTACGACAAAGAGGGCGGCGTGTCGATCACGATCACATCGTAAAGGTCGCGCACCGAATCCAGGCCGGCGTTCAGAACATCCCAAAATTTGAAGTCTGGCACTCGCATCTGGCGGGCGGGTAGCGCGAACTCTGCGGAGAACAAGAATGGCGCCGCAGCGACCAGATCGATACCATCCCAGTAGGTAGAGCGGATCGCGTAGCGGATGTCGGTTTCGGAGCCATCGCACAGCGGTCCGATCGTCATCTCTTCGTTGACCTCGGCTTCGGGAAGCAGGCCGTGCAGTGTGGTGAGCGATCCCTGCGGGTCGGTGTCGATGGCCAGGACGCGGTGCCCGCGAAGGCTCAAGCCCTGCGCCAAAACCATGGCGGTCGTGGTCTTCGCGACACCCCCCTTGAAGTTACCAACGGCGATCGTGATGGCCTTGCGCCCCGTCGGTCGCATCTGGTCGCCACGATAGGTGCGGGTCCAGCGGCGCAGCTGCTCAAGCGTGAACGTTCGCTTCCCGCCGGAGGGCGTCAACTGGCCAACGGGCAAGTCGTCCTTGGTGATGCGATAGGCCACGTGGGCCTTATCAACCCGGCATAGCGAAGCCAGTTGTGCAGTAGAAAAGGTGGGCGGCAGCTTGCGCGCGTCAGGCGCCAGCAGCATGCCCCTAATCTGCTCGACCATGGAGCCAGCTCGCAGTGCCAACGCTGCGATCTTCTCCATATTGATGCTTTGGCGCCGCGGCACTTGGGACTCGGTGGAAACCAGGTTTCCAGCGGCCGGGGGAAGAATTGCTGACATGAGACTCGCCTTGTTCGACAGAATCCGGTGATTCTACGAGAATCCATAGAATGAACAAGATATGCGGAAACCGTGCGCATTGGACGCGCGACTATTGTGAGCTGCGTTGGGGACCGCTTCCATCGCCCACGTCAACCGACCTCTCGAATGGGCGAAATCTGCTGACGAAGACGTGCTTTCAAGGCTTTGAGCGCTGCAGGCTCGGCGTCCCAGAGCTATTTGAGCGGAGAAGGGGTGCGGTATCCCATATCCACACACATTGAAGCCCATCCCTTCTCACGCTGCACGGCCCGAAATCCCAAGAACCATCACATGCAATCCCATCGGTTCTCACATTGAAGCCCAACAATCCTCACGCAAACGAAGATAAGTCACTGTCGTGCTTCAGGAATCTGGCATGCCAACTCTTCAAATCCCCAAGTGTTTAACTCAACTGAACCAAGACACAACCGCCCGCCATCTGTGAATTGACCTGATCACAATACAGCCCCATGATGTGCGCTCTCCAATATCCACCACGTCCGTGACTGACGAAGCCGAACTCCCATCCCGAGCGCCACAGCGCGCGCAGCCGACCGCAGAAGAGCAAAGCGTGGCAAAGGCAAACGAAGCGATCGCGATCCGTCCCAAGCGCGGTCGCCTAACCTTGCTGTCCAGACGAATCTACAACGCGCTGCTGTACCACTCCCAGAGGCAGGGCGTCGACGAGCCTGAATACCGGCTCGCGTTGAGCGAACTGATCGGCGACGCCCGCTTCAACTCAAACAACACCGAACTGCTGAAGTCACATCTGCGGGATATGCAGGCCACCACCATCGAGTGGTCGACTAGCAGCAGTACGCTCAAGCGGTGGGTTTCGTCGCAGTTGCTGGGAACGGTGACGATCGAAGAGCAGGGCAGGGGCCGCCCCTGCATGGTGACCTGGCGCTATCCGGAAGAAATCAAGGAACGGCTGGTCAAGCCACACCAGTACACGCGCGTGCTGCTGGAGATGAGCAGCCAGATGCGCAGCTACTCCGCTGCCGTTCTCTACGAAATCGGCGCCCGCTATCTCACTTCTCCCGGTCGCCTGTCGATGCGCGAGGACGTGATGTGGTGGGCAGCCGTTCTAACCGGGCGCAGCGACATCAAGGAAGTCGACTACCGCTTTCTCAAGCGCGACGTCATCAATAAAGCGCTCGCGGAGATCGATGCCTTGTGCGAAGACTTCGGGCTCGAATTGATCGAGCACAAGCGGGGTCGCAAGATCGAAGAAATCCAGTTCAGGGTGGTGCCCAAGCTGCAGCAACGCTTGGGCGACATCGACGCGCCGAATCGCAACATCTTCGATTTGGAACTGGTGGGGCGTCTGATCACCCTGGGCATCAAGCAGGATGAGGCGCAGGACCTCTACGCCACCACGGACGAAGGCCAGATCCGCGCCACGCTAGACCACCTAGACCAACGCTTGCGCAACAATGCCATGCCTCCGTTGAAGTCGCCGGCGGCGTACTTCAAGGATGCGTTGAAAAAGGGCTACGCGGGCGTCACAGCTACCGCGGCGTCAGCGCCGGGGCCAGCGCCCGCCGCGTCGTCGCTCCCGGTGCTGACGGAGGCCGACCGGCTGCGTCGTATCCGCGAATTGTGGGAGAACGACCGCGTCGGTCAGGCGAGGGCTGTATTTGCTGAAATGCTGGGTTCGATGCAGGCTGAAACCTGTAGCCGATTTGAGTCGCTGCAGTTGGGAAAGATCGCAGCGCCGATCGCGCGGGCGTGGCGGAGGGACGGTCCGGCCAGCCGGATCGCCGGCACCACTTTCTTTAAGTGGCTGGCTCAGGAGACTTGGCCCGAAGAGCCGACCGATCGCGTGTTGCTTGACTTTGCCCTGCAACGTGGCGTAGTGGGCGTCTAAGAAGTGGGTAGTTACTTAGGCAAACACTCAGTCAAACAGGTCGCTGTCGGGATACAAATCGGTTGACCTCGCCGCATGGCTTGCCAGCCTGACTAAGGTCTTATCGACCCGCCGCCGATGCCGCTCGGGATCCCGGTCCGTTGCAGGAGGCGCTCGCGTACGGCCTGCGAGCCGCGCGTGAGGTCACGTATGCCGGCGACACCGATGAATTGTTCCCGTCAATGACGGCATGTAGGCGCCGCACCTTACGCAAACAGGGAAGGGCAGGGCGCTCGGCCGCCCTGCATTGCAGCCGAGACGGCTCGATCAAGGCGCAAGGCGCTTGAGGGCGGTGGTGACCAGGCCGCAGATGATGAACTGCTAGCCCTCGCGGAACGAAATCTCGGGGAAGGTTGGATTCGGCGGCACAAGTTTCACGCAGTGCGCTCGCTTGTGCAATGTCTTGACGGTGAGGTCATTGTCGACCTGCGCCACCACGATACAGCAGCGCCGTGGTTTCAACGCCCGGTCGGCCACCAGGATCACTCCGTCGTCCATGCCCACTTCGGGCATCAACTGGCCACTGGTCTGCCAAAAGAAGGGGGCCCGCGGATGCTTGATCAGCAGCTCGTTGCGATCGTGGCGCTTGGTCAGGAAATCGTCAACCGGCGACGGAGTGCCCGCGGTCAGTTTGCCCTGCACGAAGGGAAGAGAGCCACGCCCGGCGTCAACGCCGCCAGCAGGGCAGCCGCCGGGGTGCCGTCGATTCATCCAACATCAAGTTGGAGGGCCGAGTCCGAAAGAGAATATTGTGCGAGGGTTTTCCAACGTGACGATGCAAAGTTGTCGATGCGCTGTCTACCGAACGGCAAGTCCCTTTATGACTTGCACCGTGCTATTGAAATATTGAAAGATTGCCATGACCATCGAGCTGGACAAGGATGCGCGCCAAGAGGCGATCGCCTCCGTCGAGCGCTACTTCCGGGAGAACATGGAGGAGCGGATCGGTAACGTGGCCGCGGGTGGGCTGCTGAAATTCTTTTTGGAGGAAGTGGGCCCGCTCATACACAACAGGGCGGTCGCCGACGTGCAGAAGCGAATGCAGGCCCGCGTCTCGGAACTGGACATCGAAGTTCACGAAGACGAGTTCCCGTACTGGCGAAAGCTTGACCGCAAACAGCACGATCGCAAGTGATGGTGCGATGGTCGTGTGCAGTTCCTGGCTTTAAGCCCGGCCACCGTCGTCTTCAGGGGATGTAGGCTGAAGCTCTTGACCCACATGCTTTGAACCTATGAACAAACGACGCGTCCACGAACTCATGCGAGCCCGCTTCCCGGCCTCTGCTCCCGCACAGCAGGCATGGACAAATATTGCGGATGTGCGGGGTCGTCTGCTGGCCGAGCAGGCATATGCAAGCGTTGCGCAGCCCTTTGTCGATCGAGGCATCGAGGAAGTGCTGGTACAGGTACATCGCAAGGTCGGAGGCCGCATGCCAACCACGCAACTGATGGCGTACGTCGCAGAGCACATCGCGGAAGGGCACATCAGGATTGCAGACCGTGCGTTCTCCGTGTTTTGTGTTGTCGCCGCGAATGGTGTTGCAACCAGCTGGCAAGACGAAGCGGTAGGAGTCGACGCCCAGTAGTCAAGCCAGGCGTTTACTCTTGCGCCCTCAGCGCCGGTAACCCCAAATGTTGCTCGTCGCTCTGTCGCTAAGGCACGGCCTTCGCTCTACTTGCGATCGCTTGATGGGAGCAGCTTTCGGTGCGCTGCAGTTTCTGCCTGATATCGACCATTCGACAAAAAGATGTGGATCGTCGTCATCACTGCATTGTTGCCCAAGGCGCGTTGCCGGTGAAGCAAGCCGCCCGGAATGGATTCGCGGTCAGTAGCTCATCTCGATCGCAACTCCCTGAGCCCATCGGCTGTCCCAATGCGCCGTGAATTGCGCGGCCAGCTTCGGGTTGTTCCAGACGACCAGAGTGTTTTCCGAGTTGGAGCGGGCCGCTGCCTGGCTGTAATTGAACGAGCCGGTCTCGGTGTGGAGACTGTCGACCACGATGTACTTGTCATGGTGAATGGCGTAGGTTGAAATGACCTTGATCGGGATGTCCGCGCCCGCGATGAGGTTCATTGCCGCGATGCTGGCCTTGCCGCGATTGCCCCGGTCGTCCACCAGCACCTTCACGTCGACACCGCGCTTGTGGGCTTCGATGAGCGCACGCACTATGTTCGGCGAAGTGAACGAGTAGCCGGCGAGTCGTGCCGACTGGCGCGCGCTGCCGATGACCTTGAGTACGAGTGCCTCGGCTCCGGCTTCTGGCGAGAAGCCAACCTCGATCTGCTGACCGTCAGGCACAGAAAGTGTTGCCGATGCCTGGTGGTGCACGGAGCAGCCGACCGGCATCAGTAACGCCAGGCATAGCACGCAGCGATTCAGATCAGGAAAGGTTAAAAGTTTCATCAAGGAAAGTGCAACAGTGTGGTGGGAATCCTAACCAGGAGCACGGAATTGCTTTCCTTGGACACGCTGAAACTGAATTGCCTGCAGATGGTTCCGGCGCTGTCCAATGAAGTTGCCCAGAACCATGGGTGACAACGATTGATAGTTTTACAACCATCTCTGCACGAGTGCCGTTGGGGCGCTGCTGTTCAACCTGCGTGCAAAGCCGTACGAGCACACCAGCGTGGTGGTGATGACCAACCTGGACTTCGCAGAATGGTTCAGTGTGTTCGGGAATCCGAAGATGACTACCGCGTTGCTCGACTGGCTCACGCACCATTGCTACATCATCGACACGGGCAATGACAGTTGCCAGATCACGCACGCCACGACGAACTCAGAGAAGCACATAAAGTCTCGTGAGCAGGCGCGAAAGACGCCGGCTGGAAACGCCGGCTAAGCAATTACACAAGCGGGGACAAGGTTCTCTGGGCTTCACCCTTCGCGCCTTCTTCGCGCAAGCGATCTGCCATTCAAAAGGAGCCGAGAAAGGACGAAGACGGTGGAGTCATGCACAGCCGGCATCCCCGATGCCAGCTTTTATCCCCGTCTCCCATTGGATGCCGCTGTCGTTCGCGCCGAAACCCAGTGCAACAAACTGAGTCTTGGCCGACGCAAGCGCCATGACTCGAATGCACTCCGACTTTTGGGCCCCTGAGGGGGCCTCGCTTCAGACTCCGGGCGAGCTTGCCATTCGGGGCAGCCGCATGGTAAATCGCGTCTTGCCGTCAGCTGACATTCCAACGACCTCGCCGCCATGACCCCTCGCGATTTCGCGAACGATAAAAAGTCCCAGACCCAGGTTGGCCCGTTCGTCCAGGGGCTCGGCCGGCGCGCCGCGGCGAAGCGGCTCGAACAGTTGCGGGATAGCTGCGAGTGGGATGGGCTCGCCAAGGTTTTCAACGGACAACTGGACGGCTTCGGCGTCACCGCTCAGGTGAATAACCACCGTACTGCCTGGCGTGCCGTACTTCGCCGCGTTGTTGACAAGATTTCCCAGCACCTCGCGTACGCGCGACACGTCGAATTCACCTGAGGTGTCGCCCTCCGCCTCAAAAGTAATCGGCGTGTCCGGCAGAGCGGCGCGCAGCACATCGATCTCTTCCCTGCAGGGGCCCGCAAGATCAGCGGCTGTCCGTCTGACGCCGATGCCAAGACCAAGTGAGGCACGGCTGAAATCGAGCAAGTCGTCGAGCAATGTCTTCATCCGCTTGCCGCTCTGGACAAGCCGGACAGTGTGACGGGTCAACGGTTCGAGAGTGGTCATGCGCGACAACACTTCAGCAGTCAACAGAATGGCGTTGAGCGGCCCTCGCAGATCGTGCCCAAGCACGCCAAGAAATACGTGCCGCCAGCGGTCCACTTCGGCTGTGTAGAACGCCACCGACTCGGCCACAGCTTGATCAATGGCTTCGTTGAAGCGCACTACGTCGTCGGACGCGTCGTCGTCGAAGTGCGATGCCTCACCCAGCCAGAGCCGCAGCACCGAAGCGCGCAGCGCCCGGTATTCCGCCACGAGCTGCTCGATGTCGAAACCCGCCTTGGCCCGCAACTGCGCGTGCGTCTGCGCTGCGCTCTCAGGGGCGCCCTGCGGGCGCTGTTGCTGGCCGAGTGATTTGAGCTGCTGCGCGGGTCGTGTCTGGGGTGCTCGCAGGTCCACTGCCACAGCCTGCAGAATCATCGGCATGTGATCCCGTAAAGCCTCCGCATCGAGATGCCGGGCGGCGGGATCCAGGGTGCGCGCAAATTCTTCCGCGCTGAACACGATGGTCTCGATATTCTGGTCAATGAAATCCGCAAGCCGCATAGAAACCTCGGTGGCTGACATGCGCAACCTGCGCATCGGCCGATCGTACCCAATCGCATCCGCGTTGCGGACGTGGACGAAGTGCTTACCGGCCCTCGTGGCCAACCCTTAATGATGCTCGGCTGACTGCGACAGAGCAAGAAACAACGTCCCGGCGGTTGTCCCGTCGATCGCTGCAGGATTCGATCCCCGCGGAACAACTGCCTGCGTCAAAAGATCGGTCTGCACCGTACGGGGAAGCCACGCCATTGGCCATGACTTAAATATGGGCTGCGAGATGAGCCGGCTGTCCAGCACGGCGCAGTTGGCGTGGCGCTTGTCCTTGCGAATACGGTTAACCAATGTGGCCAGTTGCACTTCTTCTCCTTCAAGGTACTGGAAAAAGAGGTTGTCCGCAAGATAGAGCGCGCCGGTTATTTGGCGGGCGGCGTTGGCTTGCCGGGCCTCGATGCAAATGCGCAATCCCTCAGCAGCGTCGCAGAGCGCCGTGCTTGAATAAATCAATCGACCGAGCATGAGATCTTGTGTCTCTCAAGTACTCGAGGTTGTTTGTGCGCAGGCTATGAACTTCGGCGTAGGACGACTCCATGAGGAGTCCGATTGAAGTTGCCCTCATCGATGCTTCTAGCCGACGGCAGCGCACGCCCTATTTCGCACTGGCCGCAGTTTCTTGCATGGCGTGGACGCATTTGCTGTTTGCGCGGTGCTCAGACGCACGCTCCTGGTTCTGTACAAAGGCAGAAGGTACAGTGCCAAGGCAATTTATTCCAAGGCGTGGGTCGATTAGCCGACCTACTTGTTTGTGCTGTGCGATGGCATCACGATCGGCGCAGTGCGCGGCGGCAATGCCACGCGGCATCTCAATCATTCCTGGGCGCCGAACCGCGAAGCAACGGAGCCCTACGACGACACTGGCCGCCTCGTTCACTAGTTCTGGGCTTTGCGCAAACTCAAGGCCGATGAAGAGCTTTTCGTCCACTACCGATTGCAAGCCGAGGCCGCCTCCGTCCCGGCCAACTACCTTTGACCCTGCCAAGCCGCAATCTGCCGCGGAACCATGATCGGCAAGGCGCATCCGCCCCTCGATCTTTTGCAGTTGGTGCGGACTGTGTGGTCACCTTGTGGTTTAACCGGCGAACGGTTTTGTCAAGTGCGCTATTTCACCGAAAATCCCGGCTCGAGGCACGCAATCGCCCGAGCAGCTTGTCGTGATTGCGCAGCTTCAACGCGACCAGCGAGTGCACACCTTTCTCGGACTGCCAGGTGCCTTGCACTGTGAGCAGCATCGACCCCCCCAACGCCGCCCGCTGTGCCTCGGCAACGCTGGGCCACACGATGATGTTCACCGTGCCGGTCTCGTCTTCCAGCGTCGCAAAGATCACGCCGCTGGCCGTGCCCGGCTGCTGCCGGTGCGTCACGATGCCGCTCGCTCGGACAGTGCTTTTGTCTTTGGCATTGCGTCGCAGATCCTCCGCGGTTCGGATGCCCCATTTCGCCAGCCGGGGCCGCAGCAGCGCCAGCGGATGCCGACGCAACGTCAGGCCCATCGAGGCGTAGTCGTCCGCGATGTCGGCGCCTTCGGTAGGTGCGGCAAACTCGATGGTCTCTTCGATCGTCGGCGCGTTGCGCAGCAGCTCGGTGGCCCGCGTCTCGACACCGATCGCTTCCCACACAGCGTTCGGCCGGTGGCCCGCCAGCGAGTGCAGGGCATCGGCGCCGGACAGGCAACGCAGGTCGTGCGCATCGAGCCCTGCGCGCCGCCCGAGATCTTCGACCGTGGCAAAAGGCGCAGTCGCGCGCTCGGCCACGATCCGCTGTGCCACGGCCTCCCGCATGCCCGAGATCTGCGACAGGCCCAGCCGCACTGCGCGCAAGGGGTCCACGAAAGCGGTGTCCCAGCGCGGACTGCACCCGCTGGCCTGCGTGGCTTCTTCGAGCGTGGTCTTCCACTCGCTGACTGTCACATCTACCGGCCTGACCACGACCCCATGCTCGCGCGCATCGCGCACCAATTGCGCCGGTGCGTAGAAGCCCATCGGCTGGCTGTTAAGCAGGCCGGCGAGGAGGGCGTCGGGATGGTGGCGCTTGAGCCAGCAGCTCACGTAGACCAAGAGGCCGAAGCTGGCCGCATGGCTCTCCGGAAACCCATAGCTGCCGAAGCCTTCGATCTGCTTGGCGATTCGATCGGCAAACTCGGGTGTGTAGCCCTTTGCCAGCATGCGATGGACGAGCTTGTCCTGGTGCGGCTCGAGCCCGCCCTTGCGACGCCAGGCGCCCATGGCCCGGCGTAACTGATCGGCTTCGCCAGCGGTGAAATCGGCTGCCAGCATGGCGATCTGCATCACCTGCTCCTGGAACAGCGGCACGCCCAGCGTGCGCTCGGTCGCCACCTTGATCTCGTCGCTTGGGTAGTCGATCGCTTCTTCGCCCGCTCGGCGGCGCAGGTACGGATGCACCATGCCACCCTGGATCGGTCCGGGCCGCACGATGGCCACCTGCACCACCAGGTCGTAGAAGCGCTCGGGCTTCAGCCGCGGCAGCATGCTCATCTGTGCACGGCTCTCGATCTGGAATACGCCCACGGTGTCGGCCTTTTGGATCATGGCGTAGGTCACCGCGCACTCGGCCGGCACGTCTTGCATGCCGAAGGGGGCGCCACGTTTGCCCGCAACGAAGTCGAAGGCGCGGTGGATGGCGGTGAGCATGCCGAGCGCCAGCACATCTATCTTCAAGAGGCCGAGTGCATCAAGATCGTCCTTGTCCCACTGCACCACGGTGCGATCGTCCATTGCGGCGTTCTCCACCGGCACCAGGCGGCTTAACTTGTCGCGCGCGATGACGAAGCCGCCGGTGTGCTGGCTCAAATGACGGGGGAAGCCCCGGACTTCGTTGGCAAGTTGCAGCCACTGCTTCACCTTGCGTGTCGACGGATCGAGGCCGCATTCGAACAGACAGGCTTCGGCAATCCATTGACCTTCTATGCCGTAGGCCTCGTTGGCCAGCCGCTCGACCGTCTCGAGCGGAAAGCCCAGCGCCTTGCCGACATCGCGCAGCGACGACTTGGTTCGGTACGAGGTGATGACCCCAGTGATGGCCGCACGATCCCGCCCGTACTTCTTGTAGATGTACTGCATGACTTCTTCGCGTCGCTGGTGCTCAAAGTCAATGTCGATGTCCGGCGGCTCCTTGCGCTCGACGCTGATGAAGCGCTCGAAGAGAACGTTCATGCGGGCCGGATCGACCTCGGTAACGCCCAGGCAGTAGCAGACCGCCGAGTTGGCCGCTGACCCGCGGCCCTGGCACAGGATGCCCTGCGCGCGCGCCCAGTGCACGATATCGGCCACAGTCAGGAAGTAGGGCTCGTAGGCCAGTTGCGCAATGATGGCCAGCTCGTGCTCGATCTGGCCGCGCACTTTGTCGGAGAGGCCCGCGGGGAAGCGCGTGAGGGTGCCGGCGTAGGTGAGCGCGCGCAGGTGCGAAGCGGGCGTTTCGCCGGGCGGCACGATCTCGTCGGGATACTCGTAGCGCAGCTCTTCCAGGCTGAAGGTACACAGGCCCGCGATCTTCACGCTCTCGTGCAGCCATTCAAGCGGAAACAATTCAGGTAACAGCACACGGCCGCGCAGGTACTGTTCTCCGTTGCTCAACAGCTCGAAGCCGCACTCCGCCACGGTCCTGCCCAGCCGCACCGCCGTCAGCACGTCCTGCACGGGCTTGCGACCGCGGCTGTGCATCAGCACGCCTCCGGTGGCCACGATCGGCACGCCGGCCTGTCCCGCGGCTTCCTCGAGGGTCCATAGGACCAGGTCGTCGTCCATCTGCATCGGCCGGCTGCCAGCGATCCAGCCACGGCCGTCGAACCAGGTGCGCAGCCACATGGCCTGAGCGAAGAGGCTTTCGACGGTGGCGCCTGCCTCCGGCAGGAGGAGCGCGATGCAACCGGCCATGCCGGCCAGATGAGGGGCCTTGGCGGTCTTGCCCTCGATGTCAGTGACCAGCGCCTTGTACAAGCCCTTGGGTGCGCGCCGGCGCGCCAGTGTGATGAGTTCGCACAGATTGCCGTAGCCGCGCCGGTCCTGCGCCAGCAGCACCAGTCGAGCGAAGGGGGTGTCGTTGGTGGTCATGAACTGGATCTCGCTGCCGACGATGAAGTGCAGGCCGCATTCGCGTGCTTCGAGGTGGGCCCGCACGACGCCGGAGACCGAACATTCGTCGGTCAGGGCGAGTGCGGTGTAGTGCTTCTCGGCGGCCCGGCGCACCAGCTCCTCCGGCATGGAGGCGCCCACGAGGAAGGTGAAATTAGAGCGGCAGTGCAGCTCGGCGTAGGCGGGCGGAGAGGACGGAACGGGCAGGATCACAAAGCACAGACGTCGGCATCAAGACTGATAACTGTACATTCATCCAGTAGTTTTGTACGATGCGTTCATGGACAAATTGCACGATTCAAACGGCCGCCAAGCCCTGTGGATCGGTGCGTGTGCGCACCAGCTGCAGCGGCGCTGGCGAACGATCGACCCCGACGAATTAGAAGCGCAGGCCCTGGCTCTGTGGCGCAATGAGCACCTGCGCAGCCTCACTCCGGTTGAGGCCGCGGCCGAGTGGCTCAGGCCGGTGACCACCAAGGAGTTTTGGAATGAGCGGACGCAATGAATATGACGAGTTGGCGCATCGCGATCGGCTCTGGCTCAAGACGGCATTGCTCGGGGAGCTTTAGGGGGTACTGAACCATGGCGGGTTGGATGCGATGGTGAGCATGCCCGGCGTTGTGAGCGGCATCGGCCACATTGAAGGTGCCTCGCCGTTTTGTAATTCTCTGGCCACCCGCGATTGGGCTGCAGCCGCGACCGGGGACTTCAAGACGCTGGGAACTTCGCGAGCTGGCCTGCGCATTCGGTGGCCGCGAATACGCCGTGGTGGCTTTTGAACTGAAGCCTGACGAGGACAAGCCGGTTAGGGGTCGCCAAAGCAATGCCAACGACCCGCGTCGTTGCAGAATGACCGCATGTGTACTCGCTACATCAGTCCCGAGGTCCGCGAAATCGAGGCCCTCTGGCATGTCGGACCGCGCAACCAGGGTGATTGGGCACGTGATCTTCATCCGCTGCGGCCCGGGCCCTTCATCCGCCGTGCCCGCGACGGCTCCCCCGATCTGGTGGTCGGTCAGTGGGGAATGATCCCGCCCGACAGCACGACGCGAATTCCCTTGAGCAAGCCCAAAAAAGAAGGGGAGAAACCAAAGCGCATCAGCACTGTGAATGCTCGCCGCGAGTCGGTTGCGAGCCGGCCGACGTTCAGCCAGGCGTGGAAGCGTGGACAGCGATGCATTGTTCCGGCTTCGTCGTTCGACGAGCCCAACTGGGAAACCGGAAAAAACGTGTGGTGGCGCTTCTGCAGAGCAGACGGATAGCCTTGGGGCGTAGCTGGTCTTTGGAGCACATGGACCGATCCGCTCACCGGCGAGATCGTCCCCAACTACACGATGCTCACGATAAACGCCGACGCGCATCCTTTGATGAACCGGATGCACAAGCCTGTGCTTAACCCGGACACCAAGTTGCCCCTTCCACCCGATCAGCAGGACAAGCGATCGCTGGTGTTGCTCGAACCGGATGGTTTTGATCGATGGCTTTCTGGTTCGGTGGAAGAAGCCGAGACGCTTTTGAGGCTCACGCCCGCGGACGTCTTTAGTGCCGGCCCGTCAGGTCCACACGAGCGGGAGGAAATATTACTTTTATGATGTGTACTTCGCGCCCCGCGCACCTATGAAGTCGGACGCTTCAGGTGCGCCCTCACGCGATTGACAGACCTGCCGACTGCGGCAACAGCCGCGGTCAGTTCGGGTTCTTTCACTCCCAGCAATTCACACCAGAATTGAATTTCTTCCGCACTTTTCAGTGCGATGACTTTCGTGTGTGGCTTGGTGCGGTCGGGTCTTCCGGCAGGAACAGTCGCTCGACCTCGTCGGGACGCAGCTGTTCAGCACGTTCGCGGGCTGCGAGCGCCTCAAGACGCTGGACGCCTAACTTTTTGTGCATGGGATGCATCTTCCCTGCACTTATCCCTTAAGCGGCTTGCCGCACGCATAAAAAGCTGCCCGCACGCCCGCTCCATACCCGCCGCGATGTACGGCAGGGGCAGTCGCCAGCCCCGCTGGCTCGTCTATTCTCCAGCCATGAAATACGTCCCAGATTCCTTGCGCGCCGCGATCTGTCGCATGGTGTCCGGCATGTCGTAGCTCGTATTCGCAGCCACTCCTGCGTCCGCGGCGCCATGCGCCGTTCGCTCGCCTGACCTGATCGGCGCATGAGGAAGCCAGCAACGGTATTTCGAGGAGATGGAGTTCACCGCGCAGAAGGTCGACAGGAATTCAATTCCTGGCTGCACAGGCGCCCGGAGATATCAGGCGGCCAACTGGACGCTCTCCGACTGCGCGCTGCAGATCAGGTCAGGGCGCGCTGATTCAGACTCTTGGCAATTTCAAGTGCTGTCGCTGAGTGCGACGCGATTGACGCTGCGTGGGTGTGCTGAGCGCAAGGCGATCGTTTATCTGCGTATCCCATGAGCGAGGTCACCCCAGTGCTCTTGACCTAACGTCTTCGTGTCAGTCGTCGCTCAGCGAGGGCGGGGACGAGCGGCGGCGGACTACGTGTTTTGTTGTTGACGTGACGATCATCCAGGCATGAGAAAACTGCGCCAGTCGAGCCTTGATCTTGCATTGCCGATCCCGCAGGATGCGGCCGGGTCACGACGAAAGCAACGTGCAGCATCCAGCACACGTCAGCGCCTGATTCTCATCGACTACCAGAGTTGGGTTGCATGGACGGCCGATGTCGAGAACAGCCCGCAACCACGATCGCCGCGCACCTGAAGCCGCGCTCAAGATGCGCGTCGCCACCTACAACATCAACAATGTCCGCAAGCGCCTGGGCCCGTTGCGGGCATGGCTGGACGTGACATCGCCGGACGTGGTGTGCCTGCAGGAACTCAAGTGCACTACCGCGGCGTTCCCGTACGAAGAGGTCCGTGCGATGGGCTACGAAGCACTGGTGCACGGGCAGACCAGCTGGAACGGGGTTGCGATACTGGCCAGGAGCATGCCGATCGAAGTGAGGCGGGGCGATCACCACCGCCAGGAACAGCCATCCCTCGCGCTTTGGCTCATGAAGGCGCTGTCGTTATCGGAGTCCACCCCGAGCATGGCGAACGGCAACTCGCCCGCGACCTGCTCAAAGGCGCCCACGATCAGCATTTGCTCGCGCATTCTCATCGCCACGCACTCGGTCCATCCCGTGGCAATGTCCGTCATGGTCAGCGTGTGAACGTAGTCGCCATCCGTCTTCGGACCCCCACAGTGCTCGACAATGTCGATCTCGAAGAAGCCCGGCGGCGGATCGCGCCAGTCGGAGAAGGTGCGCACCGGGATACTGCGTCGGATGGCCGAGCCCACACCCTTGCGGCGTGAACGCTGCCCGTCAATGTGCAGGCGTGCGGCAGCGAGCATGCGGTCGATGGTCGCTGCGCTGACCTGAAGCACCTTGGTCCTGATGATTGGATCAAGGTCAAGATGGCCGTGACGCTCCATCGCATCGACCAGCAGCGGGACCAGCGCCTTCAGCCGTTTGCCACAGACCCGATCTGCCGCCTCCCAAAGCACCGTCAGCACTTGGCGTACCGCCTCGTCGTACAGGCGATCGCGTGCTGGCGCAGCACTCGTCTTCGTAACTTCCCCGCGTAGTACCCGAATCGAATGCTTGCGGTGGTAACCGGTCAGCGCCACGAATTCATCGAGGATATCTTGATCCGGTCGCCTAACGCTGCGCTGCGGTACCGCTCCCGCAGCGCCTCCACCAACTCCTTGCGTGTTGTCATGCTGATTTGCCTTGTCACGTTGTGCTCCCGCTGGACAATCAAACGGGTAGCAAATTAGGTGAGGCAACAGGTCAGCGTGGGTAGCATTTTTGATGCGGCAATGCGCCGGCCAAGGTAATTGTCGCCAACCAGCTGGGACGACCAACTCCATTCAAGCATCGTCAGCACCAGGCCCCAGCGAAGGCCGTTCACGTGAAGCTTGGCCTCAGGTCGTGCCGCATGCTGGCGCGCTTGGCAGGTGAGCTGGGCCAAATGCGAACCGTAGTTCAATGCGCCGCAAGAGTTGCGCCGCAATTCACGACTGATCGTCGAGAGCGAACGCTGCAGGGTGCGGCGCATGGCGCGCACACTGCAGTCTTGCTGGCGCATGCTTGCAATGGTGATGCGGTCTTCGGGCTGGAGTTGCTGGTACGTGATCAGATTTGACATGGGACACCCTATTGGAAGGGGTGTTGCACTTCAAATTTGAGGCCGCCTAACCTTTGGCCTTTTTAGGCGACTTAGCTTTTTCGTAGTATTCCAAAAGCTGAAGCATGGTGTGCTTCCCCGCTGGCGCCAGCGTGATGCTCCCCGATCGGATCTCGGTTTCAGTCTGCTGTGCCCAACGCATTGCCGACATCTTCGTCGGAAAGCTCGAGCATTAAGGCGGACAGCCCTCTACGCGCACTTGCGCTTGGAAAGTCGAAACTCCCGTGCTGTCTACGCGTTCTCTGATGTTTGCCAAGGTCATTTCCTCCAGCAAAGTGGAGCCGTGACGATGCATAAGTGCAGAGTTCTGATCCTGAACGCTGAGGAGTTTTGCCGTCTGCTGTGACATGCCGCCGTTGTGCTATGAGTTTTATAGCACCACGGCGGCTATTTGATTGGTGCCGGAGAGATGAATCGAACACCCGACCTTCTCATTGCGAAAGAATGGGTGTGCGTTGCCGCGCGTCGGCGATTGCGCCGGGGCAGACGCTGCTTGGCGCGTCCAACGGCGTCTGTACCCGTGCGCAGGAGGCCATCTTCGGATCGTGACATGGATCCTGACACGATCAGCAAGCTCTGGCTCAAAAACAAAAAGCCTGCGATCAGTTTGATGGCAAGCTTCCGAGTGGTGGCACGCCCGTGTTGGGTGGTGGGCCCTGAGTGACTCGAACACTCGACCTACGGATCAGGCGTCCTTGGGCGGCGGCGTCTCCAGCATGCTGGCCACCTTGCTGCGACGGATCGCTGCCGACTGGTAGTAGCCCTGGAAGGTGGCGACCGTGCGGGGGATTGACCCCCTCGGTGCAACGGCAAACCGGTCCTCTGGCACGCTCACATGCCCCCGGAGTCTGACTCGCAAGCTACCGCGAAGTGGACCCTGGCATGGCGCCGTCGCACCCGCAAAACGAGCGATGCAGCGCTTATCTATGCGTACGACCAATGGCACGGGTATCTGCTGCTGTATTTCGCGGTAGAGCCGACGGCCCATGCGCTCATTGAGATGCGCGACGCCGATTCCCGCGATCTGATGAACTTGCTGGCGGACATTGCCGAGACATTCATCCACGACGGCTCCGTCATCGTGTGATCGAGGCCCGCGATGCTGGCGCCCCCGCGTCGCGCTTGGCATGATCTACCCATGATCCTCACCCTCGACATCACCAAGATCGAAGCAGGTCTGTACGAAGCCCGGTTGTCGGAGGGCGGGACCGAAGTCACCGCGCCATCGGCATGCGACACCATCACCGCGGCTCTGCGGGCGGTGGCACAGGACATCCCCGACGACTTCGCCCACTTCGTCGAGGTGGACTACAGCGGCGTCTCGTCCGGCACCATCGGAACGACGCGGCTCGCGGCGGAAGCGGAGGCGGTCGCCGCCCGGCTTGTGGAACTGGTGGCCGCGGTGCATCGCTCCGAAGAAGATCTGGCGCACCAGCGGCAAGCGCAGGCGTCGGCGGCTTCGGGCTGACCTAAATGCGCACCGGGTGCGCATTTGGCGGCTCGCATCGAATCGTCGATAACTCCGTACCCGGTGCGGACTTAACGCCCCGGCGCGCGCCGCATCGGAGGGTCCACACTGAATGTGGAGGCTCTCGGCCAACGGTCGACCTTTACTCAAGGGGCCGAGTGTCTGCTACGTGGTCGTTGTAGTACTCGATGATCTCCGAGAGATCGGTCCCGGCCACGCCCCGAATGCCTTTGGCGTCCTTATGCCGTAGGTTCGCCAGGATCTTGTGCAGCGACATGATCTCGACGTTGCATTTCCCCGACGCATTCCACTTCGAACGGATCTTTGACTACCCCATGGATGAGCACGCAACGCCACTTGAGGCCAGGCCAGGCTGAGGACCGAAGCGCTTCCTTTTTCGGGGCGTGGAACTTCTTCGCTGCCCAGGTGTGCGCGCACGAGCGAATCATTTCCCTTGGCCGTACCTTCGCCGCGGTCTTGATCGTCGCGAAACCGCCTTCGATTTCTTTCGTGGTCAGCGGTGCGATGTAGCCGATTGGGCGGACGCTTACTTGAACTTCTACATGCCAGGCTTCAGGGCAAGGGATACAAGGCGTGATTCGAGGTAGCGAACGTGCCCCTTTGTGAGGTTGTCGTCCTTGCTCGTGAACGCGACCAGCTCGGACCAAAATTCTTTGCCTGAGATGTGTTGATAAAGCCGATCCAGAACGACTTCGGCTTCGCCGATGTAGACCGCCTCCTGCCCGGTTTCTTCATCGGAACCAAACACGAAGTAGACACCGGGACGCTTTGCTTCCGGCCACTCCCGAAGTTCTTGAAAACGTGTTCGTGGACAAGCGATGGCCTGACCAGTCCAGTTCACGATCTCGCCATGTCGGACGCCTGAGACGGTGCCATCTGCAAGATAGATGCGGATCGACTTTCCGAGTGCCACAGTGGCTCCTGCTTCATCAAGTTTTTGAAGCCGTGAGCGAGGAAGGCACACTCACCATAAACAGAGGGTGCCCGCCGGTTGGGCTCTCACTTTGCGAGAAGTTGAACGGCCATCACATCAGCAGGAACTTCGTAGGGCTCCCCGTCGCGCACCTTCATCAACAGAGCAACGGCAGTGTCTGAGTACTTCCGTGTTTTGCTTCCACTCGTCTCTCCCGTCTTGATGTGAACGTGGTAGATGTTATCGAAGGATTTCATGTCGAAATCTGTGTCTGCCTTAACGCGAGCAATCAACTTATTCGTAGCAGTCCAATGCGGCAACCCCAGCTGCTTTGCCAACATCCCCGACGTGTACGGATGGTTGGCGTTTGCAGCGGAAGGGTCCCCGAGATTCGTTACCCCAAAAAGCTTCGCAAATGCCTCTTTGTTCGAGATGGCGTGTTCGAGCGCCTCGTAGTTGACCTGAACGTTCTTCGTCGGAATGTCCGTGCGGATCAGGTTGAGCATCCGATGCGCCAGTGCCCGAAGTGCTTTCAGGTTGACCTTTTCCATCGTCCCACCGATGCCGAAAGCTTTGTAAACCCAATCGAACGAATCAGCAGTGATGCTCTTGATGCGGACCGTGATGCCGTCGCCTACCTCCAAGACGTGCTCACGCGCTGGATTGCTGTCAGCATTCTGAGTGCCGTCCCACTGAAGGATGTAGATGTTTGGAATCAGAGACGTGGTCGGGGTAAACATTCGACTCATGTCGTACAGCACACTTCTGATGTTGGGATCGCTCGCGCTGTGACCGATGAAAAGCAGAGGGTGTTCGGCGAAGTACGTCAGCAACTTGGCACTAAGGTATTTTTTGTCGCGTTCAAAGGCGTCGTAGTCCTCCTTCGTCAACACCACGGAATGCGGGTCGCTGATCGACCCATGTATCTTGAAGAGTTCCCCCACAACAAGGGCTGACTGCCGGAAGACGTTCTGACCAACTACGACCTCGTACTCCGGAAAGATCGGTTCTAAAAGGTTGTCATAGTTCGTGGTGATTACAGCGTGTGGTCCGAGTTCACGGAGCGCCTTCAGTTCGGCAGCTAAGTTCTTGCTGGCGCCCTTAGTGCTGAGATTCAGGAGGCGTTGAATCGCCCCGGCCCGGGGCGATTCAGAACGAGTTCGCCGCTGAACTTGCGCGCGTCACGGTCTGGATTGGCGAACTTCATTGGCGGCTGCAACACGGCTATGCGTTCAAAACTAATCCGGTACTTGAGCCGCTTGATCACATCGAGTGCAGGGACGCGCTTGTGTCCTTCATCGAGCATGAGGAGACGATTGAATGCAAAGAGGCCGCGTGGCCTAGCGCAACAGTCGTCATAGGCAACCCGCCGTTCCTCGGCAATAAGCGCATGCGTAAGGAACTAGGGGAAACCTACACGGCGGCATTGCGCAATGCTTACCGTGGGCGCGTCCCCGGCGGCGCCGATCTTGTGTGCTACTGGTTCGCAAAGGCAAAGGATCAAATTGAAACCAGCGGCTTGGGCGCGGCGGGGCTGGTCGCAACGAATTCGATTCGCAGTGGCGCTAACCGTGAGGTGCTCGACACGATAGTGCAAACAACAAGAATTTTCGAGGCTTGGAGCGATGAGCCGTGGGTCAATGAAGGCGCTGCGGTGCGGGTTTCGCTGGTCGCTTTCGGTGGCGCCCACACGACCACAAAACTGAATGGGATAGCCGTCGACGGAATCAGCAGCGACCTGTTGGTCATGCAGACATCAGAACACATCGACGGCAGCGAGCGCCCTGTCAAACTGGACGCCAATGTCGGCGTTTCTTTTCAGGGGGCCGTCCTTGTCGGCGACTTTGAAATCACTCAACAGACTGCTGTCGAATGGCTGCGATTGCCTAATTCACATGGGCAGCCGAACAGTGAGGTTCTTAAGCCGCTTTGCAACGGCCGGGACATCAATAGCCGGGGCCGCGATATGTGGGTGGTCGACTTCAACCGCCGCACAAAAGAGCAGGCAATGATGTTCGAGAAGCCCTTCGAATACGTCGAGAAGACAGTCAAGCCACAGAGGGCCGATAACACGCGACGTGTCCGGCGCGAGCAGTGGTGGATTCACGGGGAACACGGGGGCGGCTTTCGCGCCGCGATAGCCGGACATGCGCGCTACATCGCCACCTCACAAGTCTCGAAACATCGCATATTCGTATGGCTGCCCGTCGCGGTGTGCCCGCACCAAACCGTGATCGTGTTTGCACGTTCCGACGACACGACGTTGGGAGTCCTGCAATCGCGCATTCATGAACTATGGTCGTTGCACATGGGTAGTTGGATGGGGAAAGGAAACGACCCACGCTATACCCCGACGACATGCTTCAGCACCTTTCCTTTCCCCGATGGTTTGGCGCCTAACAACGGCGTTGCCGGCATTGAAGCGACTGACGACGGCGTCGCCATACCGCGCGATCTGACAAAGCCCGGAACGCGCGCGCATGCAATTGCGATCGGGCAGGCCGCAAAGACGCTGGTCGACCGCAGGGACCAATACCTAAATCCGCCAGAGTGGACCGAGCGGGTTCCGGGTGCTGTCCCCGTAGGTCGAACCGTGTCGCCTTACCCAGATCGAATAATTCCCAAGACGGGGCATGACTCGGATTTGCAAGAACGCGCGTTGACCAAGCTCTACAACAACAAGCCGGCATGGTTGCGGGGCCTACACGAGGCCCTCGACGGTGCAGTCGCCTCAGCTTATGAATGGGCCGACTACACGCCGGCCATGCCGGACGAAGAAATAACGGAGCGCCTGCTAGCCCTCAACCTCGGTGTCCAGTGATACGTCCGAGACGTCTTATGAGATTGAGCCCGGCACAACGTCGACAATAGCAAGATGACACATTTGCGCCATGTCTCCGTCTTTGTCGATGAGCCCGAGCCGGGCTGCTTTCATTGGGTGCTTCACGAAAGCACTGACGACGCGACGGTGTGGGTCGACATCGAGGCGAGTGATATGCCGTTCTCGACATGGTCGGCGGCGTTGGAGGTCGGCATCGTGCGGCTGTACAAGCTGGCCGCCGACGAACGCACCGGGCCGCGCGCGCCGGGTGAGGATGATGACGCGGCGCCAATCGGCTGACGATGGCACAACTCACAACACTCGCGCACGCATTTCTAGCCGCACGGGCGGCACGGTTCGCGTGGCTAGATAAGCTGTGCGCGGTGGCGCCGGCGCACGACGGCGACTACGAGCCGTTACGCTTGATCCGCGAGGCCCTCGCCTGTTATCTCGATGGCTATATCATGGCGGCGAACTTGACGACCGCCGCACACGTTGAACACACGCTGGTCGAGGAACTGCGGCGTCGGGGCTTCGTGCCCGTAAAAGCGTCGCCTATTCTCCATGGCGCCATTGCATCTGCAAGCGCGAACAAACTCTTTGCCGACCCAGAAGTCCTTGAAAAGATCGACCACCTTCGGCAGGTACGAAATCCGCTGACGCATCGCAAGGTGGACGGCCACAAGCATTCGGTCATGAGGCGCTCGCGCGCACCAAAGCGCGCCCCTGAATTGATTTTGGAGGACGACGCACCGCTCGGCCTTGAGGTTACGCATGGGCTGTTTTTCGCATCGCTGCGCCCGTTTAAGGCACCGACGGTGCCTGACGTTGCGGCCTCTTCGGAAGGCCAATCGTGATTTCAAAAAGAGGCTGGGTACCGCTGCTTATAACGGTCGTAGCGCTCGTTGGGGCTGTCGCCTATCGAATGGAACTCTGGGGTTTATTAAAGAGCATTCCAGCTGTCGGTTGGGCAGCAGCCTTCGGAGCCGTCATCGCGGCTGTTATCAGTGTGGCCGGCGTAGTCGCTTCGAACCACAGTTCAATGACACGCCTGCGCGAACAACACGCATTCGACCGCGACGAAAACATAGCGCAGCGCCAGCATGATGCTCACGAAGCTGTGCGTGCCCGTGATCACGACGCCGCTTTGAACGCGGCGAATCACAAGGCTGAGATTCGGCGAGCGGTTTATATCGAGGCGATAGAAGGAACGCTGACGACCCTTGCCTATATCGGTGGTCTGTTTATGCGAACTCCGACGTTCGACGGCCTAGACGAAAAGGTCAACCTCGATTTTCTGAAGGCGAGCGCAAAGGTCTGGTTGGTCGCGGAAACCGATGCTGCCTTGCACGCCAGAGAAATGACGGGACTGATGACTGAGGCGTTGGTAAGTGCAATGATTCGAGCGGCTCCGCTGCGGCAGAGCCTTGCGGCAATCCGCAACATCGAGGAGCGTACTGCCCACGCGCTGACCGAGGTGCGCCGCATCGAAACAAAGATCGCGGACACGTCAGTGCCTGCGGCCTCAACGGGCGAGATTGAGGCGTTGCATCAATCGTTGAGGGTCGCGGCTGATTGGTTGCTTTCGCTGAGGCAGACGCTTGCGCGCATGGAGGCAGAACGCGGCCCCAAAATCCCGACTTACATGCGAATAACGATGAACGAATTGAAGCCCGTGCAAGAGGGTCTGGTAAAGATGGTGAGCCTGCTTCGTTCCGAAATACATCTCGCCGGAAATCATGCGGAATTTGCTGCTCAGTTGGTCAGGATTGAACTGCAAGCACGTGCCATGCTGAACCGGGTCTTCGGCTTCGGCCCCGATCATTTAGAGCGATTGTGAGCGGTATATAGCTCTGCCCACGTGACGGTGTGCCCCGCGTGCCAGTCACCGGCCGCGCTTTCGATGACGGTGACCGCGACACGCTTGCGCGTGGGATCGTCGGCGGCAGCATCCTGCAGATATTCGGCCCATGCACGCGTCCGGCCGTTGCTTGATACGGTGCCGCGTTCGAATATCCACAGGAATCCTCTGAGTGCGGGATGGGTGTCGAGGTAGTCGGTCAGCGCGGTCGCGGCAGGACCGGCGTCGCGGAACTTGGTTTCAATGTCATGGGCGTACATAAACGGCAGTCTTTGACGCGCGCGGCATGCGACCCGGTCAGCCCACCAACCGGCCGACGGTAAGACGGTGCCCCGACGCGTCAGGCGGGCGTGTGGGGCGTTATTCGGGCGGCGTCGGGCAAGTGCGGCGGCAGGGCAGGGGGCGGGCTTAGATGGCGCGGTCCCGTAGCTGGCGGCGCAAACGCGCCGGGCGCTGCGGGGACTGGGGGCCGGGGGTACACCGCCGATTGGTCGCCGTTGCCAACCCCGTTGCCAACTTTTTATTTCGCGTGGTCACCTGAATACGATGCGGCGCCGCACGGTTCCGTCAGCGGCAGGATGGCGGCGAAGTCGTACCCGCAGCCGTCAAAGTACGATTTAGTAAGCCCGCGAAGGCCTGCGTTCCCCTTGGTAACGGGGAAATAATGGCAATAAACTTGGCAACGGGCAAAAGTAAAAAGGGCCTTGCTATCAATTAAGTAGCAAGACTCTTAGTGCCCATTGGGCTTGTAGTGGCTCCTCGACTTGGGCTCGAACCAGGGACCTACGGATTAAGAGTCCTTCGGCGGCGGCGCATCCAGCATACTGGCCACCTTGCTGCGACGGATCGCTGCCGACTGGTAGTAGCCCTGGAAGGTGGCCACGGTGCGGTGCCCCGTCATGGCCATGGCCTCGCCGATCGGCATGTCGCGCAGACCCGCCTCCGTCACGAAGCCCGAGCGCAAGGAGTGCGCCGAGAAGCGGCCGTCCAGACCTGCCGCCGCGCTGCGTGACTTCACGATGAACCGCACACCCTCTGCGCCCAGCGGCGTGCCCATGCGGTCGCCCGCCAGCACGCGCCGGAAGATCGGCCCGGTGGTGATCTTGGCCGCGCGCAGGGCGCCGATCCAGTCGCGCATCGCCTCAGCAGCCGAGCCCACCAGCGGCTTGTAGTTCTCCGGCAGGTCCTGGCCCAGCTGGTTCGCCTTGGAGTGGCCCAGCTGGTTCGCCTTGGAGTGGCCCAGGCGAACCAGCTGGGCCAGGTTGCTGCGCATGAACTCCAATCTTCACAGGCGAGCTCCTCACTTTCAGGAGCAGTTTCCACACTTACCGGGTTGTACAGATTTCCGGGGCCAGCTCTGTTGAGCGACTGCGTGCGGAGGTTGCGTACCTAAAAAAATTGCAGGCCTTGGTTCGGGAACGGCAAGCTGCGCAGAAAGAGCGCAAGCCGTCCTCGAACTGAGGCCAAACCACCCGTTGCTGACGCTGCTGAAAGCCGCCGGCTTGTCGCGCAGCACGTTCTACTACCAAGCCAAGGTCTTGGAGACTGGGGACAAGTACGCCAGATTGAAATCAAGCATCAAGGCCGTCTACTAGCGCCACAAGGGCCGCTACGGCTATCGGCGCATCACCGCGCAGCTTCGCCAGGCAGGCCAAGCCGTGAACCACAAGACGGTGCAACGGCTGATGAACAACCTTGGCCTGAAATCGCTGGTTCGGCCAAAGAAATACCGGTCTTACCGAGGCGAGTGCGCCTCATCGCCCAATGTGCTCAATCGCCAATTCAATGCAGCGCGGCCGAACGAGAAGTGGGTGACTGATGTGACCGAGTTCAACGTCCGAGGCGACAAGCTCTACCTGTCGCCGATCACGGACCTTTACAACGGGGAAATCGTGGCCTACGAAATGCAAGCACGTCCTCTGTACTCTCTCGTCGGGAACATGCTCAGCAAGGCGCTATGCAAGCTAAAGGGACGAGCCGCTGTGCCACTTCTGCACTCCGATCAGGGATGGCACTATCAGATACCTGCCTATCGCAAGCAACTCAGCGACCGCGGTCTGACGCAGAGCATGTCTCGCAAAGGCAATTGCCTGGACAACGCCGCGATGGAGAGCTTCTTCGGAACGCTCAAGTCCGAGTTCTTCTATCTCAACAAGTTCGCTAACATTGATGAGCTGCGGGCGGGCCTACGCAGCTACATCCACTACTACAACCATCAACGTCTGAAGCTCAAACTGAATGGCCTGAGCCCGGTCCGGTACCGCATTCAGGCGTTGAGTTGCTAGCTTCTAATTGTCCAACTTCTGGGGGTCAGTTCAAGCCGGGGCGATTCATAACACAGGTCTGGGTCTGGCCAATCTGTACGGTTCGGGCGCTGGCGCCGGCGGCGCAGGCAGCGACAACTACGCTCGCACCAGCAACGCCATCGGCGAGCCTGTCCTGAATTTTGTGTTCGAGGCATAGCATGACCCCAAGGAGCATGTATGCCGACGAGCAAGACGAAGACGAAGAACGCGGCGATCGCC
>NZ_JBJXIA010000022.1:0-54085 GCF_046115955.1 Variovorax sp. GrIS 2.14
AGCGAGGTGAGGGCAAGGGCTATGCAGGCATCGTCAACGCGCTCTTTTATGGCCACAACTGCCACATGGTTTATGGCGACGCACAAGCCGTGCTGGTCGAGATGATCGAAGCGGTGCGCGGGCTCGGGTTGAAAGCCGCGGCCTGAAAGATTTTCAACATAAGGATTCTCCATGACACCCAAGATGAAAGCCGCCCAGGTCGAACGATTCGGCCAGCCCCTGGTGATGAAAGAGCTCGATGTGCCGACGCCCGGACCGGGCCAGATCCTCGTCAAGACCGAGGCCTGCGGCGTGTGCCACACCGATCTGCACGCGCGCGATGGCGACTGGCCGTTGAAGCCGCCGCTGCCGTTCACGCCAGGCCATGAAGGCATCGGCATCGTCACCGCGCTCGGCACAGGGGTGACGGCGGTGAAGGAGGGCGACCGCGTCGGCGTGCCCTGGCTCTATTCCGCCTGCGGGCACTGCGAGTTCTGCTTGGCGGCACAGGAGCCGGTCTGCGCTGAGGCCCAGTTCGGTGGCTACACCCGAAACGGCGGCTTCGCCGAATTCATCATCGCCGACCCGAACTACGTCGCGCACATTCCGGCCGGGCTGTCGGCGGTCGACGCCGCACCGTTGATCTGCGCCGGCATCACCTCGTACAAGGGCATCAAGGAAACCCAGGCCCGACCGGGCGAGTGGGTCGTGATCTCGGGCATCGGCGGGCTCGGTCACCTCGGGGTGCAGTACGCCAGGGCGATGGGTCTGCACGTCTGCGCGGTCGACATCGACGACGGCAAGCTCGCACATGCGACGCGCCTGGGTGCGGATGCGGTGGTCAATGCCAAGCAGGGCGACCCGGTCGCGGCTGTGGTCAAGGCCACGAGCGGTGGCGCGCATGGCGTGCTGATCACTGCGCCCTCCTTGCCCGCCTTCGAGCAGGGCGTGCGCATGACGCGCAAGCACGGCACCTGCGTGCTGGTCGGCATTCCGCCGGGCGAATTCCCCACGCCGCTGTTCGACGTGGTGGCCAACTGCATCACCATCCGCGGCTCCTTCGTCGGCAACCGGCGAGACATGGCCGAGGCGCTGGCCTTCGCTGCCGCAGGCCAGGTCAAGGCCGACATCGAGTTGCAGCCGCTGTCGGCCATCAACGATGTGTTCGAGCGACTGTCCAGGGGCGAGGTGCCCTCGCGCGTGGTGCTCGATTTCTCGGCCCGGTGAGACCTCTGCGTCGACCAGGCTTTTCGGGGTAGATCCCTTTCACTGAAGGAGTTTGAAAAATGGCAGGCACCTATTGGAACGACTGGTACTCGGGCTGGGGCTGGTTCCTCTGGTTCGGGATGATGATCCTCATCTTCTCGAGCGCCGGGAACTGGGGCTACACCTACCGCGTCCATCGCAACTACGGCAGGCCCCTCGGCAAGGAAGCGCAGGACATCCTGAGCGAGCGTTATGCGCGGGGCGAGATCACCCACGACGACTACAGCCGCATGAAGGCGGCCATCCTGGCGTGAGGGTAAACGAATGAATACCCAAGTTCACAACGCCATCGCGACCGAGCCACCCATCTGGTTCATCACCGGTTGCTCCACAGGCTTCGGTCTCGAACTCGCAAGACAGGCCATCGACCATGGCTACCGGACGGTGGTGACCTCGCGCAATCCCGCCGCCCTGGAAGGCTTCGGCGCAATCGACAACGTTCTGGTGCTCACGCTCGACGTGACCCGGCAGGACCAGGTTGTCGCAGCGGTCAAGGCGGCGCAGGACCGCTTCGGCGGCATCGACGTACTGGTGAACAACGCCGGCATCGGCTACTTCGCGGCCATCGAGGAAGGTGAAGAGGCCCAGGTGCGCAAGATGTTCGATGTCAACGTCTTCGGCTTGACCCGCATGATTCAGGCCGTGCTGCCCGACATGCGCAAGCGTCGGCGCGGCTGCATCGTCAACCTCTCTTCCTTGGCCGGCATCCGCGGCATGTCGGCGCTGGGCCAGTATTGCGCCACCAAGTTCGCCGTTGAGGGCTTGTCTGAGGCCTTGCGGCAGGAGGTCGCTGAACTGGGTCTTCAGGTGATGGTGGTCGAACCCAGCGGGTTTCGCACCGACTGGGCCGGCCGCTCCGCCAACGAGAGCAAGCACCAGATCGATGACTACATCGCCACGGCCGGCAATGTGCGGCGCCAGATCCGCGCCTCCTCCGGCCAGCAGCCGGGCGATCCCGTGCGTGCCGTCAATGCGCTCATCGACGCGGTGGTCTCAGGCCATCCGCCGGACCATCTGCTGCTGGGCAACGACGCCTTCGACGGTGCGATGACCAAGGTCCACGAATTGCGCACCGAGTTCGCGGCGGGCGAGGCTGTAGCGCGCGCCGCCGACTTTCCCCAGCCGGCGCATGCGACGGCTCTAGGTGCTGGCGTTTGACACCCCCGGCAACCGAGATGCGATGAACTGCGACACGGCCCTGCTCACCGCCAAGCAGATGGCGCTTACGGACTGTTTGACGGTGGCCTGTGGCATCAGTGAGATGGCGCTGATGGAAAACGCCGGTCGTCCCGTGGCCCAGGCCATTCAACAGCGCTGGACCTCGCGCCCGGTGTTAGTCCTGTGCGGCCCCGGCAGCAATGGCGGCGATGGCTTCGTGGCGGCTCGCCAGCTGGCCGAGGCTGGTTGGCCGGTGCGTGTGGCGCTGCTGGTGCCACGCGAGAGCCTGCGCGGCGCAGCGGCCCACCACGCCGGGCTGTGGTGCGGGCCGATCGAGGCGCTGACACCCGCAGCGCTGGACGGCGCCGCGCTCATCGTCGATGCCATCTTCGGCGCAGGTCTGAGCCGCCCGCTCGAAGGGATGGCAGCTCGAACGTTGGCTGAGGTAGCCGCAAGGCAGATGACGCTCGTTGCGGTGGACATCCCCAGCGGCGTGATGGGCGATACCGGCGCCAGCGCGGGCGCAGTGCCCTGTGCGCTCACGGTGACGTGCTTTCGCAAGAAGCCCGGACATCTGCTGCAACCGGGCCGCAGCCTGTGCGGCGAATTGATCGTGGCCGATATTGGCACACCCGCCTCGGTGTTCGCACACTTCACGCCCGACACTTTCGAGAACGATCCGACGCTGTGGGTCGACGCGCTGCCGGTGGTGCAAGCCGACGGCAACAAATACACCCGCGGGCACGCCCTGGGCTGGGGCGGCTGGCCCACCACCGGCGCGGCACGCATGGCCGCGAGGGCGGCCGCCAGAATGGGCGCGGGCCTCATGACCGTCGCGGTGCCCGCCGCCGCGCTGCCGGTCTACGCTGCCGCGCTGACCAGCGTGATGGTGAGCGCCATCACTCGGCTCGAAGACCTCGAACACCTGCTGGCCGACAGCAGGTACACCGGACTGATGATCGGCCCCGGCGCGGGTGTGGGGCCGGACACGCGGGCACGCGTGCTGGCGATGCTCGGGACGGGACGGGCGACCGTGCTCGATGCCGACGCCCTGTCGGCATTCAAGGACGACCCGGTAACCTTGTTCAACGCCCTCACCGGCGCTTGCGTGCTGACCCCACACGAAGGCGAATTCAAACGCCTGTTCGAGGGTGTGATCGACATGGGCGCCGACAAGCTCACGCGTGCCCGCGCTGCCGCGCAGGCCAGCGGCTCCATCGTGGTTCTCAAGGGCAGCGACACGGTGATTGCCGCACCCGACGGGCGCGCCATCATCAACGCCAATGCGCCGCCGACGCTGGCCACCGCGGGCGCGGGTGACGTGCTGGCTGGCATGGTGCTCGGGCTGCTGGCCCAGGACATGGCGCCGTTCCTCGCGGCGGCCGCTTCGGTGTGGCTGCATGGCGCGGCGGCATCCGGTTTCGGGCCGGGGCTGATGGCGGAAGACCTGCCCGACCTGCTGCCCACCGTGTTGCGCAACCTCCAGGACAGGAGGCCCCGCCGCTCCAGCGTTTCTATCGCACAGGACTCTACATCCCCAAACCACCCGCACAACTCTGAACAGGATCAAGCATCATGACCCCCTCGGTCGAAAACCCGAATGCGGCCGCGCCGCCTGCATCGCCGCGAGGGACGGCACCTCTGCCAGCGTCGTCCAGCACCGCGCCGCCATACGACTTGAAACCTCTTTTTTTCGTCGCCTGGCTGCTGTGCGCCGTCTTCTACTTTTTCCAGTACGCCGTGCGATCTGCGCCCGGCGTCATGCAGACTGAGCTGACCGCCGCATGGGGTGCCAACCACATCGGCGCGATGATCTCGGCCTACTACGTGGCCTACGCCGTGATGGCGCTGGTAGCCGGTGTCCTGCTTGACCGGTATGGACCTCGCCGCACCATTCCTTTCGGGATCGCTGTCGTGGGCGTCGGCTGCTTGGTCTTCGCGCAGGGCAGTGAAGCCGCCGGCATGGTGGGGTTCGTGCTGCAGGCCATCGGCGCGATCTTCGCGTTCATCGGGTCGTCCTCTATGTGGCGGCGCGCTACCTGCCCGCGCGCATGCTGGCGATGTTCATCGGGTTCACGCAATGCCTGGGCATGGCGGGCGCTGCGTTCGGCGCCAAGCCGGTGCACATGGCCATCGATCCGAGCGGAAGCTTCCATGTGCCCTGGCAGTCAGTATGGATTGCATTCGCCTGCGTCGGAAGTGTGCTGGCCGTGGCGACCTGGTTCATCATGCCGGCTGACAAGGGCGACAGCCCCAGACATCACGGTGCACTGTCGCTGGCCAGCGTCGTCAAGCCATTCAAGGTCGTTTTCGACAACCCGCAAAGCTGGCTGGCAGGCGTCGTGGGCGGCCTGCTCTTTCTGCCGACTACGATCGGCGCGCTGGTCTGGGCGACCTCCTTCCTGCACGGCGGAGAGAACATGACGATGGCGGCTGCCGCGACCGATGCCTCAATGGTTCCGATCGGTTGGGTCATCGGCTGCCCGTTGCTTGGCTACATTTCCGACAAGATCGGCCGCCGGAAACCCGTCTTGATCTGCGGTGCCTTGCTCATGCTCGCTGCGGGGCTCTCGGCGATCTACGTTCCGGTCGGAACTCTCCCTCGCTACAGCGTTGCCCTAGTACTCGGGATCGCATCCGGGGCGGCCATGATCCCCTTTGCGATGATGAAGGAGGTCAACCCGTCCGAGGTCAAGGGCACGGCGGCCGGCGCGATGAACTTTCTCGTCTTCGTCACGACCGGGATCATGTCGCCCTTCATCTCGCGGCTGATGCTGCCCGCGCAAGGCGCCACCATGACGCTGGCCGAATTCCAGACCGCGTTTCTGCCACTCGTCGGTGGCGTGGTGCTGGCCATCGTGCTGAGTTTCTTTCTGCGCGAAACCGGCTCGTCCGCAACCGCGCCCAAGATCGACAAGGCATCCGGCAAGGTGCCGAAGCCTGCCATCGCCTAGCAGCCGCGGACCGTCCGAAGTCAAGACCGAATACCCCTGCCGCGACCTCTCGATGGCACGATGCAAAGGAACCCCATGGAAATCACCGTCTTCAGCACCAAGCCCTACGATCGCCAATTCATCAACGCAGCGTGCTCGGGTCGGCACAAGCTCCACTATCTCGACGCGCAGTTGACGGCCGATACCGCGGTCCTGGCACGTGGCGCGGGTGCCGTCTGCGCTTTCGTCAACGACAAGGTCGACAGCGCGGTACTGCAAACGTTCAAGTCGCTGGATGTGGGCCTCGTGGCCCTGCGGTCGGCGGGCTTCAACAACGTCGATCGGGCCGCGGCGAAGAAACTCGGGATCGTCATCGCGCGTGTTCCGGCCTACTCGCCCGAGGCCGTTTCCGAGCACGCGGTGGCGCTGATGCTCTCGCTAGACCGCAACATCCATCGTGCCTACGCCCGGGTGCGCGAAGGCAACTTTGCGCTGGAGGGGTTGCTCGGCTTCAACCTCCACGGCCGCACCGTGGGCATCGTGGGTACCGGCCGCATCGGGACCAGCGTCGCGAAGATCATGACCGGGTTCGGTTGCAAGGTGCTGGCCAGCGATATCGAGCCCAGCCCCGCGTGCACGGAAATCGGCGTGGCGTATGTATCGCTCGACACATTGCTTGCGCAGGCCGACATCGTCACGCTTCATTGCCCCCTGACGCCGCAGACGCGGCACCTGATCGACGCCGCCGCGATCGGCAAGATGAAACGCGGTGCCATGCTCATCAACACGAGCCGCGGCGGCATCGTCGATACAAAAGCGGTGGTCGATGGCATCAAGAGCGGCGCCATCGGTCACCTCGGCCTGGACGTCTACGAGGAAGAAGCCGCACTCTTCTTCGACGACAAGTCGGACCAAGTGATCCGCGACGACGTATTCGAGCGCCTGCTCACGTTCCCCAACGTGCTGGTGACGGGGCACCAGGCCTTCTTCACCGCGGATGCGATGAAAGCCATCGCAGACACCACGATGGCCAACGTCGACGCTTTCGCCAGGACCGGCAAGCCGGTCCACGAAGTCACCGAAGCCACTTGACTGCAAAGGGTTCTCTCATGCACGCCATGGTCCTCAACGCATTGCACGCGCCCCTGGTCTGGACCGAGCTGCCCGACCCGCAGCCCGGTCCGGGCCAGATACGCGTGCAGGTTTCAGCTTGCGGCGTGTGCCGCACCGACCTGCATGTAGTGGATGGCGAGTTGCCGCACCCGCAAGTGCCGATCATCCCGGGCCACGAGATCGTAGGCCGCATCGATGTGCTCGGCGCGGGCGTCTCCGGCCTGGCGATCGGCCAGCGCGTGGGCATCCCGTGGCTGGGTCACACCTGCGGCATTTGTCCCTATTGCAGGATGCAGCGCGAGAACCTGTGCGACCACCCTGTGTTCACCGGCTTCACGCGCAATGGCGGATTCGCCACCGCCACGGTGGCCGATGCGCGCTTTGCCTTTCCGCTGGCCGAGGAGGGAAGCGATGCCTCGCTCGCTCCCTTGCTCTGCGCCGGCCTGATCGGCTGGCGCGCGCTCACCATCGCGGGCGAGGGCAGGAGCCTCGGCCTCTACGGCTTCGGCGCGGCGGCGCACATCCTGGCCCAGGTTGCCCGCTGGCAGGGGCGTTCGGTGCACGCGTTCACCCGCCCGGGCGACGAGAAGACCCAGGCCTTCGCGCGCAGCTTGGGTGCCACCTGGGCCGGCGGGTCCGACGAGATACCACCGCAGGCACTCGATGCCGCGATCATCTTCGCCACGGTCGGTGAGCTGGTGCCGCTGGCGCTGAAGGCGGTGCGCAAGGGTGGCCGCGTCGTCTGCGCCGGCATCCACATGAGCGACATTCCGCGCTTCCCGTACAGCCTCCTGTGGGAAGAGCGGGAGTTGCTCTCGGTGGCCAACCTCACACGTCAGGACGGGCTCGATTTTCTGAGCCAAGTGCCCGACATGGGCATCGTGACGAAGACCACCTGCTATCCGCTGCAAAAGGCCAACGAGGCACTGGCCGACCTGCGCGCGGGCCGCTTCGAGGGGGCGGCGGTGTTGGTGACCTGACGGGCCCGTGTGCGCCGAGACTCAGGTCGGCACGCGAGTGCCGACCATGCGGTCGTGGTTCACGAAGAAGCTGCGTGCCAGCGCGACGAGCTGGTTGTCGGTCGGGTGGTCCACCACTTCGTAGCCGGCGATGCGGGGCATCGTCTGCGGCCGGTGCTTCCCCACATAACTCTGGAAGTCGGCGACGCTCGTGTGCCCGCCCACGACCAGCACTTCGGCGATGCCGTCGAACGCATCGCAGACGGCTCCGAAGAACTCGTGTTCGGTGCGCACGCCGCTGTGATGCTGGCGTGTGAACTTCAGCTGCTCGTGTACATGCTGCTCTACCCTCTCGTCGGGTGCGAACTGCAGCAGGTGGGCGGATTGATGGTCGACGAATGCGACCGCGTGAAAGAGGCTCATGGCTTGGATTTCCGTTCGTGAAGGGTTTGACAGGTAGTACAGCGCAAGGTCTGGGGTTCGATCTGCAGGCGGTCGAACGGAATCTCGACGTGGCAATCGACGCACAGGCCGTAGGCGGCACCATGAATGCGTTCCAACGCAGCGCGGATCGCCGTGTACTCGCCGCTGTCGATGTCCGCAACGATGCCTTCGGCCTCGTGGGTGCCCTCGCGCTGCCGTGCGTCGTCGGCGTCCTGCAGCAAGACGCGGCGGGCCGCTTCGACCTGCGACTGGCCCTCCAGCTGCAAGGTGCTCAGGCGCTCGAAAGCGACGCGCCGGGACTCGAGCAGCGCCGTGAGAACGAGGCGCTGCGCATGCGAAAGGTGGGACGGTGTGTTCGCGTTCATCGCTTGTCTTCCTGTGTCGGGGCACCCCATTTCCATTCGAGGATCTCCGGCATGTCCTGGCCATGCGCGTCGATGTAGAGCTTGTGCGCGACCAGCTTGCCGCGGCACATCTGCTTGAGGTAGTCGGCCCTGCTGCCCGGGTGGGGCAGGCAGTCCAGCACCTTTTGCACAAGGTGAAAGCGATCCAGCTCGTTCTGCACGCGCATGTCGAAGGCCGTGGTAATGGTTCCCTCTTCCTTGTAGCCGTGCACGTGCAGGTTTCGGTTGGTGCGGCGGTAGGTCAGGCGGTGTACCAGCGAGGGGTAGCCGTGGAAGCCGAAGATCACGGGTTTGTCACGGGTGAAGAGCGAATCGAAGTCGGCCTCATCGAGTCCGTGCGGATGCTCGCTGGCCGATTGCAGCTTCATCAGGTCGACAACGTTGACCACGCGGATCTTCAGGCCCGGCAGGTGCTCGCGCAGGATGGACGTAGCCGCCATGATCTCCAGCGTCGGCGTGTCGCCGCAGCAGGCCATCACCACGTCGGGTTCTGTGCCCCGGTCGTTGCTGGCCCATGTCCAGATACCGATACCCTCGGTGCAGTGCACCACAGCGGCCTCCATCGTGAGCCACTGCGGCAGGGCGTGCTTGCCGGCCACCACCACGTTGACGCAGTTGCGGCTGCGCAGACAATGGTCGAAGACCGACAGCAGGCAATTCGCATCGGGTGGCAGGTAAACGCGCACGATGTCGGCCTTCTTGTTGATGACGTGGTCAAGAAAGCCCGGGTCCTGGTGCGTGAAGCCGTTGTGGTCCTGCTGCCAGACGTGCGAGGCGAGCAGGTAGTTCAGCGAAGCGATGGGCCGTCGCCACGGCAGCTCGCGCGTTACCTTGAGCCACTTGGCGTGCTGGCTGAACATCGAGTCGACGATGCGGATGAAGGCCTCGTAGCTGTTGAACAGGCCATGCCGGCCGGTCAGCAGGTAGCCTTCGAGCCAGCCTTCGCACTGGTGCTCGCTCAGCATCGAGTCGACGACCCGGCCGGCCGGCGCGAGAAACTCGTCGTTCGGCACGGTCGTCGCGTTCCATTGCCGGTTTGTCACATCGAAGACCGCGCCGAGCAGGTTCGACAAGGTCTCGTCAGGGCCGAAGACGCGGAAATTGCGCTGGCCCTCGTTCAGCCGCACCACATCGCCGAGGAACCGGCCAAGCACCATCGTGTCCTGCCTTTGCAGCGCACCGGGCGACGGCACTGTCACCGCGTTGTCGCGGAAGTCCGGCATGTGCAGGTCGTGCAGCAGCAAGCCGCCGTTGGCATGTGGATTCATGCCCATGCGCCTGTTGCCATCTGGTGCCAGTGCAGCCAGTTCAGGGAGCAGGCGCCCATTCGCGTCGAACAGCTCTTCGGCCCGATAGCTCTTCATCCACTGCTCGAGCTGGGCGACATGCTCGGGGTGTTGGGCATTGACCAGCAGCGGAACCTGGTGCGAACGAAAAGTCCCCTCGACGGGCAGTCCGTCGACGGTCTTCGGCCCGGTCCAACCCTTGGGGGACCGCAGCACGATCATCGGCCAGCGCGGTCGCGTCGCGCTTTTGCGCTCGCGCGCATCGCGCTGCGCCTGGTGGATCATCTCGAGGGCTTCGTCCATCGCGCGGGCCATTAGCTGGTGCATCGTCGCCGGATCGTTGCCTTCGACGAACAGGGGTGTCCAACCGCAGCCGCTAAAGAACTGCTCGAGTTCGTCGTGCTCGATGCGCGCCAGCAATGTCGGGTTGCTGATCTTGTAGCCGTTGAGGTGCAGGATCGGCAGGACCGCGCCATCGGTCACCGCGTCGAGCATCTTGGTCGACTGCCATGCAGTGGCGAGCGGACCTGTCTCCGCTTCGCCGTCGCCGACCACGCAGGCCACGATCAGTTCGGGGTTGTCGAAGACAGCACCGAAGGCATGGCTGAGCGAATAGCCAAGCTCGCCACCTTCGTGGATCGAGCCCGGGGTGGTCGGTGCCACATGGCTGGAGATCCCGCCAGGAAACGAGAACTGCTTGAATAGCTTCTTGAGACCCGCCTCGTCCTGTGTCACGTCGGGATAGACCTCGCTCCAGGAGCCTTCGAGGTACACGTTGCCGACGATCGCGGGTCCTCCGTGCCCGGGCCCGGCGATATAGAACATGTCGAGGTCGTGGGCCTTGATCAACCGGTTCAGGTGAACGTAGATGAAGTTCTGGCCCGGTGTCGTGCCCCAGTGTCCGACGACCAGCGGTTTCACATGCGACAGCTTCAGCGGCTCCTTGAGGAGGGGGTTGTCGTAGAGGTAGATCTGACCGACGGACAGATAGTTGGCGGCCCGCCAGTAGGCGTTCATCTGGTGCAGCAGGTCCGGGCTGAGCGGATCGTTCTTCATGGGCAGGGGTTCCGGGAGTTCGGTGTTCGGTTTTAGAAGGCAGGCGCGAAGCCGTCTGTGCGTCAACGAACAGACTTGTCCGGCGGGCCGATTCAGACTCTTTTTCTATGACGGGTAACGCTCATATTCCGGACGCCGTCGCCTAATCAAGGAGTCGGCATGAACTCATTTCGCGAAGCGACGCCAGATCCGCATGCGTTGCGCTGCCGCGCCAAGGGCAATGCCGATGCGTGAGTCGACATCACCGCGCGTACAGCTGTTGTCGAATGGGCGTTACCACGTCATGGTCACCGACGCTGGCGGTGGGTACAGCCGCTGGAACGACCTTGCGCTCACTCGGTGGCGAGAGGGCGCCACGTGCGAAGCCTACGGTGCGTTCTGCTACATCAAGGACATGGACGGTGGCGAGGTGTGGTCGACGACCCGAAACCCCGTCGCGGCCCGGGCTGGCGTGTACAAGGCGCAGTTCTCCCGGGGCCTCGCGGCATTCCGTGTGCGAGCGCACGACATTGAGATTCAGACCATGGTCGCCGTGTCGGCTGACGATGATGTCGAACTGCGGCGCCTTTGCATCACCAACCATTCGTCGATCCGCCGGAGGCTGGCATTGACGAGCTATGCGGAGCTCGTGCTGGGATCTGCCGCTGCCGATGCGGCGCATCCGGCGTTCGAAAAGCTCTTTGTCGAGACCGACGTGCTGCACGAGTTGCAGGCGGTCGTGTGCAGGCGGCGTGCACGCTCCCCAGATGAGCAAACGCCGACCTGGTTCCATCAGGTCGTCACCGAACAGCCGCCTTCGGAGCCCCTGTCTTTCGAGACGGATCGCGCGCGATTCGTAGGCCGCGGTCGCGATCCGACCGATCCGCAGGCCATGGAGGACTGGGCACCGTTGTCGGGCAGCGCCGGTCCGGTGCTCGACCCAATGGCCGGCATCCGTTGCGCAGTGTCGCTGGCCCCCGGCGAATCGACGACGGTCGATTGGATCAGCGGCGTCGGCGCCACCCTTAAGGCCTGCGTGGACTTGATGCGCAAGTACCGGGACCGCACGACGGCCGACGGTGTGGACGGCGGCGCGAGGGTTACCGCGCAGGCCGTTCTCGATCGACTGCATGCCAGTGCCGACGATGCGCGGCTTTATACCGAACTGGCCGGGGCGCTTCTGATGCCCGATGCGGCGATGCGGGCCGACCCCGCTGTGCTGGCGAGAAACCGGCAAGGTCAGGCGGGCCTGTGGCGCTATGCGGTCTCCGACGATCTGCCGATCGTGCTGCTGCTGGCGGCCGATTCGGTCCGGCTCGATCTGACGTGTCAACTGATCCGGGCCCACGCCTATTGGCGCCTGTCGGGTCTCGCTGTCGACCTCGTGGTGCTCGTCGACGACAGCGGTGATTCCGGGGCGTCGTTGCAACAGCGACTCACTGCGCTGGTCGATGTCGAGCGGCTCGGCAAGCCGGGCGGCGTCTTCGTGCTCGCGCTGGCGCAGGTGCCGGCTGCCGATCGCGATCTGTTGCAGGCCGTGGCCCGTGTCGTGCTCGACGATCGCGATGGGCTGCTGCCGCAGCAGCTCGCGCAACGTCGGCCGGTGGGCGACCGTGTCTCGCCACCGGACAGCGCCGTGGCCGCGGCCGAGTCCGAAGGCTCTGCCGAGCCGTCGCCACCGCTTGCGCAGCGTGACCTGATCTTTCGCAACGGCATCGGCGGCTTCACGCCGAATGGGCGCGAGTACGTGGTCACGGTCACACCAAATCACATGACGCCGATGCCCTGGGTCAATGTCCTGGCGAATCCGTCATTCGGCACGCTGGTGTCCGAGAGCGGCAGTGCCGCGACCTGGAGCGAGAACGCGCAAGCTTTCCGGCTCACGCCCTGGTCGAACGACCCGGTGTCGGATCCCAACACCGAGGCGTTCTACCTGCGCGACGAAGACAGTTGGCGCTACGCCTCGGCCACCTTGCTGCCGTGCCCCGGCGCGACGCCCTACGTCACGCGCCATGGCTTCGGTTACAGCGTCTTCGAGCACCACGAGGACGGCCTCGAAACCGCACTGACGATCTTCGTGGCCATCGATGCGCCGATCAAGTTCTCGGTTTTGAAGGTGATCAACCGGTCGGACCGGATGCGACACCTCAGCGTCACCGGCTACCTCGAATGGGTCCTCGGCGACGAGAGACGCAATACAGCGATGCATGTGAGCACGCGCGTCGACGCCAGCGACGGCACCGTGTACGCCACCAATGCGTACACCACGGATTTTTCGGGGCGGACTGCCTTCTTCGATGTCGACGAAGCGACTGCGGCTGGCACGAGTGTGTGTTGCGACCGCCGCGCCTTCATCGGGCACGACGGCAGCCTGCGCCATCCCGCAGCGATGGCGTCGCAACACCTTTGCGGCGCGGCGGGTGCGGCGCTCGATCCGTGCGCCGCACTCCGCGTCCCGTTCAAGCTGGCGGCTGGGGAGACGCGCGAAATTGTGTTTCGCCTTGGTGCCGGCACCACGCCGCAGGCGGCGCAAGCGCTCGCGACGCGCTGGCGCGGGGCGAGCGCGACGCGCGAGGCTCTGGCCGCCGTGCACCGGCATTGGAGCGACACTCTCGGCGCAGTACAGGTCGAGACGCCCGAGCCGTCGCTCGACCTGCTGGTCAACGGTTGGCTGCCGTACCAGACCCTGGCGTGCAGGCTGTGGGCGCGCAACGCGTTCTATCAGTCGAGCGGCGCCTTCGGCTTCCGCGATCAGCTACAGGATGTGATGGCCCTGGTGCACGCGGCACCCGGGCTCGTGCGCGAGCACCTGCTGCGCAGCGCGGGCCGCCAGTTCCCCGAAGGCGACGTGCAGCACTGGTGGCACCCGCCATCGGGCCGCGGCGTGCGCACGCGCTGTTCGGACGACTACCTGTGGCTGCCGCTCGCGACCTGTCGCTACGCCCTCGTCACCGGCGACATGGCGGTGCTCGATGCGCCCGTGCCCTTCCTGTCGGGCAGGGCGCTCGAGGACGGCGAGGTTTCCTGCTACGACCTGCCTGCCGAGTCGCCCGAATCAGCCAGCCTGTATGGGCACTGCGTGCGCGCCATCACGCACGGCCTGCGCTTTGGCGCAGACGGCCTGCCGTTGATCGGCGGCGGCGACTGGAACGATGGCATGAACCTCGTCGGCGTGCACGGCAAGGGCGAAAGCGTCTGGCTCGCCTTCTTCTTCGACACGGTGCTCGTGCAGTTCGTGCGACTGGCCGATCGACGTGGCGATTTGCCTTTCGCACAACGTTGTGCCGCCGAATCCGTGCGGCTGCGCGCTGCGATCGAGCGGAGCGCATGGGACGATGGCTGGTATCGACGGGGTTGGTTCGACGACGGCTCGCCGCTGGGCAGTTCCGATGACGCCGAATGCCGCATCGATGCGATCGCGCAGAGCTGGGCCGTGCTGTCGAGCGCGGTGGATGCGGGTCGCGCGCGCGAGGCGATGGAAGCGCTCGACAGTCGTCTCGTAGACCGCGACGCGGCCCTCATTCGACTGCTTGCCCCGCCATTCGACCATTCCGATCCGAGCCCCGGCTACATCCAGGGCTACCCGCGCGGCGTGCGCGAGAACGGCGGGCAGTACACGCATGCGGCCGTGTGGTCGGCGATGGCGTTCGCGGCGCTCGACGATGCGCCGCGCGCGTGGGAACTCGCCCGCATGCTCGACCCGGTCCGCCACGCCGACTCGACCGATGCGCTCGCAACGTACCAGACCGAGCCCTATGTGATGGCGTCGGATGTCTATGCGTTGCCCCCGCACGCGGGCCGTGGCGGATGGACCTGGTACACCGGGTCGGCCGGATGGATGCTGCGCTTCGTGCTGGAGTCGCTGCTGGGCTTGCAGGTCGAGTCGGATGCGCTGCGGATCGTTCCCTGCGTGCCGGAACATTGGGTTTCGTTTCGAGTGAACTATCGCTATCGAGAGACCGTCTATCGAATAAAGGTACTGACCAAGTCGTCGGAGGGTGAAGGCCCTGCGCTAATGCTGGACGGCATGGCTCTGTCCGGCTCGGTCATTCCCTTGATCGACGATCGCTGCGAGCACGCGGTGGTCATTCGCATCCACCACACAGGAGGCAAGGAATGCAGATCGGCATGATCGGACTCGGGCGCATGGGCGCCAGCATGACATCCCGCTTGATGCGCGGTAACCACGCCTGCGTGGTTCACGACGCGCACGCCGATGCGATGGCACCGAGCCACCCTGCGTGCCTTGATCCGCGAGTACCTCTTCGTCTCCATCTTTCGCGCCTGTGCCGAGTCGCTCGCGAGCGAGAACGCGAGCCGACTGGCTGCCATGGACCGTGCCGATCGCAACATCGACGAGATGCTGGGCACGCTCGAAGACGCCTTGCATCGCTTGCGGCAAGCCAAGATCGACGAAGAACTATCGGACGTCATCTCGGGATTCAAGGCTCTGCGCGACTAGGTTGACACCTGAACCGGCGTCGTCGCTGACGCGCCGCGTGCGGTGGCGAACAGACGGCCGGGGCGGTTGCGATGACATTGGTCTCTTGAACCCCCGCGATGACGCATTCCGTCGATCGATCCGATTCGGCATTCTGAAAGGACATTCCCATGTTGCGAAGCACACATGAACTCGAGAAGTACGTGATCCAGGCCACCGACGGCGAGATCGGCGAGGTCAAGGATTTCTTTTTCGACGATGACACGTGGGTCGTCCGCTACCTGGTGGTGGATGCGGGCTCCTGGCTCACGAGCCGCAAGGTCCTTATTTCCCCCGTTGCGATCCACAATCCCAACTGGGTGGGCCAGACGTTCCCGGTGTCGATCACCAAGGAGCAGGTCAAGAACAGTCCGGACGTCGACACCGAAAAGCCCATTTCGCGGCAGAACGAAGCGCAGTACATGGGGTACTACGGCTACGGCAACTATTGGGGCGGGGCCGGCCTGTGGGGCGGCGGTCTCTATCCCTACGGCATGGTTCCCGGCTACATGGGCTACGGCATCGATCGCGCCGAGCGGGAACGCGAGATGGAAACCTATCTGCGCACCGAGCGGCAGCGCCACCGCAACGACGATCCGCACCTGCGCAGTTGCAAGGCCGTCACCGGCTATCACCTTCGGGCGAACGACGGTGAGATCGGGCATGTCTCCGGCTTTCTGGTGGACCAGAAAACCTGGGCCATCCGCTACCTCGTGGTCGACACGAGCAACTGGTGGATGGGCCACCAAGTGCTGGTGGCACCGGAGTGGATCACCGGCGTGCACTGGTCGGACAAAACCGTGTCGGTCGACCTGAGCCGTGATGCAGTGAAGTCCTCGCCCGTCTATGACCCGAGCGAGACCTGGAGGATGCAGTCGGACATCGACCTGCGCGGCCACTACGGACGTGCGGGCTACTGGTCTGACTCGTTCGCCACCGAAGACAAAGTCTGAAGCCCCATCCAAGGTTACGAATCATGAAAAAACTCTCTCTCTCTCGGTCGGACATCGCGTCGCTCGCCGCATCGGTTTGCCTCGGAGTCTTCTCGCCCGGGGCACTCGCCCAGCCCGCAGCCGCGAAACCGGCGCAGCAGTGCCTCACCGACCTGAAGGCATTCGACGGCCAGCTGCAAAAGGAAGGCTATTGGCTGCACAGCTACGGCTACGGGTATGGCTATCCGATGTACGGCTATGGGTACGGCTATGTCGCGGAACCAAACGTCGCAGGCGTGGGCTATTCCAACGTCCGCCCGGGCTACGAGGTCCGCACGCTCATCGCTTCGGCCAACATCCTGGCGCAGCGCGGTGACCAGGAGGCCTGCGAGAGTTCGCTGAGCGCCGCGCGCACCGTGTATGTCGCCTATGCGGCGGACCTGAGCAGTGGCAAGGTTCCGCGCCTGGACGTGTCGGCCTGGCGCCGCCAGCAGATCGCTGCTGCCGTGTCCGTCTCCGGCGGTGACATGGCGTTTCGCTCGGACCAGTTGCTCGGTGCGGGCGTGGTGAATCCGAAGGGGGAAGACCTCGGCAGCGTCGACGACATCGTGATGAGCCCGCAGACCGGCAAGGTCGCCTACCTTGTCATCGGGAGGGGAGGCATTTTCGGCATCGACGAGAAGTACGTGCCCGTGCCGTGGGAGAGCTTCAAGGCAGCGCCCGGCAACAAGCTACTCGTGCTGGCCACCGTGAAGTCGACGCTGGAGGCCGCACCGCACGTGAAGAAGGACCAGAACTTCCAAAAGGACAACTTTGTGGCCGAGAGCGTCAAGGTCAACGCCTTCTGGGCTGCGCACGCGGGACAGTGAACTACCGGCAGACCGCGTGATGGCACGCACCCTGATGGCATGTGGCCGCCTTGCGGCCACATGCCTCATTCGTACGCCAGCTGCACGATCAGCTTGCCGAAGTTCCGGCCCTGTAACAGGCCCATGAAGGCGTCGGGTGCGTTCTCCAGACCGAACACGATGTCTTCGCGGACCTTTACGCTCCCTTCGCGCACCCACTCTCGCATCGCGCCGGCGAACTCGTTCCAGCGCGACCCGTAATCGGCCATTGTGATGAAGCCCTGCATGCGGATGCGCTTCTTCAGCAGCGTGGCCTCCAGCAGGCCCAGCCTGTCGGGACCTGCCGGCAACGCGGAGGCGTTATAGCTGGCGATCAGGCCGCACACCGGAATGCGAGAGCGGGTGTTCAGCAGCGGCAGTACGGCGTCGAACACCGCGCCGCCAACGTTCTCGAAGTACACGTCGATGCCTGCCGGGCAGGCGGCCGCGAGCGCGTCTGCCATATTGTCGGCAAGGTGATCGATGCAGTCGTCGAAACCTAGCTGGTCGACAACGTAGCGACACTTCTCGTCCCCGCCGGCGAGGCCCACGACACGGCAACCTTTGAGCCTGGCGATCTGTCCGACCACCGATTCAACGGCGCCGCTGGCGGCCGCGACCACGACGGTTTCTCCCGCCACCGGCTGACCGATGTCCAGCAGTCCCATGTAGGCGGTGAAGCCCGGCATACCGAGCACGCCCAACGCGCGAGACGGGTGCGGATCCTCCGGGTACAGCGCGTTCAGTCCCTCGGCGTCCGCGAGCGAATAGTCCTGCCAGCCGGCTGCACCCACCACCAGGGCGCCGGCATTGAGGCTGGCGTGTCCGGAAGACTCGACGCGCGAGACGGTGGCGCCCACCATCACGTCGCCGAGGGCCGTGGGCAACGCGTACGACGCTTCGTCATTCATGCGCCCGCGCATGTACGGATCCAGCGACAGGTACAGCGTGCGCAGCAGCACCTGGCCCGGCCCGGCCTGTGGCATCGGGAGGTGCTCCAGGCGGAAGTCTTGCGCGGTCGGCGCGCCGTCCGGTCGAGCGTTCAGGACGATGCGGCGATTGCGGGTGCGGGTTTGCGTCATGGGTTCGGCTTTCGTTCCGGATCGGGAAAGAGAGAGTTGAGCGTGCAGCGGCGGCTCTCGCGGGGTGGGGCAGATGCGAGCGTTGGGTGCAGCATCAGAACCACCAGTTCAGGTGCCGGGTCCGCTCGTTGATCCAGAGCATGGCGGTCTGCTGTCCGCGCAGGATCGCAGCGGAAATCGTTGCGCAGCTCGCCTCGATCACCGGCACGATCGTGGTCCCGAGTTCGGGCAGACCGGATCGATAGATCACGACGGGGCGATAAGCGGCAGGCGCAACGAACTCCGCGGTGCAAACCATCGAGCAGCCTCGGTAGACGAAGGCGAAGCGTTCTGGCGGGGGAAGTTGCGTCGTCACGCAAACCGCCTCGCGAGCGCCCTGGGGTCCTTGCGCCGGGGGCAGCAAGTGGCATCGACTGCTTCTGCAATGGGTTCCATGGCAATGCTTTCAGGCGGGTGGGTAGGGGTGTCGCGCCTCTGCACAAGGTGAGCGCACTCGTTGCCGTCACTTTGCGCAACTCCTGCAAGGAGGTCTGTTCGTTGGCGCACACGCGTGCACGGCTCGCGCGCCGCGCCGTCGGCTGTCGCCAATGGGTGCCGTGGGTACGGCAGCGAACAGACGCCGCACCCGGGCCCCTCCACAGTGAGGCCATGTGTCAAGTCATGCATTTTTCTTTCGATGACGGCCAAGGGTCGTCCGTGGCCTGGTGGTCGATTCGAGCGGTTGGCTCGAATGCCACGCGATGCCGGTCTTCGCAAGCCCGTTCCCCCAGGCCGACGGACCCGGCGTGTCGACGCGCGACCGACCGCTGTGCGGCGAGGCTTCGCACTGGCGCAGCTGCAAGGCACTGAAGGGCTATCGCGTCCATGCGCTCGACGGCGAAGCCGGGCATGTCCAGGACCTGCTGGTCGACGCGGAGACACGGGCCGTGCACGCCATCGTGATCGACACGAGCCACTGGTGGATGGGCCACAGCGTTCTCATCGCACCCCAGTGGGTTACCGACGTGCGATCGCCCGATCTCAGCATCTCTGTCGGCCTGACGCGCGAAGCGATCCAACGGTCGCTTCCTTACGAACTCAACCGCTGGCGCGTCGCCGCCACACGCATGGGCGAGGAGGGCGGTCCGCCGATCGAAGACGAGGTCCAGCGAGGCACGCGGCCCTCCGCCGAAGAGGCCGCGCAGATTCTCATCCACAAATCATGGCTGCAGGGTGAGTCGGTTCCTGCCGGGCTCGCCGGCGAGACCGACGTTCAACGGCTGCGCCAATTCGGATTCGAGGTCACGACGGTCGCGCGTGCGAGTTGAAGCGGCCCCTGCGCCGGGACGGTCTCACGGCTCCTGGAGCGTGAGCACCTCGTTCCACAGTTCGATCACCCGCCGGTGGGGATGGGCTGACTCGTGGCCCAGTATGCTGAGGGAAGCCGGGTGCAAGGCGAAGTGCGCTCCGGCAATTAGCGGCAGACCGATCCATCTTGCAGCCAGCGCGGCGCCGAACTGGCCGTGCGAGAACAGCGCGACGTTGCCCTCCAGCTTGGACAGATGGCCGATGAGCCGGTCCGCGCGGATCGCCAGTTCGTTGGGGGTCTCGCCATTCGGACACCCGTCGCGCCAGAGGTCCCACCCGTGTCGCGCCTTGCGAATCTCGACGCTTCGCAGTCCCTCGTCATCGCCGTAGTCCCATTCCGCCAAGTCGGGCTCGATCCGGCTCGATGCCTCCAGGCCCGCCAGCTCGCACGTCTGCCGAGCCCTTCGCGCGGGGCTCACCAGAACCCCGGAGAAGGCGATGTCGCGCAGCCGCGGTGCGAGCTCGCGCGCCTGCGCTTCGCCGTGCGCGGTCAGGCCCAGGTCGGTGCGACCCGTGTGCTGGCCGGTGATCGTCCATGCGGTTTCTCCGTGCCGCACGAGGTACAACTGCAGCAGCGTGCTCATGGGGTCTCCATCACGGCGCCGTACCGGCCTAGCACGGCGGCGCCGTTGCAAGCCGCGCGATGCAGCAGCGCCTGCTGGGCAGCTACCCGGTTGGCGTCGTTTCCCGCCCACGCCGCGAGCGCGGGTTGCTGGAGTGCCCGGCCGAACGAGAAGGTCAGCGGCCAGGGGTTGCTCATCGGCGCGGTGTCGCGGGGGCGGTGCATCGCGTTGAGCCGGACCGTGGCCAGCTCGGCCGGCTGACCCCCCGAGAGAAACGCAATGCCTGCCACGGCGGCGGGCACAGCCCGCAGCAGGCACGCCAGCGTGGCATCTGCCACGGCATCGATGTCGTCCTGTACGGGGCATTCGGTGCCCGGCAGGACCATGTTGGGCTTGAGGAGCATCGCCTCGAGCACAACGCCCTGCTGGTCGAGCTGCTCGAAGACCTGGTGCAGGACGCGGTGCGTGGCTTCGCCGCACTCGGCCAGGGTGTGCGCGCCGTCCATCAGAACTTCCGGCTCGACGATCGGCACCAGCGAGGCTTCCTGGCACAGGGCTGCGTAGCGCGCCAGTGCATGCGCATTGGCCGCGATGCACGCCGGGCCGGGCGTGCCGGTCTCGATGCTGAACACCGCGCGCCACTTGGCGAATCGCGCACCCTTTTCAGAATATGCCTTCAGCCGTGCGCGAAGACCGTCCAGCCCCTCGGTCACACGCTCCCCGGGGTGGCCTGCAAGCAGCTTGGCGCCCAGGTCGACCTTGATGCCTGGGACGATGCCGGCGTCTTCGAGCACCTGCGTGAAAAGCACGTCGTCCCTCGTTCGCTGATGCAAAGTCTCTTCGAAGAGGATGGCGCCGCTGATCGTGCGGCCGAGCCCGGGGGTGCTCACCAGCAGCTCACGGTACGCGCGCCGGAACGCTTCGGTCTGCGGGATGCCTGCGGCGCCGAAGCGCCGGTTGCAGGTGCCGGTGCTTTCGTCCATCGCCAGCAGGCCCTTGCCGTCTGCCATCAGGCGGCGGGCGGTGTCTGCGAGCAGCGGCATGTCGATCGTCTTCATGGTTCGGCATTCCTGTTTTCCAGTGCCCTGACCTTGTCCAGGCGACGTTGGTGGCGCGCAGCGCCCGAGAAGCGCGCGTTGAGGAACACGTGCACGAGGTCGAGCGCGTAGCGCGTGCCGATCACCGCGCCGCCTAGGCACGCAACGTTCATGTCGTCGTCCTCGACGCCCTGATGTGCGGTGAAGACATCGTGGACCAGTGCGGCACGGACACCGTCGAACTTGTTCGCGGCAATGGCCACGCCCACGCCGCTGCCGCAAAGTGCGATGCCGCGCGCGATGTAGCGCTTGGCAACGGCGCTGGCCAGAGGAGCGACGAAGTCCGGGTAGTCGTCCGAGGGGTCGAGCTCAAAGGCGCCGAAGTCCTCGACCTGGCAGCCCCATCCTCGCAGTGCCCGCACGAGTTCCGTCTTGAGTGCGTAGCCGCCGTGGTCGGCCGCGATGCCCACGCGCAGATTCATGGCGCAGCCGCTCGCACGATGGCTTCGAATTCTTCGGGCTCCAGGCTCGCCCCGCCGACCAGCACGCCGCCGACATCGGACAGCGCAAGGACGCTACGCGCGTTGGCAGGTGTCACCGAGCCGCCATAGACGATACGCACGGCATTCCCGGATGTGCCCAGCCGATTGATCAGGCACTGCCTGATATGCCGATGCATCTCGGTGATCTGATCGGCAGTCGGTACCTGTCCACTGCCAATCGCCCAAAGCGGTTCATAACCAACGGCGAACGCCCCAGCGCGGATGTCCTTCGACACGCTAAGGGCCAACTGCGCAGCACAGGCGTCCAGGGCGCTACCACCTTCACGCTGCGCTCGCGTTTCGCCGATGCAGATGATGGCGAGCAGACCGGCGGCGACTGCAGCGTTCGCCTTCGCAGCCACCCGCTCGCTGGTTTCGCCTTGCTGTTGACGGCGCTCGGAGTGGCCGACGATGACCGCCGATGCTCCCGAATCCCTCAGCATCCGCGCACTGATCTCACCCGTCCAGGAGCCAGAGGTCTCGTGATGGCAGTTCTGTGCGCCGATGGACACCAGGGCGCCTGCTGCGCGCGCCGCACGCTCGATCAAGGTGAACGGCGGACAAATCAGGACATCTGCCTGCGCGGGACGGTCAGTCATCGCCACGCCAAGCGCCTCGATGTCTGCCAGTTGCGCTGTCAGTCCATGCATCTTCCAGTTTCCGACAATTAGCGGCCGGGTCACGTTGACCGGACCTGCACGTGGGAGTTTGGTTTCGTCAAGCTGTGCTCCTTTGGAAATGAAGAATGGGCTTTCCGGGTCGGCGCGTCTGTGCGTTTGAGAACAGACCGTGGCCGCAAGCGTGGCTGCACGTACGCCAGCGAACAGACGTTGTGAGCGAACGCGTGGACAGTGGGTCTTTCTTTGACTTGGAGGCCACGTGCCATGAGCCCGTTTCGCACCACTGCCGACATGCCGGGCTTCGAGGACAGGACGAACCCTGAACCTGAGGCAGCGCGCATCTCAATCCCGGCTTTCAACGGATTGCTTGACGCCGTGCCGCCGTCGGCCCCTTGGTGGCAGCGCTGGGGCCGCAAGATCAGCCCAGCGATGCGAACCCGGTGACTGCTCTGGGTGCGCCGACACGTGCCGACGAGCAAATGATAGACGGCGTGCAGCGCACGGCATTCGATTACTTTCTTACCCATACGCATGCGCGCACTGGATTGGTGGCCGACACATCCCGGCCGGACGCACCGGCGAGCATCGCCGTCATGGGCTTCGCGCTGTCTGCCTATCCGGTAGCGGTCGAGCGCGGATGGATCGCCAGGGAAGACGCAGTCGGTCGATGTCTTGACGCGTTGCGTTTCTTCGCCGGGAGCGACCAATCCGGCGCGGCTGACGCGACGGGCTGGCGCGGCTTCTACTTCCATTTCCTGGACGGCGATACAGGCCGACGTGCGTGGGCCTCGGAGCTGTCGTCCATCGACACCGCGCTGCTGGTGGTCGGCATGCTGACGGCCGCCGCTTATTTCGATGCCCCGACCCCTGCCGAGGACGAGCTGAGAAGGCTCGCGAACCTCCTTTATGACCGAGTGAACTGGAACTGGTCCGAGCACGACGACGATGCGGTCGCGCTCGGCTGGAAGACGGAATGCGGCTTCCTCAATTACGGCTGGCAAGGCTACAACGAGGCCATCGTCCTGTATGCGCTCGGCTTGGGCTCGGACACACACCGGCTGACAAGGTCCAGCTTCGAAACATGGACCGAGACCTACCAGTGGGAGAATCTCTATGGCATCGACTTCCTGTACGCTGGACCGCTGTTCATGCATCAGTTCTCGCATGCGTGGATCGACTTCCGCGGCATCCGCGACAGCTTCATGCGCGAGAAGGACTGCGACTATTTCGAGAACAGCCGGCGCGCCACTGAAGTGCAGCGGCAGTACGCGATCCGCAATCCGCGTGGCTTCGGCGGCTATGGGCAGGACAGCTGGGGCCTGACGGCCAGCGACGGCCCCAGCGTCGACTCGAAGACAGTGGCGGGTCGCCGCCAGGCGTTCTTCGGGTATGCCGCGCGCGGGGTCCCGTGGGGCCCTGACGACGGAACGCTCAACAGCGCCTGCGTGGCCGCCTCGCTGGTGTTCGCGCCCGAGATTGCGCTGCCCGCACTGCGCCGGCTGGTCGTCGAAGCGGGCGCAACGGGTGGAAACGCGTTGTACGCCAGCGGCGTCAACGTCACGGCAGGCGGCGACACGCCCTGGATCTCGGAAGGCGTATTCGGCCTCGACCAAGGGCTGACAGTCCTCATGATCGAAAACTTCCGTACCGGCCTGTATTGGCGTCTGACCCGCAGCATTCCTTGTCTGCGTGCCGGTCTGAGGCGAGCGGGATTCACCGGCGGTTGGCTCTAGCCGCAGCGCCGCCGATTCCTTATGCCCGCGTTCTCCCAAGCCGCCGAGCCCGCCGACGCGCGTCTGGCCAACACCCGGCCCGCCGGCTGGCGCAGCCCGATGCCGCTGCAGCGCTACGACTTGCTGATCATCGGCGCGGGGCCGGCAGGGCTGGCGGCTGCCCACGCCGCCGCGGCCCTGGGAGCCCATGTGGCGCTGGTCGAGCGTCATGAGCTCGGTGGCAATTCGTTGAGCGACGGCTGTATTCCCTCTAAGTCCCTGATCCGTACGGCGCGGTTGTTGGCGGAGATGCGCAATGCGGAGAACTTCGGCGTGACTTCACCGGCCGAGGTGGCATTCGACTTCGCTGCGGCGATGCGGCGCATGCGGCGCGTCACGGCGCGCATCAGCCGCCGGGATTCGGCGATGAACCTCGCGCGCGCCGGCGTTCACCTGTTCTTCGGCGTGGCGCGCTTCACCGGACCTGACGCGGTCGAGGTCGGCGGCATGCCGCTGCGCTTCAAGAAGGCGCTCATCGCCACCGGGTCGCATTCCCTGTTGCCCGACATTCCGGGCCTCGACGAAGCCGGCTACCTCACCAACGAGACGGTGTTCGATCTCGACGTCCTGCCGCCCAGCCTGATGGTGATCGGCGGCGGCCCGCTCGGCTGCGAGCTGGCCCAGGTGTTCGCGCGCTTCGGATCACGCACGCTGATCTCGCACAGCGAGCCGCTCTTCCTGCCGCAGGAGGAACGCGACGCGGCGCAGATGGTGTCCGACGCTCTGGCGCGCGACGGCGTGGAGATCCACCTGAACAGCAAAGTCACACGCGTGCGCATGGAAGACGGCCGCAAGGTGGTCGACCTGATGAACGACGGCAACACGGCCACCACGCGCGTCGATACCCTCCTGACCGGCATCGGCCGAGTGCCCGCCGTGCAGGGTCTGCGCCTGGAATCCGCGGGCGTGGCCTACGACGCAGAACGCGGCATTCATGTCGACGACTTGCTGCGCACCAGCAACCGCTGCATCTTCGCCGCGGGCGATGTGTGCCTGACGCGCAAGTTCACCAACACCGCCGAGGCCTCAGCCCGCATCGTGGTCCGCAATGCGTTGCTGCTGGGGCATGAGCGCATGAGCGCGCTCACGGTCCCGTGGTGTACCTACACAGACCCCGAGGTCGCGCACGTCGGCCTCTACGTGAGGGAGGCCAGACAACAACGCATTCCGGTCAAGACCTTCACGATCCCGATGCACGACGTGGACCGCGCCATCGCCGATGGCGAGGAAGATGGCTTCGTGAAAATTCATGTGCGCGAGGGCACCGACACGATCCTGGGCGCGACCATCGTGGCCCGGCATGCCGGAGAGATGATCAACAGTATCTCTCTCGCGATGGTGACGGGTATCGGGCTGCAGGCACTGTCCAGGGTCATCCATGCCTATCCGACGCAGGGCGCAGCCATCCGGCAAGCGGCGGATGCCTATGCGAAGACGCGCTTTACGGCAGCGCGCTTCACGCGGTTGCGTAGGTGGTGGGCGCGTTGATGGCCAAGTGCGATCAGTTCACCCATCGCGGTCGTTGCAAAGCTAACCAATATCAGCAAGACCGCGTTCATGGCGTCAAAAACCTTGCAGTCATCACCACGTTCAACTTTCAGCGTCTGAACGTGGGGGAGGATCGGTATTCGGTCGTCTGCGATTTCCACATATAACTCCCCGCCGTCGTCCGCCACCAAGCCGATCGAGAGCAATTTCGGGGCGTTCAGCGAACTGAATTCGGTGTCGATGAAGAGGTTCATCGCGTTACCAGGCGGCGTGATGTCATGGTGGTTTGACATTTCAGATCGACCAAGCTTCCTGGCCCCGGGGTGGCGGTGACCCGAGCTTCACGGTGACACGCGCTTTGGCGGTTCGTTGCCGCACAACGGCGTGCCAACGAGCCCATGCGACCCGAATGCATCGTGCGGTGGCCCACAGACGGTTGCCGTGCATCCGCGCAGACTAATTGAAGTTCGCGACGACCCATTTATCCCACTGAAGGAGCAATCACATCATGTCCAGAATCATCGGCATCGACCTCGGCACTACCAACTCATGCGTGTCGATCATGGAAGGCAACACTGCGCGTGTGATCGAGAACTCGGAAGGTGCGCGCACCACTCCCTCGATCGTCGCGTACCAGGAAGACGGTGAAGTCCTAGTCGGTGCCTCAGCCAAGCGCCAGGCGGTCACCAATGCCAAGAACACGATCTACGCCGTCAAGCGTCTCATCGGACGCAAGTTCGAGGAGAAGGAAGTGCAGAAGGACATCGACCTGATGCCCTACAGCATCTGCAAGGCCGACAACGGCGACGCCTGGGTCGACGTGCGGGGCAAGAAGCTGGCGCCCCAGCAGGTCAGTGCCGAGATTTTGCGCAAGATGAAGAAGACCGCCGAGGACTACCTGGGTGAGCCGGTAACCGAGGCCGTCATCACAGTGCCCGCGTACTTCAACGACGCGCAGCGCCAGGCGACCAAGGACGCCGGCCGCATCGCGGGTCTCGATGTCAAACGCATCATCAACGAGCCCACCGCTGCAGCGTTGGCCTTCGGCCTGGACAAACATGACAAGGGCGACCGCAAGATCGCCGTCTACGACCTGGGCGGCGGCACCTTCGACGTGTCGATCATCGAGATCTCGAGCGCCGATAGCGAAAAGCAGTTCGAAGTGCTATCGACCAACGGCGACACTTTCTTGGGCGGCGAAGATTTCGACCAGCGCATCATCGACTTCCTGGTGACCGAATTCAAGAAGGAGCAGGGTGTCGATCTGACCAAGGACGTGCTCGCCCTGCAGCGCCTGAAGGACGCGGCGGAAAAAGCCAAGATAGAACTGTCTGGCAGCGCCTCGACAGACATCAACCTGCCTTACGTGACAGCCGACGCAGGGGGTCCGAAGCACCTGAACATCAAGCTCACCCGCGCCAAGCTCGAAAGCCTGGTCGAGGCACTGATCGAGCGCACCATCGCGCCATGCCGGGCTGCCATCAAGGATGCCGGCGTGAGCGTGGGCGATATCAACGACGTCATCCTGGTCGGCGGCATGACCCGCATGCCCAAGGTGCAGGAGAAGGTCAAGGAGTTCTTCGGCAAGGAGCCACGCAAGGACGTGAACCCGGATGAAGCCGTGGCCGTCGGCGCCGCCATCCAGGGCCAGGTGCTCTCGGGCGACCGCAAGGACGTGCTGCTGCTCGACGTGACCCCGCTGTCGCTGGGCATCGAGACGATGGGCGGCGTGATGAGCAAGATGATCGCCAAGAACACTACGATCCCGACGAAGTTCGCGCAGACTTTTTCCACGGCAGACGACAACCAGCCGGCCGTGACCGTCAAGGTTTTCCAGGGCGAGCGTGAGATCGCCTCGGGCAACAAGGCGCTGGGGGAATTCAGCCTCGAGGGCATTCCGCCGGCGGCGCGTGGCACGCCGCAGATCGAGGTGAGCTTCGACATCGATGCCAACGGCATCCTGCACGTCGGCGCCAAGGACAAGGGCACCGGCAAGGAAAACAAGATCACCATCAAGGCCAACTCAGGCCTCTCGGAAGCCGAGATCCAGAAGATGGTGAAGGACGCGGAACTGAACGCAATGGACGACAGGAAAAAGGTCGAACTCGCCCAGGCTCGCAACCAGGCCGAGGCCACCGTCCACAGCGCGAAGAAGACGCTCGCCGAGCAGGGCGCTCACCTCGAAGCCGCCGAGAAGCAATCGATGGAAAGCACGATCAAAAAGCTGGAAGAAGCCCTAGAGGGAGAAGACAGGGCTGCGATCGAGGAAGAGACCCGGAAACTGACTGCGGCGAGCCAGAAGCTCGGCGAGAAGATATACGCGAAAGCGCAGTCCGAGCAGGCAGCGTCGGCGGCTTCGACGGGCAGCGGCCCCGAAAGCCCTGAAGCTGCGACGCATGCCACCGCCGATGACAGCGTGGTCGACGCCGAGGTGAAAGAGGTCAGGAGCGCCTGAATCCGGCGAGCGGCATCCGGACTGAGCAAGTGATTGCGATGTGGGTCAACGCATCGCCTTGACCAGCGCGTCGAACTTCGCATGCAACGATGCATCGTGCGGCGTCACCGGCGGGATGGCCTTGGCGATGTGCAGCAACTCGTACACCGCCATCTGCGCCGCACGCACGGAGAACTCGACGGTGAACACGGTGTCCAGCGGAATCTCGACGAACTGGCTGACGAAGGCGAAGTTTTTCGTGCCCGGCGGCACCGGCAGCGGTCGGTCTGTGGGCGCGCGCGGCATGAACATGCTGGTGATGTAGGGCATGCGACAGGGGATGCAGTTGGCCGTGGCCATGGTTTCCAGGTCGAAGCGCAGGTGGCCGCAGAGCTCTAGCAGCAGCTCCGCACCGGTGCAGTCAGCCATCGCCTTGGCTACGAAGTTGCCAATGCGATCGGGGAACAGCCCGTAGCCCCAGAACACCTGCACGCCGGCCGGCTGGTTGGCGAAATGCGGCTGGTGCGCCAGCACGATGGACATCAACCAGTTCGAGTCCTTGAAAGTGACCAACCCGCCAGTACCGGCCTCGTTACCGGAAAAGCGCTGCATCCGATCGAAGAAGGCCGGGTCCTTCAGCGTGACCGTGAACGAGGCCCAGTCGGACTGGGCGACGCAGCTGTTGAAAACTGATGGCTTGCCGAAGGCCGGCCGGCCCTCGGCCAGCTTCTCCCACAAGGCCCAGCTGCCGTTGCGCGCCTTCTTCAGCTTGGCAGGTGCCGCCGTCATCGAGCCCAGGCTGGATGCGTCCGTCATCGAGCCGTTCTGGACGAAGACGAGGTCACCGTCTTCCAGCTGCAGGATTTCGGGCTGTCCATTCATTGTGCAGTGCAGCGCAATGGCCTCGAACAGGCCATCTTCGGTCTTGTGGTCCAGGTCTGTCACGGTGCAGTCCGTGACCAAACGCACGCCCTGCTTTTGCAACCAGCGCTGCAGCGGAACGACCATCGAGTCGTACTGGTTGAACACGGTGCGCTTCACGCCGGCGAGCGTCTCGATGCGGGAGAACTCCAGCATAAAGCGGTGCAGGTATCGACGCAACTCGACTGCGCTGTGCCAGGGCTGGAAGGCGAACGTGGTGACCCACATTAACCAGAACGGCGTCTCGAAAAAGCCGGGCGACAGGTGGTCCGTGATGCAGCTGCTGCCGAGCGAGGATTCCTCGGCATTGACTAGCTTCAGCAGGTCCACTCGGTCTTGCATCGAGAAGCCCATGGACGACACCGGCACTTTGGCGCGGCGGCGGTCGACCAGGCGCGCCATTGCGTGCGAGACATGCTTCTCGTTGAATTCCAGCGTTTCTTCGAAGACGCTGCGACCCGGCTGCGTGAGCGAGGGGATGCACTTGAACAGGTCCCAGGTGCATTCGTAGTTGTCGGTGGTCAGCATGCGACCGCCGCGCATCGAGTAGCCGCGATCGGCATCGCCCGCAGCGTCCAGGCTGCCGCCCAGCAAGCTGCCGGTCTCCAGGATCGAGATCTGGCTGCCGGGCATGCCGCCGTCGCGTATTAGGAAGGCGGCGCCGGCCAGAGAGCCGATGCCACCACCGACGAAATAGGCCTTGCGCGTCGAGGTCATGTTGAAAGCTTCCTCGTGAGTGTGTTTGGGGCACCCAACTTAAGCGCGGCACGCCCGCCGGTCTGTGCGCTCGGCAACGCAGGGCGCCGGACGCATCTCGGAACTGAGTGCGGTGACACACAGACGAGGGCTGCTGGATGCCCGAGGCTGCAGCAAGCCATCGATTCAAGAACCGATTCAAGGACATCACATGAAGACACCAGACGCCAAAAAAGTGCGGGACCTCATGAAACGACAGGAGGCGCCGCTGGTCACGCCCACGGACCTCAAGGGCGACGCGACCCGGGACATCGCCGCCGCCATGAATGGCATCCTTGCCGATGTGTTCGCGATCTACCTCAAGACCAAGAACTTCCACTGGCACATGAGCGGGCCGCACTTCCGCGATTACCACCTGTTGCTCGACGACCAGGGCGACCAGCTCTACGCGATGACCGACGCTATCGCCGAGCGCATCCGCAAGGTGGGAGGAACCACGCTGCGCTCGATCGGCCACATCGCCCGCACGCAGCGGGTGCTCGACAACGATGCCGATTACGTCGAGCCGCTGGACATGCTGGCGGAGCTGCGCGAGGACAACAAGACTCTGACAGCGAGCCTTCGCGAGGCGCACGGGGTCTGCGAGCAGCACCGCGACATCGCGACCATCAGCCTGATCGAAAGCTGGATCGACGAGACGGAGCGGCGCACCTGGTTCCTATTCGAGGCCAGCCGCAACGGCGGGACCACCGAACATTGAAGCCGGTCAGGTCGAGCGCTATGGAACCGCAAACCGCTGATCCGACGTCGCAGTACGTCTGCCCCATGCACGCGCAAATCGTTCGTGCATCACCGGGCGCTTGTCCGATCTGCGGCATGGCGCTGGAGCGCCGGGTGGCCGCCGCCGACGAGGCGCCGAACACGGAACTCGTGGCCATGACGCATCGGTTCCGGTGGACGGTGGGGCCAGCCGTTGCCGTGTTCCTGCTCGCCATGTCGGACATGCTGCCCGGGGCACCGATGCGTGCCTTGATCGGTGCAAGAGCCGAGGCCTGGGCCGAATTCGCACTCGCCACGCCCGTGGTGTTGTGGGGCGCCTGGCCTTTCTTCGTGCGCGCATGGCAGTCGCTTGTCAGCCGCAACCTGAACATGTTCACCCTGTTCGGCCTGGGCATCGGTGTGGCCTATGGCTACAGCGTCGTCGCGTTGTTTCTTCCGGCCATTTTTCCCCCGACGTTCCGCGACCATGACGGTGCGGTGGCCGTCTACTTCGAGGCCTCCGCCGTGATCGTCGTCTTGGTGTTGCTGGGTCAGATGCTGGAGCTTGGCGCCCGCAGCCAGACCAACGATGCCATCCGCGCGCTGCTGCACTTGGCACCCAAGACCGCGCGCCGCGTTGCAGCCGACGGTGGCGAGGCCGATGTTCAGCTGGACGCCGTGGCGGTGGGTGACCGGCTGCGCGTGCGCCCTGGCGAGAAGGTGCCCATCGATGGCGTGGTGCTCGAAGGCACCAGTTCCGTCGACGAGTCGCTGGTCACTGGGGAATCCATGCCCGTCGAAAAGAAGGCCGGAGACCCCTTGATCGGTGCCACGCTCAATGGCACCGGGGCGATGCTGATGCGCGCCGACCGGGTCGGGGAGGGCACCTTGCTGGCGCAGATCGTGCGCATGGTGGGCGAAGCCCAGCGCAGCCGCGCGCCGATCCAGAAACTGGCGGATCAGGTGGCCGGCTACTTTGTCCCCGCTGTCTTGGGCATCGCCGTCCTCACGCTGGTGGTCTGGGCGTTCTTTGGCCCCGAGCCACGGGTGGCGCACGGTATCGTCAATGCGGTGGCGGTGCTCATTATCGCCTGCCCCTGCGCGCTCGGCTTGGCCACGCCGATGTCGATCATGGTGGCCACGGGCAAGGCGGCGGCTGCCGGGGTGCTCTTTAAGAATGCCGAGGCCATCGAGATGATGCGCAAGGTCGATACCCTGGTAGTCGATAAAACCGGCACGCTGACCGACGGCCGTCCAAAGGTCGTGGCCGTCGTGCTCGCGCAGGCTGGCTCCGGCCCTTCTGCCGGGCTGGACGAGGACGCACTCGTCAGGCTGGCTGCGAGCCTGGAGCAGGGCAGCGAACACCCGCTGGCGGCCGCCATCGTCGCCGACGCGCAGGGGCGCAAGCTGGCACTCGCGAGCGCCACGGAGTTTTCGGCCAAGACAGGAAAGGGCGTGAGCGGCCGCGTCGACGACCGGCCGGTCGCGTTGGGCAATGCGGCGCTACTGACCGACCTGCAGGTGGACCCAGGCGCCTTGGCTGCGCGCGCCGAGACGATGCGCCAGCTCGGCCAGACGGTCATGTTCGTGGTGGTGGATGGCCAACTCGCCGGACTGATCGGTGTGGCCGACACCGTAAAGGCAAACGCGGCCCGGGCCATCCAGGAACTGCGCATGGAAGGCTTGCGTATCGTCATGCTCACGGGCGATGCCAAGACCACGGCCGACGCCGTGGGCAAGGCCCTGGGCATCGACGACGTCGTCGCCGGTGTTCTGCCCGATCAGAAGGCGGCCAGCATCAAGAAGCTGCAGGCGGAGGGCCGCGTGGTGGCAATGGCCGGCGACGGCGTCAACGACGCGCCAGCGCTGGCCCAGGCGCAAGTCGGCATTGCCATGGGGACCGGTGCCGATGTGGCGATGAAGAGTGCCGGCGTCACCTTGTTGAAAGGCGACCTGGGCGGCATCGTGCGTGCACGTCGTGTCAGCGAAGCGACGCTGCGCAACATAAAGGTCGGGCTCTTCTTCGCCTTCGTCTACAACCTGCTAGGCGTGCCGCTGGCGGCCGGCATTCTCTACCCGTGGTACGGCATCCTGCTGAGCCCGATGCTGGCCGCGGTGGCCATGAGCCTGAGTTCGCTTTCAGTCATCGGCAACGCGCTTCGGCTGCAACGGTTGAAGTTGGAATGAGCGGTCGCCATGCGACAGCAGCGCGACGTGGCGCTGCAAGCACCGCAGTCGCGCCTCAATACTCGCTTCTTACGGGTTAGCCAGTGGCGGTTGCGCTGGCGGGCGTGGTAGCCGCCAGCCGTGCATGCGGTGCATCCGGATAGTCGGTGTAGCCCTTTGCGCCCTTCGAATACCAGCCGGCCATATCCCCGATCGCAAGGGGAAGGTGTTCGGCGAAACGCCTCGGCAGATCCGGGTTGGCAATAAACGCGCGTCCGAAGGCGATGGCATCGGCCTGACCAGCATCCAGCGCCGCCTGAGCTTCTGACAGGGTGAAGTCCGAGTTCAGGATCAGCGGGCCGCGGAACACCTTGCGAATCGCCGGGTGCACCGGCGGCGAATCGGCATGTCCGAAGGTGCCGTTGCGCTGCGGTTCGCGCAACGCGATGTAGGCGACGTCGAGCGCATCGAGCGCCGCGGCCGCGGCAGGGAACAGGATCTCGGGATGGCTGTCGTTGACGCCCTGCACCTCGCCGTTAGGTGACAGGCGCACGCCGGTGCGTTCGGCACCCACCGTGTACACGACGCGCTGCGTGACCTCGACGAGCAGGCGGATGCGGTTGGCCACGGAGCCGCCATAGGCATCGTCACGGAAGTTGCAGTTGTCGCGCAGGAACTGGTCGATCAGGTAGCCATTGGCAGCATGGATCTGCACGCCGTCGAAACCCGCGGAGATCGCATTGCGGGCCGCCAGTGCGTATTCGTCCAGCAAGCGCCGGATGTCGTCGGGTGTCATGGGCCGCGCCTGCGCATAGGGCTGCTTGCCGTGGTCGTATGTGTAGGCGTCGCCCGGTGCGGTGGTGGCCGATGCCGAGACGGGTTGCGTGCCGCCGATGAAGCTCGGATGCACCAGCCGGCCCATGTGCCAAAGCTGCAGCGCGATACGGCCGCCGGCCGCGTGCACCGCCGCCGTGACCGGCTTCCAGCCCTGGACCTGCGCATCGGTCCAGATGCCCGGCGCGCACGGGAAGCCGCTGCCCTCGCGGCTGATGCCCGTGGCCTCGCTGATGATCAGGCCAGCGCCGGCGCGCTGTGCGTAGTAGTCCGCCATGAGCGGCGTCGGCACATGGTCGCGCGTGGCGCGGCCCCGCGTCAGCGGTGCCATGAAGATGCGGTTGGCTGCCGTGACGCTGCCGATGCGAATCGGGTCGAACAATGAAGGCATGTCGGGTTCCTTAGAATGGGATGCCAGCTTCTGCGTGCCGCTCCCTGGTGTCTGTACGCCGCCGAACGCCCGGCCCCCGGGGGTTTCAGGGTGCGGTGGCACGCGGATGCGCAGCGGCCACCGTCGCGCAGTAGCGGGCGAGCTGTGCCATCACGCGCTGCACCGCGAGATTGGCCGCGACCACGCCGCCGTACGGGTCGTCACTTGCCGCGGGCATGGTCTCATCGAAGGTTTGCCACGAGATGGCCTGGCGCGTGCCGTTGTCCGACAGCGTGGCCCGCAAGGTGAAGCGCACGTGGCTGGGCGTGTCGCCAAATTGCTGCTGCAGTCGCAGCACTTCCGTGTCGAGCCGCAAGTCCGCAGCGATTCCGCTGGTCGACGCTCCGGCGGCGCGAAAGCTCCCGGTGCGCTCGATGGCCGACACGATGAGGGGTGTGAGCATGCGCGCAGGGGTGTCGGCCCACTCGCTGTGGGCGAAATGTTCGAGCTGGTGGGCGACCCGCACATACATGATGTGCTGGCTGTCGAAGCCCGGTGCGGCACGCGTCGGGTTGACGACCAGCGCCGGCGCCGCGGCGGCAGCGGACACTGCGGCTGCATTTGCCTCAAGCGCCGTGTGACCGCCGTCGAGCACGTAGACCGCCGGTGGTGTGGCTTCTTTCGGAAAGAGCGCGGCACAACCGCCGACCAGCGTCATGCCCAACGTGGCGGCGATACCGATGAGGGTCCTGCGTGTGCCCGAAAAGGGGGGGTAGTTCATGGTGTGCTCGTTGGCTGTGGGTCGGTTTCGCCGGGGCCGTTCGGCACCGGGCTGCGTCCGCGAATGAGGCCCGCGGGGTCGCGCGCGGTCTGTTCGCTCAGGCGCCGCAACGAGTTCGACAGGTCGCTCAATTCGCCAACAAGGCGTTGGATCTCGGGCAGCGTGTCGGCTGCGAAGCGCTGGGCTTCGCCGCCGACGGCGTTCACCGTCTTGGAGGTGGCCGTGCCCGCGAGCGCGACTTCGTTGCCCATCTTCTCGACCGCATTGGCGGCACGTCCCATGCGTTCGACGATCGGGCCCAGCTGCGCTGTCACGCGCGCGCTGTGGTCCGCGGTCTTCGCCGCGTTCACAATGCCGGCGTCTATGTCGTCCTTGCGCGCGGCGATCGTGCGGGTCACGGTGGCGATGTCGGCCAGCGCGCTCGTCAGCGCGGCCCGGTTCGCGGGACTGAGCAGGGCGTCGATGTTGCTCGACGTGCGGTCCAGCTTCGTCAGAACGGTGGTGAGGACGTTCTCCAGCCTGGCGCTCAGCGAAGGCTTGGTGCGGATCACCGGATACGGTGCCCCGGCGCTCGGCGGGAGCAGCGGCGCATCGCGGCTGCCGCCGCCCAGCTCGACATAGGCGATGCCGGTAAGCCCCTGCGTCTTGAGCACGGCCACGGTGTCGGTCTTGATCGGCGTCCCGCGCTCGATCGCAAAGCTCAAGTGCACCCGCTCCGGGTTTGCCGCGTCGAGCTGGATGGCGCCGACCTTGCCGACCTCGACGCCGTTGTACTTGACCGGGGCGTTGAGGTTGAGCCCTGCGACCGACTCGTCCTCGATCGCGAGGTAGGTGTCGTACTTCTTCTGCATCGTGCCGCCCGTGGCGATCCACAGCACGCCGGCAATCATCACCGCGCCCAGAAGCAGCACGAAGGCGCCGACGACCGTGTAGTTCACCTTGGTTTCGATGGGGTGCTCCCGTTCTCGCGGGCCGGCGCCTTCGCGGCCACGCGCTGTTCCTGTGCCTGCGCGGCGCGTCCGCGCGCACTGTCGAAAAACTGGCGGATCGACGGTTCGTCCCGTCGTGAGAGCTCCGTCATCGAGCCCACGCCCTGCACCTTGCCGTCTGCTAGCACTGCCACCCTGTCGGCCACCTGCCACAGCAGGTCGAGGTCGTGCGTGATCAAGAAGATCGTGAGTCCAAACAGGTCGCGCAATTTGAGCACGAGGTTGTCCACGCCCTCGGCGCTGACCGGGTCGAGGCCCGACGTAGGCTCGTCGAGGAAGAGCAATTCGGGGTCGAGTGCCAGCGCCCGTGCGAGCGACGCGCGTTTGAGCATGCCGCCGCTGAGCTCGGACGGGTGCTGCGCGCCGACCTCGGCCGTGAGCCCGGCCATGGCCAGCTTGGCCATCGCGAGTTCGTCGATCAGGTCGTCATCGAGCTGCGTGTGCTCGCGCAGCGGCAGGCCGACGTTCTCCTTGACGGTCAGGGCGTCGAACAGCCCGCCATGTTGGAACATCACGCCCCAGCGCTGGCGCAGTGCCGCAGCATCGTCCTCGCCGATGCCGGTCAGTTCTTGGCCGAGCACGCGGATCGAACCGGCGTCGGGTTTGTGCAGCAGGATGATCTCGCGCAGCAGGGTCGACTTGCCCGAGCCGCTGCCACCGATCAGCGCGAAGATCTCCGAACGGTCGACGGTGAACGTCACGTCGGAGTGCACCACATGGCTACCGAAGCGCGTGACGACCTTGTCGACCTCGATGGCCGCGTCGCGTGCGCGAAGGGGGCTGGTCATGTCATAGATCCAGTGCGCTGAACACGATCGAGAACAAGGCATCCGCCACGATGACGAGAAAGATCGACTGCACTACGCTGCGCGTGGTCTGCCGTCCCACGCTGTCCGCACCGCCCTTGGTGCGAAAGCCCTGGTAGCAACCGACGACCGCGATGATCCCTGCGAAGACCGGCGCTTTGCCGATGCCGGTGAGCGCGGTGGACGTGACGACCGCCTTCGCGAAGCGGTCCAGGAAGTCGACGAAGCCGACGTCAAGTTGTTGCCGTGCCATGACCATCCCGCCCAGCACGCCGAGTGCATCGGCGAACACCGTGAGCAGCGGCAGCGCGACCATCAGCGCGATGACCTTAGGCAGCACCAGCATCTCCTGCGGGTCGATGCCGAGCGTGCGCATCGCATCGATCTCCTCGGTGACGGCCATCGTGCCGATCTGTGCCGCGTAGGCCGAGCCCGAACGGCCGGCCACGATGATCGCGGTGATCAGCGGCGCAAACTCCCGCAGCATCGAAATGCCCACCAGATCGGCCACGAAGATGTTGGCGCCGTACTGCCGCAACTGGCTCGAGCCTTGATAGGCCACGACTACGCCCAGCAGGAACGAAAGCAGGCCGACGATGGGCAAAGCATCGAACCCCGCAGTTCGGATATTGAATAGCACCGGCCGCCAGCGCCAGCGCGAGGGGTGCACGATGCAGTGCGCGATCGACACCGCGATTTCGCCGACGAAGCCGAGTATGTCGTGCGCTTCGCGGAGCGCCGACATGGCGCCCCGGCCCACTAACGCGAGGGCACCCGGTACTGGCGGCGCCACGATGGCAGGTCGCGCCGCCTTCGTGGCTAACTGGCGGCTCGCCAGGTCCATCAGTGCCTCGAACCGTTGCGGCAGGCCTCTGAGGGTGGCTTCGCTGCCGGACGTGCGGGCGTGCTCAAGCAGGCGTTGGATGACCCAGGCGCCGGCGGTATCGAGCGCGGCGACGCCGCTCGCGTTGACGGCGAGCGCGCCGCCGCTCACGGGCTGCAGTGCATCGAGACCGCATTCGATGTTGCCCATGTCGATTGCGGTCCACCGGCCGGTCAACACGAGCGACAGTGGCGAGGCCTGCGAAAACGCCGCGGGACTGGCGTGTGCATGTTGGCCCGGAGCCTGCGGGGCGGGCGTGGCCCGGGGTGTGGCCACGCTTGCTACGTCAGAGAAAGGGCGAGGGGGCGCTCTGCCGGCGCGCGGTCCGCACGACGGCGCCGCAGGGCAGGGCGCGCGTATTGCGTTTCGCAGCCGCGCGCCCCTTCGACGTGACGCGCATGACGATGGCATTGCCAACATAGCAGTGCCCTCCGCACTCCGCCATGGCCAGCGGGATGTCAGCCTCCACCAGCCCCCATCTGCGAAGCTGCTGCAGCTTGTCGATGTCCGCCTGCAGGACGATCTCTTCGGGAAGCTGCGCCGTGCACAACCGCTGGAGGAGGTTGTAGGCCATCAGGTGATCTCCTTGGCACGGGCGGGTAGTTGCCGGAAGCTGGTCGTGACGTTGTCTTGGCGCATGGGTGGACCTTTAAGAATTCAACCGGAATGACCGTGCCGTGCAATCGGCATCGGCGTGCGGGCATGAGGACTCAATGCGACTGTCGTATCGAACGCGCGATTCGTCGGTGCGCCAGCGCACGGACCCGTGCGCCGGTGGCGCGCCCCATTGACTCCACGCACTGCTCACAAGGAATCTAATGTCACTGTTTCATGCCATCGCCTGGATTGATCACCACCGCGCGCAGATCCTGACGTTCGATGCGACCTACATGCTGGCCGAGTAGGTCGTATCGCACATCCACTACACGCGACACCACGACAGCAAGACGCGCAGCGAGCACGCGTTCTTCGCCGAGATCTGCGAAGCGCTGGCCGGCGTCGACCAGTTGCTGGTGGCCGGCTCGCCCGTGGCACAGTCCGACTTCCGTCGCTATATCGACAGCTTCCAGCCGCTGGTGGTGGGCCGGGTCGTCCACTGGCAGGCGATGGAACATCCAAGTACTACCAAGCTGATCGCGCTGGCGCGCCGCTATTTTTCGGCGCATTCGGACTCTGCCGCCGGAAAGTTCGAATGAACGGGCCGCGCCGTAGGAACGTCTTGATGGCCAGCCGTGCTGGGAATCGCCTTGGGGGTTCGACTTCGCAAGGCGCGCAGGCAAAGGTCGAAGGGTCGCCCATCCTGCGCTAGGCGACCATCGCAAGTAACCGCGCAGCTGAGGCTGGAGCGTCAGGGAGAGCATCGTCGGCAGGGTAGTAAACAACGAAGCCGGCGAGAAAGTCGCCAAAGTCTGCGACATGACTGTCGACCGTGTGCGGCGCGTCTCGTTCCTGATCGTGGGCATTGGCGGTGTCGCAGGCACGGGGCGTCGTGCCGTCGCCATCCCTGCTCGCACCTTGTGGTTACCAGGAATTGGAAACTGGCCACGTATGTCCTCCAGACCCTGAGACAAGCGTGCGCGAGTAACTTTGATTTCCTCGAGCAGCGCTGCGGGATCGCCCGGCCTGTTGAGGTCCTTGGGCGCGCGTTTCGCTTCGACCGTGTTGAGCTGTAAAGCTGACTCGCGTACTTGTTGCTCCACGAAGCTGGAAATGCTTTTCAAGGTTCTCTCTCTAGATCACTTGTCAATGTGGTTTCGCGTCCCTGATCTGATAGACGACCTCTTCATGCCACCAGTCCCGGGTCCTTCGCTCGATTTGCGATTGCGCCCTTGTCGGCCGTGGCATGCCATACCTATGCCGCAAAGACCAGTCTGAGCAAACTTCCAAGTGCCAGACCCAAGGCAGCAGCACACAACACGCTTGCGACGATGCGTAGCAGCATGACGGTGCGTGCAGCTTCGAGTGTGCATCGCAGCGTGATCGGTACCCCTCGACGTGCAGCACAGGTAATCATGTGGGCATGCAGGCTTTGGAAGTCCTTTTCGACATGAATTGCATGCAGACGGCCGCGTTCAATTTCGGACGCGGAATACGTAAGCGGCACGCGGGGTGATAGTGCGGACACTGACTCCGTCTTTCAGGTTTTTTGGGTGAGGGTTTTGGCGACATCCTTGGCATCACCAACTTTCTCTTGCACGGCTCTGGCAGCTTTGCCCTCGGCTTTGAGCTTTTCGCTGCCGATGACTTTGCCTGATGCTTCTTTGGCACTGCCTTTGTTTCCCAGCGCGCCTTTGGCTTGATTTTTGTTCATCGCAATTCTGTGTAGTGCGGAATGGCCGCTAAAGTTGACGCCCGTGGGGTGCCGCCGTCTCATTGAAGTGTCCTGGTCTAATGAATTCGCACGCTCGGATGGGCGGAAATCAGTTGGACAGTAAACGTGACGAAATCAACCCGAAGAGTCTTTGACGCGAGCTTCAAGCTGCAAGTCGTTCAGATGATCCGCGTCCAGGGGCTCCATATCGGCCAAGTGTGCCGGGACATGCGATTGGGCGAGACGGCTGTGAGGCGTTGGCTGGCACAGGCCGGTGCCGAACAACTCGGTCAGCCTGGAATAGAGAGCTGGCCCCGTTGATCTGAACAGATTCCGAAGATTTATAAGTGGATCCTGCGGGGTCAGGCTGCCTCGGCCGAAGGCCGTTGCACCGAGTCGCTGCACACCACATCGGGTGTGCGCGCCTGCAGGCTCGAATGCAGCCTGCGAGTATTGTAGAACTCGATGTATCGCCCGATTCCGGTTCGGGCCTGGCTCACGTTCTCGAAGGCATGCAGGTACACCTACTCGTACTTGATAGATCGCCACAGTAGCTCGATGAACACGTTGTCGCGCCAGCAGCCCTTGCCGTCCATTGAGGTGCGGCTGCCGTGGTCGGTGTTGAAGATCTCGGGCGTGCCGTATCTGGTGATCGCCTCCTCGACAGCATCAGTGCAAAACACGGTGTCCATCGAGATCGACAACTTCCAGGCCAGCACCCGGCGGCTGTACCAGTCGATCACCGCCGCTAGGTAGACGAAGCCCCTGGCCATCGGGATGTAGCTGATGTCCATCGCCCAGACCTGATTGGCGCGGGAGGCTGGCAGCGTGCACAGCAGGTACGGGTAGATCGTGCACCCGGGTGTCTTCTTGCTGGTGTTGGGCTTCCTGTAGAGCGCCGTGATTCCCATGCGCCGCATCAGCGTGGTCATGCGCTTGCGGCCCGCAGCGATGCCTTCTTCTCCCAGCAGATCGCGCAGCATGCGCGCTCCGGCGAACGGCAGTTCAAGGTGCAACCCGTCAATGCGGCGCATCCGCTTCAGGTCGTCATCGCTCACCGGCCTGGCCGTGTAGTACGCCGAGCCGCGGCTGATGTTCATCAGTGCGGCCTGGCGCCGGATTGGCAGATCGTGGCCTCGATCGATCACCGCTTCGCGCTCAGCATGCCGGCCTTGATGAGCGCGCCTTCCAAAAAGTCATTCTCCAGCGCCAGCTGGCCGATCTTCGCGTGCAGTGCCTTCAGATCGATCGCAGGTTCCGCTGTCGCCTGCTCGCCGCCGAACACGTCGGCCGCTCGGCTGAGCAACTGGTTCTTCCAGTCTGTGATCTGGTTGGGGTGTGCGTCATGCTGCAGCGCCAATTCGGCAAGCGTCTTGTCGCCTCGAACGGCAGCTAACGCAACCAACCCCCAAGAAAGCCGCTGAGTGCGTGCGGCGGGTCTTCTGCTCATCTTTGCTCCAATCTTCACAGGCGAGATCCTCGCCTTCAGGAGCAGTTTCCACACTTATCGAGCTGTTCAGATTTCCGGGGCCAGCTCTTGCCTTTAGCCCATGCTGAACGAAGACAAGGTCTGCCGCTCATCAACGCGCTCGTCTTGGAGGCGCTGCCGGAAGGGCAGCCACGGACTCGGCGAAGACCGCCTGGCCCCGCAGGATCCACTTGAAAAGATTCGCGATCTGTTCGGACGACTTGGGCAAGCGCCAAAGCCAGCCGCTAGCATCCGAAGATGTGCAATCGCTATGTCAAGCCGGCCCAGGCTGAGATCGAACGCTTCTGGCACCTCGGACCGACGAACCAGCCGCCGCTTGTTCCGAAGTAGATCTTCCCGCGCGCACCCGGGCCGTTCATCCGCCGCGCGCGACACTCGACACGCTTCGAACGCGAGCTGGTTGTGGGTCAATGGGGCCTGATCCCCTGGTTCGCCAAAGAGCCTAAGCTCAAGTACCCGACCAATAACGCGCGTAGCGTAGATGACCAGCTTGGCGATCAGGTGGTTGTACTTGATGATCTTGACCTGCTCGTCGCGCACGTTCTCGGCGATCGGGTCGGCGCCGAAGTACGCCCACTGCGCGAACCTGTTGAATCCCTCGCACTTGTTCTGAGCGGCCTGAATGATCCGGCGCAGGTCGGTTCTGTCGCAGTAGTGCCGCGGAGCCCAGTGAAGCGAGGCTGCTTCCTTGCGCTCAAAATGCCAGTGTGTAGAACTTCGATGCTGCAGGCGAAACTTGGCCTTCAGTGCAGTCGAGTTGATCCTTCTTGATCGTGTGCATCAATTCAATGCCGGTAATGAAGACGCGTGCACAGCGAAAGGACTTGAATCCGAGCATCGGCCGCACGATGCGTTTGATCGCGCGGTGGTCCTGCTCCAGGACGTTGTTGAGGTATCTGCTTTGACGCAACTCGATGCGTGCGCCAGATGCAGCCTGCACGCTCAGGATGGCAGCCGTATTGGAGCCGCTCTTGTCCATGGTGATCTTCTCGGGCACATCGTGCAGGCCAATGGCCCGCTCCAGGAAACGACGTGCAGCAGCGCAGTCTCTCTTGGCACGCAACATGAAATCGATGGTGTGGCCATCGCGGTCGACCTCGCGGTACAGGTACTTCCACTGGCCGGCGACCTTGATATAGGTCTCGTCCATGCGCCAACTGGCGCACCGGCCGTTTGCGTCGTCGGAACACGGCGGTCAGCACCGGCAAGATCTTCATCGCCCAGCGACGGACTGTAGCGTGATCGACGAACACGCCGCGCTCGGCCATCATCTCTTCGATGTGCCGCAGGCTCAGCGGGTAGGCCGCATACCAGCGCACGCACAGCAGCATCACCTCCGGCGGGTAGTGCAGTCGCCTGAGCTCCTTGCGCAACGTTTCGTTCATCGTCAACTTCCCTGATTCGCCAACCTCGCAGAGCAGCCGATGTGGCTTATCGCGACAGAACCAAATTGAGCGCATCGCGGCATTGCTTTGCTCACTACAGTTGGCAGCACCAGACTTGATGTCAGTTGTTCGGCATCGAGCCGACCGCCATGACCGCCATGGCTTGGCGACAGCGACCGCTTAACAGCGTAGTCGAGGCCAATGCTTCATCGACGCGAGCGGCGTTCGAGGTGGTAGCGCAGCGCTGCCGCGATGCACATGGCGATCGCCTTGCGATCGAACTGCTCGCCGATCCTGAGCAGGATGGCTCGATTGCGGTCGAATGCGAACTCGCCCGGGAAAAGTGTGCGAAACGTTCCGACGAGCCCTGTGCGGCAATGAAAATATATCGCAACGTATTCCGGGCGTGCGGGTTTCCAGCCGAGCCTTACGGTGCTGCCACTGCTCGTTTGCGAGGTGATGTACGCCGGCTCGCCCTAGCGTAGTGCTTCTTCGAGCATGCCGACACCGGGCGTACGCTCGGCCGTCGCGTAGATGAGCGCACGCACTTTGCGCAACTGCGCGCGAGCTTCGCTTGGCCAGGCATTGAAGACTTTGCGTACCTCGTCCGGAAGCGGCGGCAGGGCCCTGGTCACTTTGTCAACCTCGCGTTCAATTATACCAAAGTCTTAATCGGCTGGAGCGGCATTTGAAGGTAGGTTCGCAAGTCATTCGGCGCTGTCTGCCGCGGGCTGTTGAGGTACTCTTCAATCACCGGGCTGGCGCCTAGATGGCGGCCGCTTGCTGCAAGCCGGTGACCAAACAGCCACCGGTAAGCCGCCGGCATCGTTGCATAGGGGCCAGTGTGCGCAAGACGCGCTAACAAGCCACCATCGATCATCAGCGGCGTCAGACCCGACCCCGGCGCCGCCGGTGCGCATCCCACGAAGACGGCCGTCGAGCGGAGGGCCACCGTCTTCACGCTACCCGGATCCTCATGAAACAAGGTCAGTATGCGCATGTCGGACCGCCCAAGCCCGAGCGCAGCCACGCGCGCGAAGAGTTGGTCGAAAGCCCTTTCGATCGGCAGACCAAGGCCAAGGCCAAGGAGTTCTCGCAACTCGACTTGGAGGTGATAGTGTGCCCTTCGGTTCTTAATCAACAGCTATTGCTGTTCGGGGTTTTGCCCGCAGCCACCAAATGACGGTATGAATCATCTTTGCAAAACCTGTTTGCCTTGTGCCTGAGGCTCGCGATCCATCGGCTCGGGTTCGTCTGGTCATGCAACTCGGCGTTGGGGCCGTACTCCTCGTCGCCGCTGCGTGGCTGTTCGGCTCCATTGCCGAAGACGTCGTGACGGGGGACCGCCTGACCGTTCTGGATGAGCGGGTCGCCCAATGGCTGCACCTGCACGCGCGCACCGGCGCGACGCACTGGATGTTGGTAGTTTCGGAACTTCACTCGACCGTTGCGATGACCTTCTACACAAGCATCGTCGGCATTCTGGCCTTCCGAAAGCGGCGGTGGCGCCGCGTTTCGACGCTGGCGCTTTGTGTGGTAGGCGGCATGCTACTCAACGTGCTGATGAAGCTCGCATTTCATCGCGCCCGACCACACTTTGCTGATCCACTTCTTACCCTTACGAGCTACAGCTTTCCGAGCGGGCACGTCGCGGCCAGCACGATCTTTTATGGGCTCGGCGTAGTCTGGGTGTTCGGCCAAACGCGGGCGCTCCAATGGCGGGTTCTGGCTGTCACCGCAGCAGGGTTGGCGATTTTGCTCGTGGCGTTTTCTCGGATGTATCTCGGCGTGCATTACCTCAGTGACGTCGGTGCGGCCTTCGCCGAAGGCGTCGCATGGGTCGCGCTTTGCCTGAGCGCGTTGACCACGTTTTGGCGCAAAGTCGGCTCCAGGCCGGATACGCTTTTGGCTGAGCGCGGGCAGGACCGACCGCATTCATTGCGATGAGCCGCATCTTCGTGATCCTCAATGCCAACTCCGGGAGCGGCCACGATGAGGCGCTCACTCGCCAGGTTCAGGGCCTGTTCGTGTCTGCCGGTATACCCGCGGAGGTTTGTCTGGCCAGAGGGGGCGGGGAGATTGCCGCGAAGATCGCCGACGCCATCTCCAAGCACGCTGACGTCATCGTCGCCGGTGGCGGCGACGGAACCGTCAGCACGGTCGCAGCAGAGTTGGCGGGCGGCGACATCGCGCTCGGGATCTTGCCGCTCGGCACGCTTAATCACTTTGCCAAGGATCTGGGGCTTCCCTTGGCCCTCGATGCAGCGGTCAGGCAGATCGCCGCTGGGCGACGCACTCGAGTCGACGTGGGCGAAGTCAACGGACGCGTCTTCATCAATAATTCGAGCCTAGGCCTGTACCCGGACATCGTCCACGAGCGGGATCGACAGCGAAAACGCATCGGCCGCGGCAAATGGCTGGCACTTCTTTGGGCATCCGTAACGGCGCTTCGGAAGTATGCGTTCCTCAGCGTTTGTCTTTCGGTGAAGGGAATGGAGCATCGGCGGCGTACCCCTTTCGTCTTCATCGGCAACAATGAATACCGGATGGAAGGCTTTTCTATGGGAGACCGCGAGAGCTTGACCGGCGGCAGTCTGAGCCTTTACGCAACACAGCGAGCGGGACGCCTACGGCTCGTGCAACTCGCGCTTCGAGCGCTCGTGGGGCAGTTGAAACAGGCGCGAGATTTCGACGTTCTGCTCGGCACCGTGATCATTGTCGAGAGCAGTCATCATCACCTGCGCGTGGCGACCGACGGCGAGACCAGCGTCATGAAGCCGCCGCTGCACTATCGCATCCGCCCGGCCTGCCTGACGGTTCTCGGCGCGGTTTCGTCGGATCGGCCAGGCCCTTGAGATGGGTCGTTGATGCGCACTTTGGTCCATCTTTCGGATCTTCACTTCGGCCGAACCGACCCGGCCGTGATCGAACCCTTGCTCGCCAGCGTGCAGGCGAGCCGACCGGATTGCGTCGTTGTTTCAGGTGACCTGACTCAACGAGCGCGGGTCGATCAGTTCCGTCATGCGCGTGCCTTTCTTGATCGCTTGCCCAGGCCGCAGGTCGTCGTTCCTGGTAACCACGATGTACCGCTGTACGGGGTCCTTGAGCGGATCCTAGATCCCTTCGGCAACTACCGTCGCAGCATCCATGAAGACTTGGAGCCGTCGTTCATCGATGACGAGATTGCCGTTCTCGGCGTCAATACCGCGCGCGCAATGACTTTCAAGGGCGGCCGCATCGACGACGCCCAAATCGAATCGATCCGTTGCCGCATCGCCGCACTGCCGCCTGGAACGACCAAGATCATCGTCACCCATCACCCCTTCGACCTGCCCGACGTGACGGGCAAGGTCAAATTGGTTGGGCGAGCACGCCAGGCGATGGAAGCTTTCTCGACCTGCGGCGTCGATTTGCTGCTTGCGGGCCACTTCCACACTAGCCATGCGGGTGATACGTCCAGCCGTCACGACTTTCCTGGCTATGCAGCGCTCGCTGTACAAGCCGGCACTGCGACCTCCACGCGCAGCCGCGGTGAAGTGAACGCGTTCAACGTGTTGCGGGTCAGCGAGGAATCCGTCAGCGTCGAGCGCCACGCGTGGCATGCCGACGCTGGGGCCTTTTTGTTGGTACAGACTGAGCGGTTCAGACAAGAGACTGGCCGTTGGGTCGACTACTGAAGGTGTGCGCTGTTTCGCTGAACCAGCCGTTAGCAGTGCTCGCAAGTAACGACCGTCTTCGCCGCCAGCGTTGAAGCTGTTCATGCGACTCGGCAAGGCAATCCCCCGGGTCGTATTGGTCATCGCACAGACGCTCCGGTCGCACGGACTGCACCATCCATCGTGCTAGAGCGACAGCGGCCATACGTCATGGCCCTACTGCCCTCGACCACCCCTGAAATGAGGTCGGAGTTCCCATGAAAAAAGTCTTTCTCGTCGTCGCGCTCCTGGCATCGTTTGGCGCCAGTGCCGCCAAGTTGCCCTGCTCGATTCATCTCAAAGCGGGTATCACGGATGCAGACCTTCCGGCGTTGGCCAAAGTGACCCAGGCTGACGCTGAGAGCACCGCGCTCAAGGCCGTCAACGTGGCGGCGACCTCGGTCTCCAGTTCCGGACTGGAATCCGAAGGCGGTTGCCTGATCTATACGTTCGACATCAAACTGCTGAGCAAGACGTCGATCGTCGAGGTCGCCGTGGATGCCGGGACAGGCAAGGTATTGTGGAAGGTGTGGGAAGGGCCAAAGGCTCAGGGCACCGAAGCAGCGGCCGATCTCGCCGCAACTAAGGCAAAGAAGTAAGTCGCTTTGCATGCAGCGCAGCGCCGGTTGCCCTGGCAGCACAGCCGTCATACGGTCGTGATGCGCAGATCAGCTTGCATGATGGACCATGTCGTCCGTGTTCTCTTGCTTTTGACGAGGTACGGATAGGGTCGAGTTATGCAGACAATCCCCATGCCGGGGGCGCATACCGCCGTACCGGTCACGTTCGCCGGAATGGCGGTCACGTTCGACCGGAATACTCAAGTTGGACGATCGGCATGCGCCCGGACGCGCAGCGCGTGAACACGATGCTGGATGCCGCTATCGACACGATCGACATCAGCACCAACCGGCCTGTTGTGCATTCGGATCGCGGCGCTCACTATCGATGGCCGGGATGGCTGGCACGCATCGCGGATGCCGAGCTGACGCGTTCGATGTCCCGCAAAGGGTGTTCGCCCGACAATGCGGCTTGCGAGGGCTTCTTCGGTCGATTGAAGACCGAATGGTTCTATCCTGGCAACTGGCAGTCAACGACCGTTGAGCAGTTCACCCAAGCCTTGGACTCTTACATCCGCTGGTACAGCGAGAAGCGGATCAAGATGTCCTTGGGCGCGCGTAGCCCTCTTGACTACCGTCGAAGCTTGGAGTTCATGGCATAAACAGTCCAAGTTTTTAGCCGCAGCTCCTCTAGGTTAAATATGAGCCGGCGCCAGCAGTCTTAGTCATGCGTCGTCTCCGAGAGGTGCGTTCAAGTGCAATTGCAGCTGGCGCGACTTGCCGCTCCACGCGGCGCCGATGCGCAGCATAGATGGGAAGACCTGCATCGACACCACCGCAAGCCGCGTCGACAAGGGCCGCATGAACATTCGGGCGTAAAGCGCGGAGGCGCGCATACGCGGCGTAAAGTTGCGGCGCCAAAGCCGTTGGTACCGCGCGTGTGCCACCGCCAGCGCCACGGGTGCAGACGCGGCAGCGGAGAAACAGCCAAGGGTCTCCGCTAGCAGCGCCGCGGACTGAATCGCGATGCTGATACCTTCGGCCACGATGGGGTGCGCCTCGGCAGCGGCGTTGCCGACCGCGAACACGCCATCTCGGCCGAAGTCGTGTATGCCGGGCCGGATCGGCCCCGCCCCGAGCCACTGGCCATCGCCAGAGGCTGTGGCCAGGACTGCGCGGACACCGTCGCAGTGTTCGAAGATGTGCGCGAGCACGGCCTCCCCCGCAGTACGCCCCGGGTGCCGAGCGCGGGCGGCGTCCAAATGGTCTCGACGGATGCAGCACGACAGACTGACTCGCGCCGCGCCGGTGTTGACCATGCCGCCGTAACCGCCGGGGAACGCGAGCAGCGCCATCAGGTCATTTTCGAGCGTGCCGCCCTGAAACCTTGCCTTGAAGCCGAGAAGGTCCGAAGCGGCGACAGCGCTGCGCAGAGGCTGCGTGGGCAGCGGGCCGCGGTCCCACGAGCCGTGCGCGGCGACGATCACCGGCGCCTCCAGAACGATGCGTTCGCCCCGCTCGCGGTGCTCAATAGTGCAAGCATGTCGCCCGGCGCCGGACTCAAACGTTGCCACGGTCCACGGTTGCCAGAGCGTCGCGCCTGCCGCCACGGCGCGGCACAGGAGCACTGCGTCAAGCGACTCCCGGCTGACCGCGCGTCCCCCTTCGACCCCGTTGCCTGTGGCAGGCATCGGCGCCGTGACCATCGACGTGCGCGCGAACACCCCGACGCGGCGCACGACGGGCCCCGCCTGGCCCCTGAGTTCGTCGCCGACCCCAAGCGCATCGAGGAGAGGCCACGTCGTGGCCGAGACGAACTCACCGCATACCTTGCGGCGCGGGAATGCAGCTTTCTCGACGATCGCTACACGCCAGCCCGACCGCGACAGTAGCAGCGCTGCGGTCGCGCCGGAAGGCCCGCTGCCGACCACGATAGCGTCGTACTGCAAAGCGGGTGAGGCGCTCACGTCTTGCGCGCCAGCAGGCAGTGGCTGAAGAAACCTGCCGAATACTCGCGCAGCGACCAGCCTTCGTGGCTCGGCCAATGCGCCGACAGTTCGCAGTCCCGAAAGCCGGCGTGAACGCTGAGCACCGCATCCTCGCGAGTCACTGTCCCGGCGCCGATCAGGCCGACGAGGTGGCTGCCAATCAGCGCTGTGATGTTTCGCCGTGGTTCGCAGCAGAAGAACAGTGGCGTGACCTTGGATAGCGCGCGCAACAGATGTCCGAGCTCATCGCCTTCGAAGTGGTGGACAAACAGGTTCGCGACAACGATGTCCCAGCCGCATTGCTGGTTCCTACTTAGCCAGTCGAACACGTCGGCGACAACGATGATGGGCTGCCAACCGACCGCGCGCAAACCGTGCAGCGTCGACTCGGCGACGGTGTCCTGGCGATCGAGCAAAGTCCATGACACGCGCGGCCACTGCCGCGCATGTCTGTGCGCGAAGCGCAGTGCCAGCGAGCCGTCGCCTGCACCGAGCTCGAGGATGCGTAGCGGCGCGCGGTTTGGCTCGGCGCCGATCGCACGCGTCATGATCGAAAGAGTGCCCATCACGACGTGAAGGCGGCGAAGGTCACGGCGAGATCGCTGCGCGGCAGGGTCGTCGGCACCAAGCGAGTCAAGCGCCTCGGGCGTCACCTGGCGCGGCATCAGGGATGAAGTGTTCATTCGCCGATGCTCACCCGACCTTGAGCAAAGCACCGTGGCAAGAAAAGCCAGCGCCGAACGACGACAGCCACCACCAGCCATCGGGGGCCTCGTCGGCCAGCGCCGCCTGCAGCACGAAATACACAAACGCGCTCGACAGATTGCCGTATTCCCGCAGCATCTCCGCGCTGTAGCGAAGGTCCGGCTTTGTGAGTTCGAACCGCGTTTCGATTGCTTGCAGCACATCCCGCCCACCCGCGTGCATGATCCATGTGGTCACGTCTGATAGCGTGACACGAGCGCGATCGAGCACCGTATTCAGCACCGCAAGTGCATTGGATGCGGCGAGTCCGGGAACTTCTTTGGTAAGAATGTTACGCAGCATCCCCGCGCGGCTTTCGAACCTGAGAGCGCGCCTGTGCTCGGGCAATACCAGCGAGGTGTTGTCCGTCCACTCGATGGAGCGCCCATCCGAGCGGGGCTCGCGTGACAACACCGCCGCGCCCGCGCCGTCACCAAACAAGCAGGCACTGATGAGAACCCCGGGATCGTCGTCAAGGTACATCGCCGCACTGCTGACCTCGACGCAAACTGACAAAACATGGCGGCAATCACCGCCGAGCAGCAGGGCCCGACCCATTTGCATGTTCGGAAGGGCCGCGGCGCAACCCTGGCCTACTAAGTCATAGGCTTGGACGTTCGGTCGGAGCCCCAGGCGTTCGACAACATAGCCGGACAGGCCAGGACACAGGTAGCCGGTACATGTGCTGACGACGACAGCATCGATGTCGGCGACCAGGAGACCGGCCCTCTCCACCGCGTGAAACGCCGCGTCGGATGCGAGCGCGGGCGCGTTGCGGAGGAATCGTTCACTCAACGTGTCAGGGTCGATCTGGAAAATATCTGCCAGGCGATCCACCGCCAACCGACGCGCGTCGATACCGTTGTCGCGTTGCAGCACCGTACGCGCGATGGTGTGAGACCTGCGGTCGAGCCTGCCGAACCAGTCTGAAGCTTCAAACTCAGCCAGGCACTCAGCTTTCGTGAATCGGTTCTGCGGAACGGACGTCTCAACGCTTCTAATGAACGTCGGCCTCGAAATCAACTGCCTACTCCTGAAATCCCCAAAGCAACGATGTTCGGCACTTGGCCAGCTGCGCGCGGTAGGAGGGTTGTGTTGCTAGAGGGGTGCGCGTCCAACGGAGCAAGCGTCATAAACCATGGTGTCCGCCAGCCAAAGACAGCTGTGTAGGACATCCACGCGACTGGTAGGCCCTCTGGCGTCGTGTGTTGGCAGGGACGTTGAAGAACCCCGAGATCTTTCCGACAATTGCGATATTGAGCAGACCGAGGAGCGACGATGCGAGGCAGTGGCGGCTACAACGCGAGTCTGTTTTCGAAGGTGACGCTGGAAGACTCCGTGCCTGCGAATCATCCGCTGCGACCGATTCGCACATGGATAAACGAAGCGCTTGCCAAGACGGACGAGCGTCATTCGGCTGTGTATTAAGCCGACGTCAATGGAGGCCATCCGAGCATAGCGCCCGAGAAGCTGGTGCGTGCCATGCTGCTGCAGGTGCTCTACAGCGTTCGCAGCGAGCGGCAACTTGTCGAGCAGAATAACTGCAACTTGCTGTTCCGTTGGTTTGTCGGCCTGTCGATCGAAGATGGAGTGTCGAACCACTCGGTCAACATCGAAGAAACGCGACCGGATGATCGAGCATGACTTCCTCATCGAACTGTTCAACGCCACGGCCGACATGGCCAAGGCCACGGATCTGCTGTCTGGATAACACTTCAGCGTCGACGGCACGCAGATCAAGGCCTGGGCTAGTCACAAGAGCATGCGACGCAAGGACAGCGGTGACGACGGGCGCGACCCCGAGGACTGGCGTGGTGAGCGGCGCAGCGACGAGATCCACGAGTCCCGGACCGATCCCGATTCGCAGTTCTATCGCAAGAGCAACGCGGCACCGGCGCTGCCCAGCTTCCTGAGGCACATCGCCACTGACAACCGCCATGGCCTGGTGGTGAACGTGCAGACCATGAAGGCCACTGGGACTGCCGAGTGTGATGCGGCCGCGGTGATGCTCGGGGAGATCGAAATTCGGGAGCAGCGCATCACCGTTGGAGCCGACAAGGCCTACGACACACGTGGTTTCGTGCGGGCGTGCCGCGACATCAATGGGCGAACCACACGGCATATTGACCTTGCCCTCGAAAAACGTACCCCTTGCTGAGTGTTTCAATTCAAGCAAGGAGAACGGAAATGACGAAGACGGCAAGAGCGCGCTACACGCTCGAATTCAAGCAGGAGGCGGTGCGACTGGTCCAGGGTGGTCAGAGTCGATTCGGCCATCGCTGGCATAGCGCGTGAGGGCTGCCCATCGGCGGTGCGAGTACAAGATGGCGCGCGCCAGGCCCGACTTGACCGACGTGGCGGCCAACTGCTGGGACAACGCTTGCAGTGAGACGCTGTTCGGGTCGTTGAAGGTGGAGCGGCTGCACGGCAAACGGTTCAAGACCCGGGCGCGAGGCGAAGGACGAAACCATCGATTGGCTGCTCTGGTACAACCGCGACCGGCTGCACTCTACGCTGGCATACGTCAGCCCGATGCAGTTCGAGCAGGACTGGCTTGCCAATCAGCCACAGCAAGCCAACTCATGAACTCGGCTATGGGGTACGGATTCCAGGGACAAGGTCAGGGAGGCAATCCAGCGATGGCAGCCTCGGTCAAAGTCCACCGGCCCAAAGAGCCCCGAGGGTAAAGCCTTGGCGGCCCGCAATGCATATGCCGGGGGCTTTGAAAAGACATTGCGCCAGCTACGTGCGGCTATGCACCATCAAAAAGAACGACTCCCAACGCCGTGAATGCTGAGAATTCGGCAGGTACACCGGTTACGGCGTTGAAAGTGACATGGCAGCTTTGCACAGCGTTCTCCGCTTGGCACGGCCGAATTTCCCCATTGCAGCGGGATGACAGGTCTGCAAGATGTCGTCCTACGTAGACACCAAGTTATTCACTACATGCTGCGCGCTGGAGAGGGGTGGGGGTTTTGCCGCTAGGACAAAATTTCGACTCAGTGTGAGCGCTGCAAACTCTTAAGCAGGAGCAACAAAAGCGCGTTGAATAATCTGCCGTTGGGCAAGAAAGTTTCCTATGCATCGTTTTCTCGTCAACAACCGTGATGAGTTAATCGCCCGGTGCAAGCTCAAAGCGGCACAGCGGCCTTACCGCGCGGCGTCCGAAGAGCGTCTGGTCCAAGGCGTGTCGATGTTCCTGGATCAACTAACTCGAACACTTGCCGCCGAAACAAACAACGACGGCGATGCGAGCGTCAAGATCTCCGGGCCGTCCGGCGGGGATGCGCTAGCCTTGTCTGAAATTGGCGTGAGCGCGACAGCACACGGCAAAGCGCTTTTGAATCTGGGCTACACGGTAGATCAGGTGGTCCACGACTACGGCGATGTGTGTCAGGCAATCACTGATCTGGCTTTTGAGCGGGACGCGCCTTTTACCGTTGATCAATTCCGCACACTGAACCGATGCTTGGATAACGCCATCGCGGATGCAGTCGCGGAGTTCAGCTTCCAGCGCGACGCGCAAATTTCGGTGCATCAGATTGCTGGCGAGAAACAGAGGCTGGGCTTTTTGGTTCACGAACTCCGAAATGCATTGGGAACGGCCACCCTTGCGTTTCGCGCGCTGGATGTGGGCAACATGACAGTCCGGGGCGCTACCGGTGCGGTTCTGTCGCGCAGTCTTGAAGCGTTGACTCTGCTGATCGGTGGTGCACTCGTCGAAGTGCGTGGTGAGAAGCCGCATGAACGGCAAACGTTTTCCGTAGCTTCGTTCATCGCGGATTCTGCGATTGCAGGTCGATTCAGTGCCGATTCGCTAGGTCGGATTTTTGAAGTGTGCGACGTGGACCCGTTGCTGGCGATCAACGCGAATCGAGAGCTTCTGCACGCTGCGTTGGCGAACTTGCTGCAGAACGCTTTCAAGTTCACTCACGCAAATACCGCCGTGACTTTGAACGCTCATGCTTTTGGAGAATTCGTTCTGATCGACGTCGAGGACCATTGCGGCGGCCTGCCTCCCAAGGGTGTCGAGAATATGTTCGTGCCCTTTAAGCACAGCGGCCACGCAAATGCTGGGTTGGGGCTGGGCCTGTCTATCGCCCGGCAGAGCATTGAAGCAGATCTGGGAACTTTAAGCGTGCGTGACGTGCCGGGAACCGGCTGTGTCTTCACCATCAGTCTGCCGCGGTACTCACTTGCTTAGAGGCACGGCGATCGACCGTCGAGACGTTGTAGGGCGATCTTCGGGCGCATAGGACTCCGCAGTCCTTGCCTCGCGGGAGGGGAGTTCAATCTTTGGCGTTCACCAAGCGAAAACGCGTCGACGCCCCGCAGGGCCGCCTCCGATGTGCTTGAAGGCAAGCTTCTCCCCGATCAACTCAAGGGCCGCACGATCGTGGTCGGGCAGTCGCGCAATGTCGCGCTGGGCACGCTCGCCGTGCTGTGGTACGTCGCTACCGGCACCGGCACCGGCACGACATTGGTCTCCTCAACGGAAGTCCACGCGAGCGCCATCGACGCGCTGCAGCAAGGCCGCTACATCCTGGGGGCGTCGCCATTGGTGCTGTACCTATCCTTGGCACTTTCAATGTGGTTGGTGTTTTTTGCGTTCGACAGGGCACTAAAAGTAGCACAGCTGGTGTAGTCACTATTCAGGACGAGGGCACCGGCATGGCACCGGTCGTGTTGGACGCGTTGCTCGATCGCGCGCCCCAGGGCCTAACCGGGGGTTCCGCGCGCTCCACTTTGGAACGAGACATTGAAGCGGCTCACAACATTGCGCCGCGCGACGCCAGGACGCATGGCTTCGGCTTCGTGATGGTCTGGCAAGTCGTGGCGGCGCATGGAGGTTGAGAGCTGGCCCCGGAAATCTGAACAACCCGATAAGTGTGGAAACTGCTCCTGCTGGCGAGGACCTCGCCTGTGAAGACTGGAGCAAAGATGAGC
>NZ_JBJXIA010000023.1:0-48382 GCF_046115955.1 Variovorax sp. GrIS 2.14
CGCAAAACTCGGCACGCATGCGTCAATCGTTTCATATCGACATCAACTCGTGTCCGAACTTCGCCTCGCGACGGGTTGTGCAGACCATCCCTAGCAGCCGCCGCGCGCTGCCTCAGTACTTCTGACGCCAGCGCCGTCACCTGATGTTCGAGTGCCTCACGCGCCTGCTGCGAAGAGGCAAGGGCGTGGTCGAGACTGGCACGTGTCTGCGCAAACGCCTCTTCACGTTGAGTCAATTCGAGTTGCTTGCTCTCTAGTTTGTTCTCTTGGGCCTTCAATTCAACGCGAACTTTCTCGAGTGCTGCATCCTGGACTTGCTCGGCTTCCTTGCGCGCCGTCTCCCAGAGCAGCCGCGTCGCATTGCGCACGCTCACCGGCACGCCGTCCGCATCGTTGCCCGCGGCCAGGTTCGCAGTCCCTGAAACGCCGCCGGCCAGCCGTGACCCGAGTGCTTTGAACCAGCTCTCGATCATTGGACCGACCGTGTTCGGCGAGCCTCTTCCGAGTCTTTGTCGCACCCGGTCGACCGTGGGCCGCAGACCTTCCTGCATCAGGGCATCGGCCGCCGCCCAGACCTCGTGTTCCTGCGTTCCGCGTCGAGCCTTCGTGAACTCCATGATTTCAGACCCTCGTACTTTTCAGTTTTCAACCGCCCTGCCGCCCCATTATTTACCCTCGATAAGCGTCAGTTATCGTGATCTATTGATGTATGATGTACTAAATCATACATGCGACATAAGATTAAATCCATGAATCCGTCCACCACGAATCAGCCGCCGCTGGCAAGCCTGCTGGCGTTGTCGGAACGCCGGCCGGTGCTGGATCCCGCAGTGCTGACGGAAACGGCAGAACGCGCGGCGCGGGCTCTTTTGCGGCAAGGGGAATCAGCGAACACGCGGATGTCGTATGGCTCGGCCATGCGCTATTGGGCGGCGTGGTACGCGGCGCGATACGGCGGACCTCTCGGCACCCCGGTGCCGGTGCCTGTAGTGATCCAGTTCATCGTCGACCATGCGTCCCGGACCAGTGAGGACGGCAACACGCTGGTCAATGAGCTGCCGGCGGACGTCGATGCGGCGCTGGTGGCGGCGCGCTACAAGGCGCGCCTGGGTGTACCGGCCCTTAATACGCTCACCCACCGGCTTGCGGTGTTGTCCAAAGCGCACCAGCTGGCCAAGGTGGCCAATCCCTGCGCAGATGCGGTGGTGCGGGAGCTGGTGGCTCGGACCCGTCGGGCGTACGCACAGCGTGGGGTGCGCACTCTGAAGCAACGAGCCCTAACCAAGGATCCGCTGCAGCTGGTGCTGGCGACCTGCGACGACACCCTGCGAGGCAAGCGCGATCGCGCCCTCCTCCTGTTCGCATGGTCCTCGGGTGGACGGCGGCGCTCGGAGGTGGCGGGCGCCGTGGTCGAGAACCTGGTGCGCGTGGATGCGGGGTCGTACCTGTACACGCTGGGGCATTCGAAGACCAACCAGACGGGGGAGCTTCGGCCGGAGGATGTGAAGCCGCTCGTCGGGAGTGCGGCGACGGCGATGCACGATTGGCTGAAGGCCAGCGGGATCAAGGAGGGGAAGATTTTTAGAAGCATCCGCAAAGGTGGCCATCTGGGAGAGCCGCTGGCGCCGGCGGCGGTGCGGGACATCGTGAAGGTGCGGTGTGCGCTGGCGGGGGTCGAGGGGGATTTCAGCGCACATTCGCTGAGAGCCGGGTTTGTGACGGAGGCCGGGCGTCAGAACATGTCATTGCCGGAGACCATGGCCATGACGGGGCACCAGAGCGTGACTGTTGTGATGGGGTATTTCAGGGCGGAGAGTGCGCTGGGGAGCAAGGTCGGGCGGATGATGGACGAGCCTTTGGACGCTCACTGGAGTGCTCCGGACACTCCCTAGCCTGTCCAGCAGTCAATCGCAGACGACGACCAAGCCAAATCAGCCTGCAATCGAGGGCGGGTAGTACGCCTTGCTCGCGATATCCACCCCGTTCTGTTCAAGCTCTACCTCAAGGTTTTCTAGTAAGCGAGAGACCATCATGTATGTCCCGATCGTCATCAGCAACTCCGTGATGCCACGGGGCGAAAGGTACTCTCGCAGCGCTTCGAACTGAGATGCAGGCGCCTTGACCGAGAGCACGACGCTGTCGGTGAATGCCAGCATCCGGTCTTCTGCGGTGATTCCTCCATCAAGCGCAAGGTCGAGGTCCATAGATTTCCTAATGCGCTCTTCGCTTACGCCGACATGCCTGGCAAGCCGGAGATGCTGATGAATTTCGTATGTCGATCTGCAGTGCGCCCCAACGCGAAGGATGACCATTTCCCGCAACTGCCGATCCAGCTCGGACTGCGTCAATAAGGCGCCGGCGAGTTTCACGAAACCTGGCAGGGCGGTGGGTGCGTTGGCCAGAATTCGATAGATGTTGTACGGGGGCCGAGTCTCCAGAAGCGCTTTAAGTTCGGGTGACATTGCCTCTGGGGCAACAGGTTGAATGCGTGCCATGTCGATTGCTGCTTTCTTCGATTACTCAAGCTTCAGACCAATGCGCTGGATGACACCTCCCCAGAAGTCGGTTTGCTCCTTCATGAAGAGCCCGAATTCCTGTGGCGTGCTGGATCGGGTGCGCAGGTTCAACTGGACGAACTTTGCTAGCAACGCAGGCATGTCGAGAGCCTTGCGGATCTCTGCGTTCAGTTTGGTCACGATTGGAACGGGTGTAGCGGCCGGCACCACCACGCCGCTCCAGCCCTCGATTGCAAAGCTGGGATACCCCGACTCCGCAACCGTGGGGACATCTTCAAGCCCGGGCAGGCGCGTTGGCGATGTGACGGCAATGGCTTTGAGCTTGCCGCTCTTGACGAAAGCCATTGTCGGTGCGACGTTTTCAAACACCATGGGCACATGGCCGGCAATCACATCGGTGATGGCCGGACTGGCGCCCTTGTACGACACCAGTTGCATCTGCACACCCGCGGTCTCCTTGAACACTTCGGCTGTCAGGTGGGGCGAGCCGCCCTGCACTGCTGCAAAGTTGTACTTGCCCGGGTCCTTCTTTAGCAACGCCACTAGCTCCTTCACATTGTTCGCCGGGAAGTCCGGGTTGGCTGCAATGATGTTGGGGAGCATCGCAACCAACGACACGGGCGCGAAGTCCTTCAGGTGGTCGTACGGGAGGTTCTTGAAGAGATGCGGATTGATGGCGTGCGTCGGGATCGTGCAAAGCATGATCGTGTAGCCGTCGGGCGCTGACTTGGCGACAAAGTCGGTCGCGATGTTTCCACTGGCACCTGGCTTGTTTTCGACGACGACAGGCTGACCGAGTTGCTCGGTCAGCGCTTGCGCAAGAATGCGCGCCGCCAGGTCGGTGGACCCGCCCGGAGTGAACCCGACGATCATGCGTATGGGTTTTTTCGGCCAGTCGGTAGTCTGCGCGCTGGCGCGAATCGGCGCGAGGACCGATACGGCTGTGGCAGCGAGTGCCACAACGGCGGCTCGGCGATTGAGGTTGCTCATGGTGTCTCCGGTCGTTGCGGATCTTGGTGTGGTTCTTCAGCAGGACTCAACGGCGCCTGCACCGCCGTAGGCGTTCCATCCCCCATCGACGAACAGCTGCTCGCCGGTGATGTAGGAGGCGTAGCCGGAGAGCAGGAATGCGGCCGCGCGCGCGATGTCGACTCCGTCGCCCAGCCTGGCCAGCGGGATCCCCGAACGGATGCGGTCGAGGCCGATCTTTCTGCGGCTTTCGAGGCCGCGCGTCATGCAGCTGTAGATGTAGCCGGGTGCCACCGCGTTGACCCGGATGCCCAAGTGGCCCCACTCCGAGGTCAGGCTGCGAGTCTGGTAGGCCACAGCGGCCTTGGACCTCCCGTAGGCAGTGCGCCGCGGCATGCCTGCGCCGCCCGCAGCCGAGCCCATGTTCACGATGGCGCCTCCGCCACCTTGGGCGATCATCAATCGTGCCGCCGCGCAGCAGACCAATTGCGTGCCTCGCACGTTGACATCCATCACGCGCTGCCAACCGTCAATGTCCAATTCGAGCGCAGGTTGTACCAGTGCCAGCCCGGCGCTGTTAAGCACGCCGCTCAGACCACCGAGCTTCTCGGCGGCCTGGGCGAAGAAGGTATCGACATCCGCGGCGCGCGTGACGTCGCCCACTGCGAAGCCTGCGCCGAGTGCAGCGGCCGCGGGTGCCAGCGTCTCGGCATTGACGTCCACCAAGAACACTTGTGCGCCCAGTTCCACGAACAACTGCGCCGAGCGCAAGCCCAAGCCTTGGGCACCGCCGGTGACGACGATCTTCTGGCCATCGAGATTCATGCTGCAGCCTTCATCAAACGTTCACGGACATCGGCGCGCAGCAGGTCTTTTTTTACCTTGCCGGACGCCGTCTTGGGAAAGTCGTCCACGAAGATGAAGCGCTCGGGATACTTCTGCTTCGCGACGCCGGCTGCATCGAGCAACGCGGTGATCTCGGCCGCCGTGACGACGCTGCCAGGCTTCGCGATGACGTAGGCACACACAGTCTCTCCGAGCCGCGCGTGCGGCATGGCGACCACCGCCGCATTCATCACGCCGGGGTGCTGGTGTAGCAGGTCTTCCACTTCCTTGGCGCTGATCTTCTCGCCGCCCCGGTTGATCAAATCCTTGATGCGACCGGTGAAGACAACGGCGTTGTCCGCCGTGACGAAACCGATGTCTCCGGTGTGAAAGAAACCTTCGGCATCGAAGGCCTCGGCGGAGTGCACCGGGTCGGCATAGCCCAGAAAGAGCGAAGGCCCGCGCGCGCAGATCTCGCCTTCCTGACCGGCGCCCAGCGTCTTGCCGTCGAGGTCAACGACGCGGACCTCGTAGTCCACGATCTCGCCGTCGGTCTCCGCCGCGAGTCGCTCCTGGCCCGGGGCGCAAAAGCCGAGCGTGATCATCGGCGCTTCGCTCGAACCGTAGACACGAAACGACCGGCAGTTGGCCAGCACGCGCGCCACGCGGTAGATGATCTCCGGCGCCACCGCGGCGCCGCCACATGGGAAGAGCCGCAGCGACGGCAGGGTCCGACCGGAGGCCTCGGCCACATCCATCAGCTCCTGCAGAAAGGGCGTGGCGCCGATGGTGAACGACACCTGCTCGCGGTCGATGATGTCGGCGGCCTCGCCCGCGTCCCACTTCTCCATGAGCACGCAGCGCGTGCCGCCGTAGAACGGCATCTCCAGGCCGTGGCTGAAACCGGTGACGTGCGTCACGGGAGAAGGCATGAGCGTGGTGTCGCCCGGCGCGATGCCCCAGTGGCTCGCACACATCAGCGTCGCGCGGATCAGCGTGTTATGCGTATGGAGGACGGCCTTGGGCCGGCCTGTCGTGCCCGAGGTGTAGAGCACCAGCTTGACGGCGTCGGGTGACACCCGGGCGAACGTCGGCAGTTCGGCAAGCGCTGGCGCGTCGGCGATCAGGTCGGCGAGGTCGTCATGTGTGCCGCGTGCAGACCGCACGGTCCACACGTGCTGCAGCAACGGCAAGCCTGGCCGCAGGCGCACCAGCATCGCGGCGAAGTCGTAGCCGCGAAATTTCTCGGCGATGAAGATTCCCTTGGCGCGGCTGTCCGAGAGGATAAGTTCGACTTCACGGTCCCGGTAGATCGTGACGATGGGACACACCACCACCCCGAGCATGCAGGCTGCGATGTCGATGAACGCGGCCTCGTGCCAGTTCGGCATCTGGAAGGCCACCACGTCGCCAGCCCGAAAGCCGCGCTGCCAGAGCGCGGAGGCCAGGTGCGAGGCCTTGTCCCAGACTTCGCCGGCGGTGACCTCCCGTTCGCCGCAGACCTGGGTCACGCGGTGCGGATTTGTGGCCGCTGCTTCGCGGGCCTTGTCGGCGACAGTGCTGTCGAGCCACTGTCCGCCAGCCACCCAGCGCGCGGCTTGTGCTTCATTCCATTGCAGGTTCCAGCCACTGATGTCGTGTCTCAAGTCGATCTCCTTTGCTTCAGACAGCGAGGTAGCGTGTCTTGAGTTCGGGCTGCGCATCGAAGGCGGCCCAGTCACCATGAAATACCAGGACGCCGCTGTCGAGCAGATAGACGTATTCCGTGCACTGGCGTGCGTAGGCTGTGTTCTGTTCCGCGACCAGCACGGTGAGGCGCAGCTTGTCGCGTGCGGCGCGCACCTGCCGCGCGAGATCCTGCGCCACCTTGGGCGCGAGGCCCTCGGCTGGTTCGTCGAGCAGCAGCAATGTCGGCGAGGCCATGAGGCCGCGCGCGACCGCCACCAGCTGCTGCTGGCCACCGGAGAGCTGGTAACCAAGCCGGTCCAACAGATCCTTCAGCAGCGGAAAGAGCGAGCACACGTGATCGACCGTCATCGCGGTCTGGCCCTTGACCACGGCATGCCATGCCAGTTCGAGGTTCTGCCGAACCGTGAGCGTGGTGAAGATGCGCCGGTCTTCAGGAACCAGCGCCAGGCCGAGCCGGGCGCGGGCTTCGGTGGTCAGGCCCGTCAGCGACTTGCCGTCGAGCCGCATGTCGCCAGTGGTCTGCGGGCCGGCATCGAGCAGCGACTTGAGCAGCGTCGACTTGCCCGCGCCGTTGCGTCCCAGCAGGGCCACGCCGCCCTGCGCCGCGACGTCGAGGTCCACGTCGAAGAGCGCCTGGCTGTCGCCATACCGTGCATGCAGGTTGCGGACTTCAAGCATGGGCATCTTCCTCGTCCCCGAGGTACACCTCTTTGACCTTGTCGTTGGCGCGTATCTCCGCGGGCGTGCCCGATGCGATGAGCTGGCCGTAGTGCAGCACCGAGATGCGATCGGCCAGGCCGAACACCACGTCCATGTCGTGTTCGGTCATGAGCATGGACAGGCTGCGCTTGCGCTTCACCGCCTTGAGCAACTCGACAGTGGCATGACGCTCCGCCGCCGACATGCCGGCCGTCGGCTCGTCCAGGAACAGCACGGCAGGCTCCAGTGCCAGCACCATGGCCAGTTCGAGACGCTTGCGGTCGCCATAGGCCAGCGTGCCGGAAATCGCATCGCGTTGCGCTGCGAAGCCGGTGTCGGCCAGCAACTGGTCAATGGCGACAGCGAAGCCTGCGGCCACCGCACGCGGCACGCGCGCCAACGGATTCTGGCGTCGCACCCGAGCCTCCAGCGCAATGAGCAGGTTGTCCTGCACGCTGAGTTTCGAGAACACTTTAGCCACTTGGAAGGTGCGTCCGAAGCCCAGGTGCACGCGCTTGTGCGCGGGTACGCGAGTGACATCGCGTCCCTGAAAATGTACCGCACCCCGATCGGCATAGAGCTCGCCCGTCAGCACCTTAAAGAGCGTTGTCTTGCCGGCCCCGTTGGGGCCGATCACCACGTGCGACTCGCCCGCGCCGATGGTCAGACTCACGTCGCGCAACACACCGATGCGACCGTAGGACTTGTCTAAGGAAGTCGCCTCCAAGACCATCGCGTTCATGGCGGATCCTTTCGTCGGGTCCAGCGCGCCAGCATCCCGAGGATGCCGCCGGGCAATGCGACCACCACGACCAGCAAGAGCAGACCCGTGACCAGGTCCGACATGCCGACCAGCGTGCGCGTGAGGTAGAACACCGTCGACAGAACCAGGGAGCCCAGCGCCGGCCCCCAGAAATACGCACTGCCACCGAGCAACGTGAAGAGGATGGGGCTGGTTGAGTTGGACCAATGGGCCAGGTCAGGCGTGACGATCTGTGCCCAGGGAGCGACCAGCGCGCCGGCAGCGGCACTGGTGGCGCCCGCCAGCACGAAGATCACCAGGCGGTGCTGGCGCACCGGAATGCCCAGGAACTCAGCGCGCTCGGGATCCTGCTTGACCGCCTGCAAGGCCCGGCCGAACGGCGTGTCGATGATCCATCGAATGAACCACACCAGCAGTGCGCAGACCAGCACGATGATGTAGTAGAAGTTGTCGCCGGACCCGAGGTCGAGTCGCCAGCCGGCCAGCTGCAGCAGCGGGCGACTCAGTCCGCTGAGGCCGTCGTTGCGACCCAATATCGCCGTGTTGACAATCAGCAAATGGACCAGCTCCGCGAACGCCAGCGTCAGGATGGCGAAATAGACGCCTTCGCTGCGCCGCAAGGACACGATGCCCACCAGCCCGGCAATGACGCCGCCGACCACGGCCGACACCGGCAACGCCAGCAGAAACGGCAGTCCCATTTGCTTCGTGAGCACAGCGGTGGCGTAAGCGCCCGCCGCAAAGAACATAGCTTGCCCGAAGCTCAGCACACCCGAGAGTCCGAACAGCAGATTGAAGGACAGCCCGAACACCGCGTTGATGCAGATCATGCCGGCGATAAACACCAAGCCCCGATTGAAAAAAATCGGAACGCAGCATGCGAGCACAGCCACGACCAGCAGGACGAGGCTGTCGCGGCGGCGGTTGCCACCGATGAAACTGGATGCGGCGTTCATCAGTGCTTCGCCTTGCCCATCAGGCCTTGCGGGCGCAGCAGCAGGATCAAGGTCATGGCCAGAAAGAAGGGCAACCCGGGGAGTCCGGGCAGCACCCACTGGCCGACCGCATCGATGAAGCCCAGCAGAATCGCGCCAAGGAACGCCCCGCTGATGCTGCCCATTCCGCCCACGATGATTACGCCGAACGCTTGGATGACAAAGGCACTCGCCAGCGTGGGCGACAGGCTCTGGTTGGACACCAGCAAGCCGCCTGCCAGGCCGGCTAGTGCAAAACCCAATGCGACCGTGGCCGTGTACACAAGGCGCACGTTGACACCAAGCAGGCGCGCCATCCACGGGTCGGCGGCGATGGCCTTCACGAGCTGGCCCGGCTTGGTGCGGTTCAGGAAGTATTCGAGTGCCGAGAACACCACGACGCCGGCGGCGATGATGAAGAGCGACAGCTTGGGTAGCACCGCATTGCCGATCAACCATGCACCGTCGAGCACCGATGGCGGCATGACGCTGTGATAGTTGAGCCCCCAGATCAGCTTGGTCGAACCTTCGCAAACCAGCAGCAAGGCATAGGTCGCAATGAGCACATACGCGTCGTCCACGCCGGCCAGTCGCCGCAGGATCAGCCGGTCGACCACGAGTCCGAGCAACGCGACCAGCACGCCGGCCGCCAGCGAGCCGAAAAGGTAGACCCCGACAGAAGGCGCACCCCCGATCGCCTGCGCCAGCGAATAGGCCAGGTAGGCGCCAATCATGAAGAAGCCGCCGTGCGAGAAGTTAAGGATGTGCAATGTCCCGAACACCAGCGTGAGTCCGGCGGCCACCAGGAAGGTCGCCATGGCCCATGTCAGGCTGTTGACAAGCAAGGTCGCGATGTCGGCGGCATGCATCGATTCGGCAGTCCGGGAGGCAGTCCGAAATCAGGCCGTGCGCAGGACAAGCTTCTTGCCGGGGGTCGGTGGAAAAATGACCGACTTGCCATCGATCTTCACGTACTGCGAGACCTTGTATCCCTTGCCGGTCGTCGTCGGTTCGATGTAGACCAGTTCGACGTCCTTGATCGCCTGATTATCCTCAGCACGCATCGTCCGTGGACCGGTCACTGTGTCCCAGGTCAAGCCCTTCAAGTTTGCAATGACTGCAGCCGTGTCGGTCGACTTGCCTTTCTCAACCGCCTTTTGCAGCGCGTAGATGCTGGCGTGTGCTTCGGCCGCCCAGCCGAGCGGCTCGGCGTCCTTGGTCTTGGCAAGGTAGTCGGCAACAAACTTGTCGCTCAGCGGATTGCCCTTGTTGGCCTCCGCGTAGTAGTGCATGCCGGTCCATTGCGCCGGGAACTGCTCCTTCAGGCCGCGCGCCACCAGGAACTCATTGGCCGCATCACAGATAACCTTGTAGCGTTGCATCAGGCCGAAGCCGCGCGCCTGCTGGAACATCGTGATCGCATCACCGCCATAAGTGCAGTTGAAGCAACCATCGGCCTGCTGACGCAAGGCCTGCGTGATCGGGTTGCGGTAGTCGGCCACGCCATACGGCATGAGGATGGGCTCTAGGATCTCCGGCTTCTTCTTGGCGATCGAGGGGTAAAACTCGAGCAGCCCGTCCACGAAAATGCCCCAAGTAGTGCGACCATATTCGTGGTCCGGCACCAGTCCAGTCCAGCGCGTGATGTCCGGGTACTTCTGCGCCATGAGCTTGGCCTGCGCGCGGGTGCGGGCATCGGGCGAATCGCCCGGCCGGAACAGGTTGGGCGAGTAGTTCTCGTGGTTCATCTTCTCGGTGCCTGCGCCGCAGGTGACGAACACGCCGTTCTCCTGCTGCATCACGGGCCCGAGTGCCAGCACGACAGCGCTTGAGATGCCGCCGATATGCAGGTTGATGCCTGACCCGAGCAACTCGCGCGCCGCTGCCAGCGCGGCGGCCGGATTGGCCTTGTCGTCCCGAATCTCCAGGGCGACCTGACGGCCCATGATGCCGCCAGCCTTGTTGATCTGTTCCACCGCGATCTCAGCGCCGTTCTTCACGTACGAGCCGATGAACTCCTGAGGACCGCTGAGCGGCGTGATCAATCCGATCTTGAGCGGGCCGCTTTGCGCGCGCACCAGGCCGGGCACGCTAGAAATGGCAGCAGCGGCTGCGGAGTACTTGAGGATGCTTCTGCGATCGATGCTTTTCATTTTTTTGTCTCCTGGTCGTTGGAAGGCTGCGGGTGTGTGCCGAAGAACTATCGGCCGGTGAAAACGGGCTTGCGGCGCTCGCGAAAAGCCTTCACTGCCTCCGCATGATCGGCCGTGAGGTTCGACATGCACTCGTATGCCACACCCGCATCAAAGTAGCTGTGGAACAGCTGACGCAGCGGCAGGTTGGTAGTGACCTTGCTCCAGCGAATGGCCTTGGTTGCGCCTGAGACAAGTAGCTGGGCCAAGGCCCGGACTGTGGCGTCGAGTTCGGTGCGTGGCACGACGTCGGTGATGAGGCCGATCCGCTCGGCCTCCGCGGCGAGCATGAGCTCGCCGGTCAGGAGGTATTTCTTGGCCTTGGCGTAGCCGACGAGTTGCGGCCAGATCAACGCGCCGCCGTCCCCGGCCACCAGTCCGACACTCACGTGGGGATCGCCGATCTTGGCCTCGTCCGAGGCGACGATGATGTCGCACAGCAATGCAAGACTCGCACCCAGACCTGTCGCGTGCCCGTTGAGTTTGCAGATCAGCGGCTTCTCCAGGTCCAGCTGCGAATAGACGATGTCCTTGGCCTCACGCGCCGTCTTTTCGAACTCTTCGGGCTCGTCGATCGACAGCTGCATCCAGTCGATGTCTCCGCCAGCGCAAAAGGCCGTGCCGTTGCCGGTAAGGACCACCACGTCGGAATCCGGATCACGCTGCACGTCCGTGAAGACGCGAGACAACTCGTGGTGCAACCGCGCATTGACCGCGTTGCGCTGGTCCGGGCGGTTTAGCGTCACGGTCAGGATGCGACCGTCGCGATGGAACTCGATGCACTGGTAGGAAGCGAAATCCACGGAGGATCCTTTGTCAGATGGTGGCAGGCGCGGAAGCCGCGAACGCCATGAAGTGCTGCTCGGCGGAGCCCCAGAGCTGCTCGTTGACGCGCGCCCGACGCAGGTAGTGACTGGCCGCGTATTCCTCGGTCACGCCGATGCCACCGTGCAGTTGCACCGCTTCCTGCGTCACGCGCCGGGCACTTTCACTGACGAGCGCCTTGGCCGCATGCACGTCACGCCCCGCATCGGGCGCACCGGCCTGAAGCGATTCGATGGCCTGGTCCAGCACCGCGCGGCTTTCGCCGAGTGCGACGTACATGTCGACCGCCCGGTGCTGCAGCGCTTGGTAGGTGCCAAGCGGGTGACCGAACTGGCGCCGGGTCTTGAGGTAGTCGAGCGTGAGGTCGAAGGCCGCCGACATGGCGCCGTGTGAATCAGCGGCGGTGGCCAATGCTGCAAGCCAAAGCGCGTATTGCAGGTCGGTAGGCTCAGTGCCGCCGAGCGGCGTTGCTTGGGCGGCGTCGAAGGACACCGTGGCCCCTCCTCGACCATCCAACAGCGGATAGGTTTGCCGGGTCACGCCCGGTGCGTTCGCATCGAGCAGCCAGAGCGTGTTACCGCTTCGCACCAGCAACTGCTCGGCGATGTCGGCATCGATCACGACGTCTTGATGACCGTGCAAAAGTCCCGCTTCGACTCGCACCGCGTGCTCGGACATCACACAGGCCACGATCAGTTCGCCTGCATGCAGGCGCGGCAACCGCGCATCGCGTTGCGCGTCGCTGCCATGAGAGGCAATGAGATGGGTCGCAAGCACGCCGCTCGACGTGAGTGGCTCGGTAACGAGCGAGCGGCCGGCCGCTTCGGCCAGAAGACAGATCGACGCCACGCGCAGGCCGAGGCCGCCATGCGCCTCGGACGAGGCGACGCTTAGCCAGCCCATGTCCGCCAAGTCTTTCCACACGGTGGAGTTGAAGCGCCGTGCATCGCGCGTCATGAGTTGCCGCACTTCGAACCGGTATCTCTCCGCCAGGTAGCGCGTGGCCGCATCGTCGAGCGCGGCATCGGTCTCGTCGGCCCAGATCTTGTTCTTCACAGGCCCAACTCCGCTTTGCTGATGATGTTGCGCTGGATCTCGTTGGACCCGCCGTAGATAGTCGAGGCCCGTCCGTGCAGGTACTCGCGGATCGAGCCGCTGGTGTCCGCAGGCCCGACTGGCGACACGACAGTGGTGCCATTCACATCGGCCGGCTCGTAGACGATCGCGCTGCTGCCCAGCCAGTCGAGCGTGGCCTCGGAAATCTGCTGCTGAAGCTCGGAGCCGCGGATCTTCATGATCGAGGCCTCAGGGCCGGGCGGCTGGCCCGGGTCCATGCTGCGCGCATAGGCCAGGCAGAAGGCGCGCAGCGCATGCAGCCTCAATTCCATATGTCCGATGCGACGCTCGAAGCCAGCACGGTCCGCCACGCCGTCGCTCGGCGTGCGAACTATCAGCGCCTTCAAATGTCCGAGTTGGCGCATGGACCGCCCGGTTTCGGCAGAAAGGATTCGCTCGTTGCTGAGCAGGAACTTCGCATAGCTCCAGCCTCGGCCCTCTTCGCCGACGATGTTCTCGACCGGCACCTTGACCTCGTCCAGAAAAACTTCGTTGACGTGATGGCAGCCGTCCATCGTCTTGATCTGACGCACCGTCACGCCCGGCGTACGCATGTCGATCAAGAGGAAGCTGATGCCCTGTTGTGGCCGCGATTCGTCGCTTGTGCGAACCAGGCAGAACATCCAATCGGCCCATTGCACATAGCTGGTCCAGATCTTTTGGCCCGTCACGAAGTAGTGGTCACCTCGACGGACCGCGCGCGTCTTCAGGCCGGCCAGGTCAGAGCCGGCGCCGGGCTCGGAATAACCTTGAGCCCACCACTCTTCGGACGCGAGGATCGGCGGCAAAAAGCGCGCCTTTTGCGCTGTCGAGCCGAAGGTGTAGATCACCGGGCCCACGTAGTTGACGCCGAACGGGATGAGCCAGGGCGCGCCGCAGCGCATGCTTTCTTCTTCAAAAACGAAACGCTGCAATGGCGTCCACTCGGCGCCGCCGTATTCACGCGGCCAGTGGCCTGCCACCCATCCACGCGCGGCCAGCGAACGCAGGAATCTCAGGTTGTCTTCCTTGGTGAGAAACAGGTTGCCAAGAACCTTTTCGCGCACATCCGGCGGCAACTCTGTCTCGCAGTAGTTCCGCACTTGACGGCGGAAGTTGTGCTCAGCAGCGCGATTGCCTTGAGCAGCAGGGGCGACGGGCAGATGGCCAGGATTCATTTCACGTGAGCGATCTAGACAGTGAGCAATGAGTGGAAACATCATCAATATACTGAGTGATGATTCATTACTCAGTCTTATCCACTTTCGTCGGTTTTGAACTAGGTGTAAACGCGCAAGACCGTCCCGTCGGGATGATCCGCTAGACTGAAAAAAACATCGTTGGCGCCCGGCTTTAGGGTTCGTCAGACGCCCGAAAGGAATGGATTGGCCACGGTTTCGAAAACCCCAAGAACACCACGCAAGGTATCTGACAGCGTGCAGTTGATGCGTAATGAACGTGCTGCGCGCACCCGAGATCAGCTTATGGTGTCGGCGGCGCGAGTCGTCGGAGAACATGGCTACCGCGACGCCTCTATCCAGCGCATTACCGCTGCCGCCGGCATGGCGCAGGGCACCTTCTATCTTTACTTCGAGTCGCGCCAGGCGTTGTTCGACGAACTGCTGCCGCACTTTGGGCTTCATATGCTCGAACGAGTACGTGAGTGCGCACACGGAGCCGAGGGATTCTTCGAGGTTGAGGAGATCGGCGTGCGCGCCGTCTTCGCCTATCTGTTCGAAAACCCTTGGTTCTGGCGTGTCCTGAATGAAGCGGAGGTTGAGGCGCCCTCAGCCTGGGCAAGGCATCACTTTCAGGTGAAAGACAGGTATCTGAAATTTCTGAAACGGGCTTACGCGGAAGGGGAGCTGTCGTCCTATGCCGAGGAGGAACTGGGGACCTTGGTCTATCTTCTGATCGCTGCGCGCGACTACCTCTACATCAGACACCTTAGCAACCCGAAGGATGACAAGGCCATACCGGATTCCGTGATCAAAACTTATATTCAATTTTTGCGGCATGGACTTGGACCGCGAGATGCCGGCCTAACTGCTGTGCCAGTTCGACCATCGACTCGTTCGAAACTCCAAATAAGCTGAGAACGTTTCGACGTCGAAGCTTCTGCAGTGTCCCGACTTTTTTTTCCCACGTGGCTGAATTGGGTTCTGTCGCAATAACAGCGCCGGCACGAGCAAATGTGCGGCGCGCGTGTCGCTCAGAAAGCCAGCGAGTAGAACTTCGCTGCTGCGGACGAGGCTTGGCCATGAGAGCCGTCGAGCTGCCCCTTCTTGATCATGTGCATGGTCTCGATGCCGGCGATGAGTGCTCGTGCGCAGCGAAAAGACTTGAAGCCGAGCATCGGCCGCACGATGCGTTTGACGGCCCGATGGTCTTGTTCGACGATGTTGTTGAGATGCTTCGACTGGCGCATCTCGTTCGGCCATGATCTCCTCAATGTGGCGCAAGCTCAGCGGGTAAGCCGCGTACCAGCACACACAGGTCAGCATGATTTCAAGCGGATAGTGCGCCCGCTTGATTACCTTGCGCAACGCCTTGATCATCGCCTTCATCCCGTTGTCAGTCTCGCCTCAGCTTAGCTGCGCCGGCCTTACCGCGACAGAACCCGCTGAGCCGCTGGCGGCTGCGGCGGTGCGATGAACGCCGGCTTAAAGACAAGGATTTTCGGCCTCTCCGTTAGAACGTCCAGTCATCCATTGGCTGATAGTCCAGCCGATCGAAGGCGCAGTGCTTACCGAGCCAACAATCTCAAACGCTGCGACAGACTACCGCAAGAAGTTAGCCACAATCTAAGGAGACGCTGATCAATTGATCGATCCGGGCACGCCTCATGCATGCACCGAGAGCATCAAATTTCGAGGGCAACGGACATGAACCAACGCAGCTTTGCCAGCGCCGAGTACGCATTGAAGAAGAAGCGAACGCGCCGCGAGAAGTTTCTTGCCGAGATGGAGCGTGTCGTGCCTTGGAGCCGCTTAGTTGCCGTGATCGAGCCGCTGTATCCCACCAGTGGACGCGTGGGCCGTCAGCCGATTGGTGTGCCCCGGATGCTGCGCATGTATTGCCTGCAGCAGTGGTACGGCCTGGCAGACGAGGCGCTGGAAGACGCCCTGTACGACAGCCAAGCACTGCGCGACTTCGTGGGCATCGACCTGTCGCGCGAATCGGTGCCTGATGCCACCACGTTGCTCAAGTTCAGGCGCCTGCTGCTGGACAACGACCTCACCAAGGCGATGTTCGAAGAGATCAACGCCCACCTCGCCGAGCAGGGCCTTTTGATGCGTGCCGGCACCATCGTGGACGCGACCATCATCGCGGCTCCAAGCTCGACCAAGAACGCAGACAACACGCGCGACCCGGAGATGCATCAGACCAAGAAGGGCAATCAATGGCACTTTGGAATGAAGGCGCACATCGGCGTGGACGCGCAGTCGGGCCTCGTACATACGGTGGTGGGCACGGCCGCCAATGTGAGCGACATCAACGTTGCTGGCGCACTGCTGCATGGTGAAGAGCACGCGGCCTTCGGCGACGCTGGCTACCAGGGCGTGCACAAGCGAGCTGAAGCGCAAGGACCGATCTGGCACGTGGCCATGCGTCGGGGCACGCGACGCAAGCTCAATGAATTCATCGAGCCTCAGTTCCTGGCCGAGCGGGCGGAGAAGATGAAGGCGAGCATCCGCGCCAAGGTCGAGCATCCGTTCCATGTGGTCAAGAACCTGTTTGGTCACAGGAAGACGCGCTACAAGGGGCTGGCCAAGAACACCGCACAGCTGTTCAGTCTGTTCGGCTTGGCCAATCTGGTCATCGCCAAGAGGTCGCTGTTGGACTGTTATGCCCGAGGTGCGTCTTGAATGCGGAAAGCGGCCTCGAAAGAGGTCAAAACGCTCGCCGTGAAGGCTCTAAATCGTGAAGTCGGGCACCCTTGAGGGCGCATCTCGTTGTGATGTTGTCAACTTGCGCTGCGATGCTCAATGTTCAGCGCCTCCCTAAAGGTCAGTCGTTCAAACTTGGGAGTGGGTCAGCTGCGGCTGCAGTGCGAACGCCAGCCGCCCGGCGCCAGGCCAGTTCCTGCAAGGCTTTACCGCATCAGGACGGCCGCTTCATCACGCAACTGGTCGGCGTGCTCGCCACGTAGGGCTCGAGTCGCTTGACGGGCGCGAAGGTGTAGCCGGTGTTCTCCACGCTGTAAGGATTAGTCTTGTCGACCTTCTGCCACTTGGAGATAAACATCGCCTGCTGCATCTGGTGGTCGGACTTGCGCATCGTCGCCTCGCCAGCGAAGCTCTTGATGGTCATGCCTTCCATCGCCGCAGCCACTTTCGCGGGGTCGGTCGATCGGGTCTTGGCCATGGCATCGCTCAGCAGCACGATGCCGTTGTACGACGTGTACATGTAGTAATCGTCGTTGTACTTCTTCTTGAAGCCGGCCGAGAGAGCACCGAGTTCACCGGTGTGGTTGTTGTGGTTCGGCGAGACGATATAGACCTCGCTGTCGCCGCCCGCAGCCAGCGCGGTGGGCGTGCCCGACACGTTGGCATCGTTGGTGTACATGCCGATCTTGAGACCGGCATCGTTCATAGCCTTGACCAGCAGCGTAAGGTCGCTGCCCCAGTTGCTGGTGACGATGGTGTCGGCGCCAGACATCTTGATCTTCGCCACGTAAGGCGCGAAATCCTTCACCGTGCCGATCGGGATCAACTCCTCGCCGACGATCTGCACGTCGGGCCGCTGGCGCGCGATGCCTTCCTTAAAGAAGCGCACGGTTTGCTGGCCATGCGAGTAGTTCTGGTTGATGAGAAAGACCTTCTTGATCTTCGGCTGGTCCTTCATGAAGGCGGTGACCGCTTCCATGCGCACAGTCGTGTCGGCGTCTAGCCGGAAGTGCCAGTAATTGCACTTCTCGTTGGTGAGCGACGGGTCCTTGGCCGAATAGCTGAGGTACACGATCTCCTTGCCGGGGTTGCGCTCGTTGTGCTTGGCCACGGCCTCGCTGATAGCGAGTGCTGCGCCCGAGCCGTTGCCCTGCGTCACGTAGCGAAAGCCCTGGTCTATCGCTGCGCGCAGGGCGTTCACGCTTTCTTGAGGTGACCCCTTGTTGTCGAAACCGGCGACCTCGAACTTGACGCCGGCTGGGTTTTTGACGCCGCTCATTTGTTCGGCGACGTACTGCCAGCTCTTGAGCTGGTTGGCGCCGACGTTGGCGAACGCGCCCGAGAGGGGGTCGATGAATGCAATGCGAACGGTTTCATCCTTCTGGGCAAAAGCAGAACCCGCGAGCAGCGAAGCGAGCGCGAAAGTCGTAACTGATTTCTTCATTTGGTTGTCTCCTTTTTTGGTTGCCGGGGAGTGTGATGAGCACTGTCAGCGCGTAACGATCACTTCGGCGACTTGCCTGAGACTTCGGCCGCGGCTTCCGCGTAGAGCTCTATCTTCGACAGCTTGCCGACGGCGGTTTTCGGCAGTTCGGCGCGCGCCTCCATCGCGAGCGGCAACTCGTGCTTGCCGAGGTAGTCCTTCAGAAAGTCGCGCAGTGCATCGAGCGTGAGCGGCTCGGTGCCCGGCCTGAACTTGATGAAAGCCTTGGGTGATTCGCCACGGTAGGCGTCCGGCACGCCGATCACGCTCACTTCCTCGACCGACGGATGGCGGTAGATCGCTTCTTCGATGTTGCGTGGGTAGACATTGAAGCCGCTGCAGATGATCATGTCCTTGGTACGGTCGACCAGGTAGACAAAGCCGTCGTCCGACATGTAGCCCACATCGCCGGTCCGCATGAACCCGTCGGCGGTCATCACCTCGGCGGTGGCAAAAGGATTGTTCCAGTAGCCTTTCATGACCTGCGGACCGCGGATGCAGATTTCGCCGCACTCGCCCAGCGGGAGATCGGTGAGCGTCGCGAGATCGATCACCTTGACCTCAGCACCCGGCACCGGCGCGCCGCAGGTCCCGGGCGCAGGCGAGCCGGCGCCGGTCGTAAGGGTACCGACCCCACAGATCTCGGTCATGCCCCAGCCTTCGAGCAGTCGGCAGCGCGCCATGCGTACGAAATTACTGAAGACCTCGCCAGCGATTGGCGCGCCGCCGGAGTTGCACCACTTGAGCGACGACAGGTCGGTGCGCTCGATGTCGGGGTGGCCGATGAAGCCGACGTACATCGTCGGCACGCCAAGGAAGACGGTGATTTTGCTTTCTTCGATTTCCAGCAACGCCGCCGACAGGTCGAAGCGCTGGTGCACCACGAGCTCGGCGCCGATGGCAAAGCCGAAGATCATGTTCAACACCATCGAGTAGACGTGGAACATCGGCAGCACCACCAGGAATCGCTCGGCCCCGCGCTGCAGCGTTCCGGGGCCGATCAACATCTCCTCGATTTGCGACACTGCCATGCTGAGGTTCGAGTGCGTGAGCATCGCGCCCTTGGGGTGGCCGGTGGTGCCACCCGTGTATTGCAGCACCGCAATGGCCGACAGGTCGGTGGCGGCAGGCAGAAATGGCGTGTCGCGCTGCGCGGACACATCGGAGAAACGCACGCGCCGGTGGTCCCAGGAAATGCCGCGGTCAGCCAATTTCGCCCCGACCTCGAATTCGCCCGCCGAACCGATGATCAGAGTCTTCAGTCGCATGCTGTCGAGGTAGCCGTTTATCTTTGAGAAGAGCTCGGGCGTATCGAGCGTGACGATCACATCGGTGCGGCTGTCGTCGATCTTGTGTGCCAGCACCGCGGCCGCGTCGAGCGGCGAGTAGTTCACCACCACCGCGCCCGCCTTGAGGATGGCGAAGAAGGCTATGAAGTAATGCGGCGTATTGGGCAGATAGAGCCCGACATGCGTGCATTGGTGCACGCCGATGCGGCGCAGGCCCTGCGCCATGCGGTCTGTCAGCGCGTCAAGCTCTGCATAGCTGAAGGTGCGGCCCTCGAAGCGCAGCGCGGCCTGGTCCGGCCACCGTGCGGCAGTATTGGTGAGCAGTTGCGGCACAGGCATCGCATGCAGCGGCGCGCTCCAGGTGGCACCGGGTGCGTAGACATGGGTCCAGGGATGGTCGCTGTTGAGCATCAAATTTCTCTTGGTCTCTGCACTAGGGTGGCTTGGGCAACGCGGAGTGGAGCATTAGCCATCGCGCGGCGCAGTCAACCATGCGACTCGCAGCCGCCGGCCGTAAGCGATCGACGCATTGCCCAACCAGTCAGCGCGCCCGATACCTCTTCGTTCACGTACTCTGATGACAGGCTACTTTCTCTAGGGGAACCACGATCTTCGCGACCAAGCGGCACGCGTGCATCTGGCCCGGCGCAACGATGCCCGCGCGATCGCGTCATTTGTGCGTTGACTGCAAGGACATCCGGATCAGCCAAGAAAGCAAAAAACGCCATCGGACACTTGCGCCTGCGGCTAGAACTTTTTTTGACCGTCACTGCAGCATCCGTCCCAGGGTTATTCAGCGGGCATCCTTCAACACCTGTGCCAGTGCAGATGGGAGCTGCGGTCCCCCGATTTTCTCAGGTCGAGTCTGCTGTCCGTGATCGGCTTAAGCTCCCTTCAACAGCCTCCGCAGCACCTTTCCAGTACCGGTCGCAGGCAGCGAATCGCGAAGCTCCAACTGCCGGGGCACCTTGTAGTGCGACATATTCGCGCGTGCCCACACAAGCAAAGTGGCGCAGTCAAACGGCTTGGCCGCGTCGCGGCTCGGCACGACGAATGCCTTGACCACCTCGCCCTTGTCCGCGTCCGGTACGCCGATGACCGCAACTTGTCCAACATCAGGGTGCAGGATCAGGATCGACTCGACCTCCTCCGGAAACACGCTGAAGCCGGAGACCTTGATCATTTCCTTGATGCGCCCAATGAAGGTCAGGTAGCCCGCGTCGTCGATCTTGCCGATGTCGCCGGTGTGCACCCAGCCGTCGCGCAGCACCTCCGCGGTGGCCTCGGGCTTGTTCCAGTAGCCATGGAAAACGCCGCGGCTGCGAACCACAATTTCGCCGGTCTGGCCGTTCGGCACCGCTTGCCCGTCGAGGTCGATGATCTTCAGGTCCACGCCCCTGCCCGGCACTCCGTTGGTGCCCCAGCGCACGCCGTCGCGCGGCATCAGCACGTCGTTTGTGTGCGTCTCCGAGAGGCCGTAGCCCGCTTCGTAGACTAGGCAACCGTTGGCGAACTCGCTCCAATTGGCCGCCAGCTCTTCCGTCAGCTTGATGCCAAAACTCGTGCCCATCGTGGTCTGGAGCGACGACAGGTCGAACCGCTTCGCGTCGGGCTCGCTCATGGCGGCCACGAGCATCGGCGCCATCGCGTACCACCAGGTGACCTTGTGGCGGTCGATCGCCTGCAGCACCGCGAGCGCGTCCATGCGGTTGAGCAGCACCACGGTGGCGCCGGTGTAGGCGAGCATGGTGACGCCGCAGATCATGCCGGCGATGTGATAGATCGGCGCCACGGCGAGCATCACTTCCTCGTTGCGGATGCAGAACATCTCTTCGCCGACAGCCGTCTTGTACAGCGCGTTCCGGTAACTCAGCATCGCGCCCTTGGGCATGCCGGTGGTGCCGGACGTGTACGTCATGAGTGCGACGTCGTCCATCGAGAGGTCGATCTTCGGCGCGGGCGCATCGGGCGCGGTAATGGTGGCGTGGAAATCGATCGTGCCTTCGGGCAGGGGTCGGCGCGCGGCCACGTCGTCGGGCACGCGGATCGTCGGCTCCGGCGGCAGCAGGTCGGCGTAGCGCACGCTGAAGACGTGCGGCACATCGACGCGGTCCCGCACCGATTGGACGATGGGCACCAAGTGATCGGCCACCACCAGCGCCTTGGCGCCGAGGTCGCCCACCTGGTAGGCAAATTCGTGCGCCTTGAACATCGGACTGCAGGGGCTCACGATCGCGCCGAGCTTCTGGATGCCGAAGTGCGCCACGTGGTACTGCGGACAGTTCTGCATGAAGAGCGCGACGCGGTCGCCCTTGCGTACGCCGCGCGCATGGAGATCGTGCGCGAAGGCGTCGCTGAAGCGGTCGAGCTCGCCGTAGCTGATCTCGCGGCCGTACCAGACGATGGCGGCCTTGTCGGGATGGCGCCGCGCGTGCTCGCGCAGGTATTCGTGGAGTGGCTTTTCGCCCTGGAGGTAGTCGACGTCGTCGGTCATGTCTTAGAGGCCGAGCGCATGCTTGGCCATGATGTTTTTCTGAACCTCGGTGCTGCCGCCGTAGATGGTCATCGCGCGGCAGAAAAGATAGGTCGCCACCGGCCCGAGCGCATGCGCCGGGCCGAGGACGTCGGCCCGGCCCTGGTCGAACAGCGGACCCGGCTGGTAGCGCTGCGCATCGGCACCGCTCGCCTGCACCAGCAGCTCGGTGATGCGCTGCGCAATCTCGGTGCCGCGGATCTTGATGAACGACGACTTGCCGGCGCCAACGGTGGCGCCGGCATGCATGTCGGACAGCGTGCGCAGCAGGCCGATCTCCAGCGTCTTGAACTGGATCTCGATCGCGCTCATCGCCGCCGCGAAGGCCGGGTCTTCGATGAGCGGTCGGCCATGGCTCATGACCTCGCTCGCCACACTGCGCAGCTTCTGCAGTTCCTGCGTGATGAAGCGCAGATTGGCGTTCTCCACGCGCTCGTGCTCCAGGAGGAACTTGGCGTAGGTCCAGCCTCGGCCTTCTTCGCCGATCAGGTTCGCACGCGGCACCTTCACATTGTTGAAGAAGACCGCGTTAAGGTAGTGCCGCCCGTCCATCATGCGGATCGGCTGCACCTCGACGCCCGGGGTCTTCATGTCGATGAGCAGGAATGAAATGCCCTCTTGCTTCCGGCCTTCGCGGCTGGTCCGCACGAGGCCGAACATCCAGTCGGCATGGTGCGCGAAGGAGGTCCAGATCTTCTGGCCGTTGACCAGGTAATGGTCGCCGGCGTTCTCCGCTTGTGTCTGCAACGCCGCCAGGTCGGACCCGGCGCCGGGCTCCGAATAGCCCTGGCACCACCAGATCGACGAATCGCGGATCGCCGGCAAATGCTGCGCCTGCTGCTCGGGCGTGCCGAAGGTGTAGAGGACCGGCCCGACCATCGCAGGCCCGAAGACCTGCAGCTCCGGGCAGCGCATCTCGCCAGCGACGCGGTTGAAGATGATGGTCTGCATCGCCGACCACTCCTGACCGCCAAACTTCCGGGGCCAGGCGCCGGTGAACCAGCCCCGCTTGCCGAGGATCTGCTGCCAGCGCATGAAGTCTTCGCGGCCCAGGTGCCTGTCCAGGCGCACCTTCTCGCGGATGTCGTCCGGCAGGTTGGCGGCGATGAAGGCGCGCACCTCGCCTTCGAAGCGCTGCTCTTCAGGGGAAAGGGTGAGTTCCATGGGGGCTCAAGCCTCGGCGTAGCGGCGCAGGTGCCAGTCGCGGTCGCCGAAGCTCACCCCGATCATCGACAGGCGCTTGAAGTAATGACCGACCGCGAGCTCCTCGGTGACGCCCATCGCGCCGTGCAGCTGCACGGCTTCCTGCCCGACGAGGCACGCCGTGCGATCGATCTCGATCTTGGTTGCGGAGAGCGCCTTGCGGCGTGCGGCTGCGTCGGGCTCGGCCAGCATCAGCGCGCCGTAGAGCGCCATCGAGCGCGCTTCGTCGAGCGCGATGTACATGTCGACCATGCGGTGCTGCAACGCCTGGTTGGTGCCGATGGGCCGGCCGAACTGCTGGCGCGTCTTGAGGTATTCCAGCGTCATGTCGACCAGCGTCGCCATCGCGCCGACGGCTTCCGACGCGACGGCCGCGATCGCCTGGTCGATCACCCGTTCGAGCGGCGCGAGCGCCTGGCCTTCGGCGCCCAGGAGGCGTTGTGCGTCCACCTTGACGCCGCTGAACGTCACGTCGGCGGCGCGTTGGCCGTCGTGCAGCGCATAAGGCGTCACGCTCACGCCGGGCGTCGCGGCATCGACGACGAATGCGGAGAGACCGTCGCGGTCATCGACGCTGCCGGCGGTGCGCGCGATCACCACGAAGGTGTCGGCCGTGCTGCCGCCGTAGACCAGCGACTTGCGCCCGTCGATGACCCAGCGCATGCCTTCGCGACGCGCAGTTGTCGCGCAGGTGCTGATCTCGTAGCGTGCGCCGGGCTCGCTGTGGGCCAATGCGAGCTTGCGCTGTCCAAGCATCATCGGCTGCAGCCATTCGGCTTTCTGGCCGGCGTTGCCCAGCGCGCTCAGCACGCCACCGGCCAGCACCACGTTGGCAAGATAAGGCTCCAGCAAGAGACCGCGGCCGACGCCTTCCATCACGATGCCGGTGTCGGTTGCGTCGCCGCCGATGCCTCCTTCCGCTTCGCTGAACGGAATCGCGAGCCAGCCGAAGTCGGCATATTGCCGCCAGCAGCTTTCGTCATGGCCGGCATCGCTGGTCACCAGCTTGCGGCGGCGGCTGAAGTCGTATTCCTCGCGCACGAAGCGCTCCACGCTTTCGCGCAACTGGTTCTGTTCGGGGGTGTATTGCAAATCCATGGCGAGGGGCCTGAAACTGAATTGAAAGAATGAGAAAACGTGTCAGAGCGCGAGGTAGCGCTGCTGGACATGGGGGGCGCGGTCGAAGGCGTCCCAGTCGCCTTCGAAGACGATGCGGCCGGTGTCGATCACATAGACGTAGTGCGTGCAGCGGCGGGCGAACCAGATGTTCTGCTCGCACAGCAGCAAGGCCACGTTCTTGTCGGAGCAGGTGTGCACCACGTCGTGCGCCATCTCCTCCACGATGATCGGCGCGAGCCCTTCGGTCGGTTCGTCGAGCAGCAAGAGCGACGGATTGGCCGCCATCGCGCGGGCAACCGCGAGCAGCTGTTGCTGACCACCGCTGAGCTGGCCGCCGTAGCGCTCCTGCAGCGGCGCAAGCATCGGGAACCGTGCAACGATGTCTGCGACCGGCACTGCGGGCCGGTCGACCGCGGCACCGTAGCGCGCCATCGCGATGTTCTCCGCCACCGTGATATGGGTAAAGATGCGCCGGTCTTCCGGCACCAGCGAGAGACCCAGGCGCGTGCGTTTGTGCGTCGGCAGGTCGCGCAGGTCCTGGCCGTTGAAGCGCACGATCCCGTGGACCCGAGGGCCTGCGTTCATCACGCTTTTCAGCAAGGTGGACTTGCCGGCGCCGTTGCGCCCCAGCAGCGCGACGCGCTGCCCGGCCTTCACCGAGAGCTGCAGGCCGAGCAGGATGTGGCTGTCGCCGTAATAGGCGTCGACATCGCGGACTTCAAGCACTGACCATCTCCTTGCCGAGGTAAACCTCGCGCACCTTCGGATCGTTGCGCACTTCGTCGACAGTGCCCGTCGACACGACCTCGCCATAGTTCATGACCATGATGCGATCGGCCAAGCCGAACACCACGTCCATGTCGTGTTCGGTCATGACGACCGTGATGCCGCGCTCCTTGCGGGTACGCGACACGAGCTTCGCAATGTCCGAGCGGTCGCTTGGCGACATGCCTGCGGTCGGCTCGTCGAGCATCAGGATGCTTGGACGGCCGGCCAGCGCGATGACGAATTCGAGCCGCTTCTTGTCGCCGTGCGACAGGAAGCGCGCGGCGCCGTCGGCCAGCGCATCGAGCTTCACGTCTGCGAGCAGCGACATCGCCTCGTCGCGGATGTCGGCCGACGGGGCGCAGTTCCGCCACGATCCCACCGCCTCACCGGTGTGACGGCGGCGTGCTTCCACCGCGACGATCACGTTGTCCAGTACGGTGAAGTCGCGGAACACGCGCGCCACCTGAAAGGTGCGGCCGAAGCCCTGGCGCACGCGCTCGTAGGCTGGCATGCGGGTCACGTCCCTGCCGTCGAAATGGATGGTGCCGCCGTTCGAGGCGACCTCGCCGGTCATGACCTTGAACATGGTCGTCTTGCCGGCGCCGTTGGGCCCGATGATCGCGAAGACCTCGCCGCGCGCAACCGACATGCTCACGCCGTGCAGCACCTGGATCGGGCCGTAGCTTTTCTTGACCGCATCGACGCGCAGCAGGTCGGTCGTAGCGTTCATCGTGCACCCCCGATCCCGAGTTCGCCGACCGGCGACGCGGTCTGTTTCGCGCCGGGCGGCAGGGGACGCCGACCCCAGATGCGCTCCTCGATGTTGCGCCAGACCCCGACCGCCCCGTTCGGCGCAAGCAGGATGATCGCCAGCAAGCCGGTGCCGACGATCAGTTCCGAGAGGCCCATCATGGTCCGCGTGGCGTAGGTGATCGCGGCGAACAGGCCGGCACCGACCACCGGCCCCCAGAATGAACTCACGCCGCCCAGAAGGGTGTTGAGCATCGGCTGTGCGGAGGCGAGCCAGTTGACCTCTTCCACCGTCACGATGCGCGACCACGGTGCATACATCGCGCCGGCGACCGCCGCCATTGCGCCCGAGATGACGAAGGCGGCCAAACGGTAGCGCGCGACGTTGGTCCCCATGAACGCAGCGCGCTCCGAGTCCTGCCGGATGGTCTGCAAGGTGCGCCCGAAGCGGCTGTGCAGCAGCCACCACAGGAACCCGGTGATCAGCACGGTCGTCACGAGCAGGAACCAGTAGTACGCGTTGGAGCTCGTGAGGTCGATGCGAAACAGACCGAAGTCGAGCGCGGGCCGCGGAATATCGGTGATGCCGTCTTCGCGCCCGAGGAAGGTCGAGAAACCGATCACGAGCCGCAACGCTTCGGCCAGCGCCACCGTGAGCACCGCGAGGAAAACGCCCGTCATGCGGCGCAGCGCCAGCGCGCCTATGCCCCAGGCCGCCAGCGCACCGAAGAGCGCGGCACAGGCCAGCACACCGAGAAACGGCACGCCGGCAATGTGGCGCAACGCCAGCGCGGTGAGATAGGCGCCGATCGCGAAGAAGCCGGCATGGCCGAACGACACCAGGCCCGTATAGCCGAAGAGGATGTTCCAGGACAGGGCAAAGACGATCTGGATCAACACCGTGCCGACGACGTAGAGCGGACCCGCGTTGACCCACAGCGGCAGCGAGGCGAGCAGCACGACCGTGGCCGTGCCCAGCAGCTGCCAGGCCTGGCGTGAAATGCGCGGGCGATGCAGGCCGCCCGAGCCATGGCCTTCCCCGCCCGATTCGGCTTGCACCCCGACCGCCGGGAAGAGCCCGTTCGGCTTCCAGAGCAGGAAGCCCGCGAGCACCACGTAGATCGCGAGGCCCGGCACCGCCGGCAAGAGCACCGTGTTCAGGCTCTGCACGAACCCGAGCACCAGCGATCCGATGAAGGCACCGCGGATGTTGCCGAGGCCGCCGATGATGACGGCGAAGAAGGCGTACATCAGATAGGAATCGCCCAGCCCGGTAGAAAGGCTCTGGTTGGGCAGCAGCATGCCGCCTGCGAGGCCGGCCAGGAAGAAGCTCGCCATCACGCTCAGCGCAATGCCGAACGACACGTTAAGCCCCAGGACGCCGGACATCCACGGGTCGGCGGCGAGTGCCTGCATCAGCTTGCCGAACCACAGGCGATGGATCGCCACCTCGAGGACGAGGTAAACCACGAGGCCGGCGCCGATCACGAAGAGCTGGTAGGCCGAGAAGAAGAGACCGAAAGGGTTGAGTGGCTGGTCGAGGCCGGGCGGCGGATTCACCGAGAAGAAGTCGACGCCCCAGATCAGCTTGGTCACGCCGGTGCACACCATCATCAGCGCGAAGGTCGCGATGAGCACATAGTGCGGATCGACGTTGCGCAGGCGCTTCAACACAAGCCGGTCGGTCACGAGCCCGAGCAGCGCGACCACCACGCCGCCCACCAGCGACGCGAAAAGAAACATGCCCAGCGACTGCACGTCGCGTCCCATCACCGAGTACGCCGTGTAGGCGCCGATCATGAAGAAGCCGCCCTGCGCCATGTTGAGCAGGCGCATGAGCCCGAAGATCAGCGTCAGGCCGGCGGCGACCACGAAGATCGCCATGCCGAATGCAGCGGCGTTGAACACCGCGAACATCAATTCATTGACCACGCTCAGCCCTCGTACTTCTTGCCCGGCGTCGGCGGCTCGACGATCTCGGTTTCGTTGATCAGCACGACCTCCTCCAGCCCGTAGCCCGGCGCTGCATCACGCGCGCCGATCTTGGCGAAGTAGGCGGTGCCGATGCCCTGGTGGTCTTCCTTGCGGAGGCGATATGGGCCGGAGGCGGTGTCGAACTGCAGGCCTTCGAGGGCCGCAATGAGCGCTTCGGGGTCCGGCGATCCCGCTTTCTTCAACGCATTGAAGATGGCGAGCGCGGAGCGATGCGTGGCCTGCACGATGCCGGCGGGGTGCCTGTCGCCCGTCACCTTCACAATGTTCTCCATGAGCTTGGCGCTCTCCGGATATTTGCTCTTGAAGGGTTCGAGCTCCGGCGCCCAGAAGGTGGTACCCCAGAGGTTGCTGGGCGTGGACTTCTGCATTGCCTTGGCGATCAGGAGTTCGGTTCCGGCCTCGCCGATCACCTGGAACTTCTTGTCCAGCCCGACCGCCCGACCCTGTTGCAACAGGCTCACGCATGGTGCAGCGGTGAGGCCGATGAAGAGGCCCTCGGCGCCCGAATTCATCAGGTTGTTGATCTCGACCTTGTAGTCAGGCTTGTTGAGCGACGCATAGATCGGCTCGATCACCTTGGTCGGCTTGCCGGTCTTGGCCGCCGCGCGCTCCACGCCGAACTTGAAGTAGCGCACGACGTCGCGTCCGTTCTCGCTGTCGGGCGCGATCACGGCCCAGCTCTTCACATCGGAAAAGCGTGTGGCGAGGATGTTGCCGATACCGCCGTAGAGGATCAGCGCGTTCGAGGACGCTCGAAAGAAATACTTGCTGAAGTTCTCGTGCGTGAGCGACATCGCCGTGGGCGCGGGCGCGACCACGACCGTCTTGAGTTCCGCCAGTATCGGCGCGATCGCCAGGCCCATCGGCGATTGCCCGGCACCGATCGACACGGTCACGCCCTCGCCTGCCAGCTCTCGCGCTGCGGCCACCGCACCGGCGCTGGTGAATTTGTCGTCACGCACCACCAGCTCGATCTGCCGGCCGAGTACGCCGCCGGATTCGTTCCATTGCAGCTGTGCCGCCTTGATGCCGGACAGCCAGGCGGTCCCCACCTCGGCACCGATGCCGCTCATCGGCAGCATCACGCCCACTTTGATCGGGGCCGGCTGTGCGCGCACGATGTGCGTCGCGCCAAGACCCAATGCGGCCGATCCCGCAGCACCCTTCAGAAGATCGCGTCGTTTGAAGTTCATGGTCGCGTCCTCTTAGAGTTCGATCGGTTTGCCGGGGGACGGGGGTTCTGCGACCTCCGCTTCGCTGTAGGGAATCGCGTCGATGATTCCGTAGCCCGGGTCCGCGTCGCGCACGCCCACGTTCGCGATGTAGGCCGTGCCGAGGCCCTGGTGATCTTCCTTGCGGATGTGGTACTTGCCGACTGCCGTGTCGAAATCGAGCCCCTCGAGGGCGGTGATGACCGCATCGGTCTCGGTGTCGCCCGCCTTCTGGATCGCGTTGAACAGCGCGAGCGCGCAGCGGTGGCTCGACTGCACGATGCTCGGCGGGCTCTTGTCGTTGGTGAGCTTCACATAGGCGTCGTAGAGCGGCGTGCTGAGCGCGTTGCGCTTGCCGGCTTCCGTACCCGGCGCCCAGTAGCTGATGCTCCACAGATTGGCCGGCGTCGATTTCTGCATCGCCTTGGCTATCATCAATTCGGTGCCGGCATCGCCGATGACCTTGAACTTTTTGTCCATGCCGACGGCACGGCCCTGCTGCAGGAGGCTGATGCACGGAGCGGCGGTCAGGCCGACGAAGAGGCCTTGCGACGGCGCATTCATCAGGCCGTTGATCTCGACCTTGTAGTCGGACTTGTTGAGGCTCGCGAACACCGGGTCGAGCACTTTGACCTTGCGCCCGGCCTTGGCCGCGGCACGCTGCACGCCGACCGTGAAATAGCGCGCCATGTCGCGCCCGTTCTCGCTGTCGGGCACGATGCAAGACCAGGCCTCCACATCCATGAACCGGCTCGTTAGCATGTTGCCGATGCCGGCGAATGCGATGTACGCGTTCCACGAGAGGCGGAAGAAGTTGCGTTGGAAGCCTTCGTGCGTAAGCGTCATCACCGTCGGACACGGGGCGACCATCACGGCCTTGAGCTCGGGAAGGAGCGGTGCGGTGGCGAGCGCCATCGGCGACTGCGAGCCACCGATGAGCAGGTTCACTCCGCTGCCCGCCAGGTCGCGCGCCGCAGCGACGGCGCCGGCACTGCTGAACTTGTCGTCGCGCGCGACGAGCTCGATTTGCCGCTTGAGCACCCCGCCCTTCTCGTTCCACTGCGCAACGCCGATCTTGGCACCGGCCAGCCAGGCGGCGCCGGCTTCGGCGCCGATGCCGCTCAGCGGCAACATGACGCCGATACGGATCGGCGCGGTCTGCGCGTAGGCGGAACGCACGCCAGGCAAGCCCATCACGCCGGCCGCCGCGGTGGCTCGAAGAAATGTGCGTCTTTTCATGGACATCGTCTCCTAGGGCGCATCGCTTTCGCAAGGCCGTATTTGTTATAACAGATTTGCGATATTGGGGGTCGAGGCTGCGCTTGTCATTGGCACAAACCCGCATGCGCGACGGCCAAAGCGCGGCGGGCGATCGGGCTCAGTACCCGCAGCAGCGCAACATGACCGAGCGCAGCCAGCGATTGGCCGGGTCGTTGTCCGTGCTGGCATGCCAATAGAGGTACGCGTCCAGCGACGACAGCGGAGCCGGCATCGCCAGCACCTGGTTGCCAAACTGCTTGTTGGCCATGTGCGCATAGCTCTCCGGCATCGTCAGCACCAGGTCGGTCTGCGACACCGTGCGGCAGGCCGCGAAGTAGAACTGGCAACGCAACGCGATCTGCCGTTGCACGCCAAGCCGCCTGAGCTCGATGTCCTCGAAGCCCGGCCCCTGCCGGCGCGATGTCACCAACACGTGGCGCAGCGCCAGGTAGGTTTCGAGGTCGACTTCACCGCGAATCGCCGGATGGTCCTTGCGCGCGACCACGGCCAGCCCGTCGACGCTGATGCGCTTGACCTTCACCGCATCCGAGAGCGGCAGCAACACGTCCAGCGCCAGGTCAAGCGTGCCGGCGGCGAGCTCGCTCTCCAGACTGCCGCGGTTGGCACGCACACTGGAGACTTCGATGTCGGGCGATTCGGTGGCGAGCGCGCGCATCAGCGGTGGCATCACGGTCGATTCCATGAAGTCGCGCAGACCAATGACGAAGCGCTTCTTGGCAGTCGCCGGCTCGAAGCTCTGCGTGTCGTTGAGCAACGAGCCGATCGACTGCAGCGAACCGCGCAGCGGATCGATCAACCGCTTGGTGAGCGGCGTCGGCACCATCTTGTGGCCCTGGCGTTCAAACAGCGGATCGTTGAAGAGGTCGCGAAGGCGCGCCAGCGCATGGCTGATAGCCGGCTGGGTGAGATGTAGTTTCTCGGCGGCCTTGGTGATGCCACCTTCCGTATAAATCGTGTCGAGCACGACCAGCAGGTTCAGATCGACTCGCGAGATATGCATGTGCTGTATCCAAATCCATTCCAAGCATTCATTGGCACACCGGGCGCCGCCCTTAGGCTTGGTGCATCGAAGGCGCGACATCATGCGCGATAACTTCTGCACGCGCATCCACCGAGGAGACAACCGCCATGGCCGAATCCCACCCGACTGTTTCCGCATGAGCGAGCGGTTCAGCGGCACCATCGAAGTCCAGGAACGCCAGCGCTTCGACGAAGCGACGCTCGGGCGCTGGTTCACACAGCAGGTCGATGAAAGCGCGGCGCGATCGTTCCGCATCTCGCAATTCAAGGGCGGGCAATCCAACCCGACCTTCCTGGCAGAGACGGCGCTGGCCCGCTACGTGGTGAGGCGCAAACCCGCCGGCGTGCTGCTGCCTTCGGCGCATGCCGTGGAGCGGGAGTTCCGCGTCATGAGGGCGCTGCGCGATACCGATGTACCGGTCCCCGAAGTGCACGCGCTGTGCGAAGACCCTTCGGTCATCGGAACAACCTTCTACGTGATGGCCTTCGTCGATGGCCGCGTGCTCTGGGACCCGCACCTCCCCGGCGCGAGCGCCGATGAGCGCGCTGCGATCTGCGACGAGATGAACCGCGTGCTCGCCGCACTCCACAATATCGACCCGGAGGCAGTGGGTCTCAGCGATTACGGGCGCCCCGGCAATTACATGGGTCGGCAGGTCGACCGCTGGAGCAAGCAGTACCGGGCCAGCGAGACCGAGCCGATCGACGCGATGGAGCGACTGATCCAGTGGCTGCCGGCGCACCTGCCGCCCCAGGCGACGACGACCATCGTGCACGGTGACTATCGGCTCGACAACCTCGTGTTCGCGCACGATGCGCCGCGCGTGGTCGCCGTGCTCGACTGGGAACTGTCGACGCTCGGCGACCCGATGGCCGACTTCGCGTACCACTGCATGGCGTGGCACCTCGCGCCGCCGTTTCGCGGCCTGGCCGATCTCGATGCCGGCGCGGTGGCTGAGCTGGGCCTGCCGACAGAAGAGGCGTATGTCGCAGCGTATGCGCGACGGCGCCGGTTGCCGCCGGTCGACCCGGTGCACTGGCGCGCGTACATGGCATTCAACCTCTTTCGCGCCGCAGCGATCGCGCAGGGAATCATGGGGCGCGCCCTCGCAGGCAACGCGTCCAACGCCCATGCGCTCGAAGCCGGCCAGCAGGCGCGCGAACTGGCCGAGCTCGGTTGGGCACAGGTCGCGCAGGACTGAATTGCATGTGGCCAGCCCTCGACAGGTCTGCCTTCCAGGGGGTTCGACTGGCAGTTCCGGATCTTGCTGCGGCCGTCGGTTTCGCCCGTCAAGTCCTGGGGCTGGAGCGCGCGTCGTCCGAAGCGGCGGACACGCAGGACATCGCTCGCTTTCGCCTCGGCGCGCACTGGCTCGCGTTCGAGCGGCAATCCGCCGAGATCCTGCCCACGCTGTCGTCGAACCATCTGGCAACGCTGCACTGGCGATGCAGCGACCTGCGACGCCAGCGCACCTTGCTTACGCAGCTCGGATTCGATTCGCAGGACGAGTCGGAGCTGGACCCCGTGCCGCCGGTCCGCGTCGTCGCTGCCGAAACTGGCGCGTGCGCATTGCAATGGGATGCCGAAGCGGCGCCCATCGGCGGCGACCTGCCCTCTTCGTCCGGCATCACAGGCGTCGTCCTGCACACGCGTGCGCCCGAACGCGCGGCAGCGCACTGGGCACAGATCTTCCAGGTGTCCGTCGAGCGTCACGCAACCGGCGTTCCGCGTCTGGTGCTCGACCGCCTCAGCGTGCAGTTCGTTTTCGCCGATGAGCGCGCGGGCGGAATCGGCCGCATCACGCTCGCGCTGGACGATGCGGGCGCCGTGCGCGACCGCGCGATCGCCAGTGGCGCGACTGTCGACGGTGACGCGATCGCGATCGCCGGGCTGACGATCAGCCTGGCGAACGCGCCGGCCAGCGCCCGTTAGTCGAAGCTCTTGCCTTCAGCCATCAGCTTCTGAATCAACGGCGCCGGCTGCCAGAAGCTCGCGTCGTCGCGCGGGTTCTTGGCAAAACGCTTCATCGATTCCGACACGTTGAACAGGCCGACCTGGCTGGCGTAGTGCATCGGGCCACCGCGGAAGATCGGGAAGCCATAGCCGGTGAGGTAGACCATGTCGATGTCACCGGACTTGCTGGCGATGCCGTCCTCGAGAATGTGCGCACCTTCATTCACCAGCGCATAAACCAGGCGCTGCACGATCTCGTCGTCCGAGATCTTGCGAGGTGTGATGCCTTCGTCCTTGCGGTGTTGCTCGATCATGTCCAGCACGAGCTTGCTCGGAATGGCATCGCGCTTGCCGGCCTGGTAGTCGTACCACCCTGCCCCGGTCTTCTGGCCGAAGCGGCCGAGCTCGCACAGCTTGTCGGCCGTGCGGCTGTACTTCATGTCGGCCCGCTCGGTGGCGCGGCGCTTGCGGATCGCCCAGCCGATGTCGTTGCCGGCCAGGTCGCCCATGCGGAACGGGCCCATGGCAAAGCCGAACTTCTCGACCGCCTTGTCGACCTGTTGCGGCGTCGCGCCTTCGTCGATCAGGAAGCCGGCCTGGCGGCTGTACTGCTCGATCATGCGGTTGCCGATGAAGCCGTCGCAGACGCCGGACACCACTGCGGTCTTCTTGATCTTCTTGGCGACGCCCATCACCGTAGCGAGTACGTCTTTGGCAGTGTCCTTGCCGCGCACGACTTCGAGCAGCTTCATCACGTTGGCCGGGCTGAAGAAGTGCATGCCGACCACGTCCTGCGGGCGCTTGGTGAAGGCTGCGATCTTGTCGACGTCGAGCGTGGAGGTGTTCGACGCGAGGATGGCGCCGGGCTTCGCGACGCGATCGAGTTCCTTGAACACCGCCTCTTTCACGCCGAGTTCTTCGAACACGGCTTCGATGATGAGGTCGCAGTCTTTCAGGTCGTCGTAGCTCAAGGTGGTGCTGAGCATCGCCATGCGCTGGTCGTACTTGTCTTGCTTAAGCTTGCCCTTCTTGACCTGCGATTCGTAGTTCTTCTTGATGGTGGCGATGCCGCGGTCGAGTGCGTCCTGCTTCATTTCGAGGATCTTGACCGGCACGCCCGCGTTCAAGAAGTTCATCGAGATGCCGCCGCCCATGGTGCCGGCACCGATGACGCCGACCGACTTGATCTCGCGCTTGGGAGTGTCGTCGGCCACGTCGGGCATCTTGCTGGCGGCGCGCTCCGCGAAGAATGCATGGCGCAGCGCCGCGCTCTCTTTCGTCCACACCAGTTCGGTCACGGCTTGGCGTTCATAGGCGAGCGCAGCGTCGAAGCCCATGCGCGTCGACTGCGCCACGCAGTCCAGGCAGCGCAGCGGTGCCGGATAGTTCTTCGAACTCGCCGCCACCATGTTGCGTGCGAACTGCAAGTACGCCTCCGGGTCCGGATGCTCGACGCGAAGGTCGCGCACGCGTGGCAGTGGCCTGCGTTCGGCGATGCCACGCGCGAAGGTCACGGCCTCAGCGACTACGTCGCGCTCCACGAACCTGTCGAACAGCTTCTGCCCGGGCAGCGCCGCGAGCACTTCGCTCATCACGGTGTCGCCGGTGACGATCATGTTGAGCGCCATCTCCAGACCCAGCAGCCGCGGCAGCCGCTGCGTGCCGCTCGCACCGGGCAGGATGCCGATGCGCACTTCGGGCAACGACACCATCGTTCCGCGCTGAACCGCGCGGTAGTGGCACCCCATCGCGAGCTCGAGCCCGCCACCCATCACGATGCTATGGATCGCGGCGACGACGGGCTTGTCGCAGCGTTCGACCATGTTGATCACGTCGATCAGGTCCGGTGCCATGGTGGCTTCCGGCAGGTTGAATTCGCGGATGTCGGCGCCGCCGCAAAACGCTCGGCCGTGGCCGGTGAGCACGATCGCCCTGACCGCCGGGTCGTCGCTGGCGCGGACGATCGATTCCGCGATGAAGCGCCGATTCGCAATGCCCAGGCTGTTGACGGGCGGGGTGTCCATGGTGACGACGGCAATGCCGTCCTGTACGTCGTAGCGCGCGGTCAAGGGTGTCCTTTCAGTGTGAATGCCGGGTCATGTTCGGCCAGCCGCCGTGCGAGCGCATCAACAACCCGCATGCGGCCGATGAAAAGGCTTCATGCCCACGCGCGTCGGACGCCGACGAGGCGAGGCACCATTGCCGCATCGTCACTTTTCGCCTCATTGCCATGCCCATGCTGACCCGAGACAACCTGCAGCAATCCGTCGGCCCACCGATCGGCACGTCGTCGTGGATCGAGGTGCCGCAGTCGCGCATCGATGCCTTCGCCGAGTGCACCGAAGACCGCCAGTGGATCCACATCGACGTCGAGCGCGCCAAGCGCGAAAGTCCGTTCCACGCGCCCATCGCGCACGGCTTCCTCACCCTGTCCCTGCTGCCGATCAGTTCCTACGAACTGCTGGGCGGCCTCAAGGCCACCAAGTCGGTCAATTACGGCCTCGACAAGCTGCGCTTCATGTCGCCGGTGCCCGCAGGCTCGCGCGTGCGCAACCACATCAGGCTGCTTGCGGCCGACCAGCGCGACGACGGCTGGACGCTGGTGAAAACCGAAAACTCCGTCGAGATCGAGGGCCAGGAGAAGCCGGCGCTGGTCGCCGTCTCGCTCGGCCTCTTCTCTTGGGACTGATCGTCCGCGACCCCTTCGACTAAAGCACGAAACCACCCATGGAATTCGAATTCACCCCCAAGGTCCACGACCTGCGCAAGCGTCTCCTCGCCTTCATGGACGAGCACATCTACCCGAACGAAGAGCAACACGAACGCGAGGCGAAGAAGTCGGCACGCGATGCCGAAGGCGGCGGCAGCTACACCACGTTGCCGATGATGCAGGGCCTCAAGGACAAGGCGCGCGCTGCGGGCCTCTGGAACATGTTCCTGCCGAAATCAACGCATGTGCCCGACGGCCTTTCCAACCTCGAATACGCGCCGCTCTGCGAAATCATGGGACGCCGCCTGTGGAGCGCCGAGGTCTTCAACTGCAGCGCACCCGACACCGGCAACATGGAGGTGTTCGAGCGTTACGGCACGCCGGAGCATCAGGAACGCTGGCTCAAGCCACTGCTCGCAGGCGAGATCCGCTCGTCGTTCGCGATGACCGAACCCGCCGTGGCTTCTTCCGACGCGACCAACATCGAGTGCGCCATCCAGCGTGACGGCGACGACCACGTCATCAACGGCCGCAAGTGGTACGTCACCGGCGCGATGAACGAGCGCTGCAAGGTGTTCATCCTGATGGGCAAGACCGACCCGGACAACGCCGACCGCCATCGCCAGCAATCGATGATCGTCATACCGCGCGACACCCCCGGCGTGACGGTGGTGCGCGACATGGCGCTCATGGGCGTGTACGACCCGCCGTACGGCCACCCGGAAGTGCGCTTCGACAACGTGCGCGTGCCGGCATCGAGCATCCTGCTGGGCGAAGGCCGCGGCTTCGAGATCGCGCAAGGCCGCCTCGGCCCCGGACGCATCCACCACTGCATGCGCATGATCGGCATGACCGAGGCTGCGCTTGAGTTGATGTGCCAGCGCGTCGTGTCGCGCGTCGCTTTCCATAAGCCGCTGTCGGAACAAGGCGTCTGGCGCGAGCGCATCGCCAAGGCCCGTATGCTCATCGACCAGACCCGATGGATGGTGCTGCACACCGCCTGGCGCATGGACACGGTCGGCAACAAGGTCGCGGCCAAGGAGATCGCGATGATCAAGGTGCTGGCACCGAACAACTGTGTGCAGGTGATCGACGACGCGATGCAGGCCTTCGGTGCCATGGGCCTGAGCCAGGACACCCTGCTCGTCTCGTTCTATGCCTATGCCCGACATCTGCGCGTGGCCGACGGCCCGGACGAGGTGCACCGCAACGCGATCGCCAAGCACGAGCTTGCGATCTACCGCGCACCGGTGGCAGCCAGCACGCGTTGAGCGCGTAGCGCGACTCGGTCGGCCGATCAGTAGGCCGACAGCGACGGCAGCGAAGCCACCGGGTCGTGCAGCATGCGGCGCAGGAGCTTGCCGCTTTCTGAAGCCGGCAGGCCGCTGCGGAAGATCACTGTGCGCGGCACCTTGTAGTGCGACATGTTCTTCACGCACCACTCGATGATCTTCTGGTCGGAGCGGTCCCTCACCTGACCGGCGCGGTCGAAGTGCAGTCGGGCCGCCGCCTCCGACTTCAACACCACGTAGGCCTGCAGCGACTCGCCCCGGTCGGGGTCGGGCAGACCGACCACGGCGGCCTGGCGCACGTCCGGGTGCGTCGCGAGGATGGCCTCGACCTCTTCCGGAAAGACGCTGTAGCTCCACACCTTGATCATTTCTTTTGTGCGGCCGAGGAACGTGAGGTAGCCCTCGTCGTCCAGAACGCCGACGTCGCCGGTGCGCACCCAGCCATCGACGAAGAGGGCTTGCGTCGCCTCGGGCCGCAGCCAGTACCCCTTGTAGGCGACAGGGCTGCGCAGGAGGATCTCGCCGCGCACGCCCGCGAGTGTGTCGATTCCGGTGGCCGGATCGACGATGCGGACCTCGACCCCCGGCACCGGCTTGCCATTGGTGCCCCACTTGATCGCGTCGGCCGGCATGAGCGTGTCGCAGGTGTGCGTTTCGCTGAGACCGTAGCCGGCTTCATACACCAGGCAGCCGTTGGCGAAGCGGCTCCACTGACCGGCCAGCTTCTCGGTCAGGCGGACGCCGAAGCTGGTGCCGACCGTCGTCTTGAGGGATGAAAGATCGTAGGTGGCCGCACCATCGGCAGCCATGGCCGACGGCAGCGAGGGCGCCATCGAATACCACCATGTCACCTTGCAGCTCTCGATGGCCTGCAGAACCGCTGTGGCATCGAAACGCTGCAGCAGCACCACGGTGGCGCCGCAGTAGATCGGCAGCGCGAGCCCGGTCATCATCCCCGAGATATGGAACAAGGCGACGTCGGCCAACATGACGTCGTCGGCTCCGAGGCGAAAGCCGTCGGCACTGATCGCGGTCTTGTAGAGCGCGCAGTCGTAGCTGATCATCGCGCCCTTGGGAAGGCCCGTGCTGCCCGAGGTATAGGCCATCAGGGCCACGTCGTCCATGGCGATGGTTTCAGGGGGCTGGAAGTCGCCGGCTTGCGCCAGCGCCTCGGTGAAGTCGATGACGCCCGCCGGCAATGGCGGCGCCGACTCGTGCGGCAGCCGCATCGAACTCGGCACGTCGATCGCCAGCACCCCGGGCAGCATGTCGCCGGAGCGCACCGCGTACACATGGTCGATGGTGGCCCTCGCCCGTGATGCGAGCACCACCTTGAGCAGCTCCTCGCCTGCGACGATCGCCCGCGCGTCGAGATCGGCCAGCTGGTGCTCGAGCTCATAGGTCTGCGCATGCGGATTGCACGGGCTGACGATCGCGCCGAGCTTCTGTGCGCCGAAATGCGCGATGAGGTAGTGCGGACAGTTCTCGAGAAACAGGGCTACCACATCGCCCTGCCCGATGCCGCGCTCGCGCAGGCTTTGCGCGAAGCGGTCGCTCAGGTCGTCGAGCTCGGCGTAGCTGATGCGCCGGCCGTACCAGACCACAGCCGTCTTGTCGGGCGTCTCGCGCGCGTGATGGCGCAGGTAGTCGTGCAGCGGCCTGTGGCCGTGGCGATAATCGATCATCCTGGCTTGTCTCCGTATCGGTCGTGCCGGTGCGGGTTTGCCTTGGCAGTCGGCATCCCGCTTGTGTCCACGATGATGACGGCAAGCCCCGCCAACGGCAACCGGGGCGGATGAATATTGGGCATGCAGGTATATCGCCCTGCTGCATGGGGCGCGTGCCGCGCCGTGCTGGGAACGGGCGCTAGGCCGCGACCCGCGCCGTCTTGCGCGCCGGGCTCGCCGCGGCTGCGCCGCGTTCGCGCAGGTAGGCCAGAATCGGCGCGCTGGTGCGCTCGATCTCTTCTTCCACGCCACGACGTGCCACCTCGCCGTCATGCTTGCGCAGGCCGCGCAGCACGAGGTGGTGAGGATGCTGCTTTCTCGGCTGGGCCAGCGGATGCGTCTGCAGCGCCCTCATGAGCGGGCCGCACTGCAGCCAGAGGCCTTCGACCATGCGCTGCAACACGGGCATTCGCGCCAACGCGTAGACCGCCATGTGAAAGCGCTCTGCCTCCAGCAACTCGCCGGCGGTGTCGCGCGCGTCGTGCCGCGCGGCCATGCGCTCATGAATCGCTTCGAGCCGGCGGATGTCGGCTGGCTCGGCATGCTCGGCGGCCAGCGCGGCGGCGCGGCCTTCGAGCATCAGACGCAGCGCACGGACTTCGGCGAACCGCTCCTCGCTCATGAGCGGCACACGCACCGAGTGATGGCCCACCTGCTCCAGCGCCTGCTCCGAGATCAGCCGCGCCAGCGCTTCGCGCACCGGCGTCGGGCTGATGCCCATCTCGGCCGCGAGGTCGCGCAGCTTGAGCTTTTCGCCCGGCGCGAAACGCCCGGCCTTGAGGTCGCGGCACAGGCGGTTGTAGGCCTGGCCGTTCAGGCTTTCGCGGGTGAGAGGAGTGTCGTCCATGGCATGGATGGACTGCGTGGCACAGCCCGGATTTGCTATTGTTTATATCGTATGGCGTTGTGAGGGTTTCTCAACGGCCAGTGAACGCCGGTGTGCGCTTTTCGAGGAAATGCGTCACGCCTTCGCGAAAATCGTCGCTCGTGAACGACGCCTGCATTTCTTCGTCGGCGCACGTCCATGCTTCGTCGAGGTTCTGGAACAGGCTATCGTAGACCTGCCGCTTGATGACGCCGATCGAGCGCGGCGATGCGTGGAAGGTCAGCTCGCGCGCCGTCTGCTCCACGGCTGCCAGGAAGCCATCGGCCGGCAGCGCCTTGACGAGGCCGAGCGCCGCCGCCTCGTCCGTCACAAGCGTGCGCGCCGACATCAGGAGGTCGAGCGCGTTCGTGAGCCCCACCAGGCGCGGCAGCATCCACGAGGCGCCGTGTTCGGCGATGAGCCCGCGCTTGGCAAAGGCCGTGGTGAGCTTCTGCCCCTCGGCCATGTAGCGGAAATCGCAAAACAGGGCCATGCACAGGCCGATGCCGGCGATCGGCCCGTTGATGGCCGCGAACACGGGCTTGCGCACGCGCAGCAGATAGCTGAAGCGCCACGCATAGTTGCGCTCGATGCCCTCCGCCGTCGGCTTCAGCACGCTCGCATCGGCCGTGCCTTCGCCGCCCGAGGCCGCGCCGGCTTCGAGGATGTCCATGTCCGCACCCGCGCAGAAGCCGCGTCCGGCGCCCGTCACGACGATGGCGCGCACCGCGTCGTCGCCCTCGGCAGCCTCCACGGCCTGGCGAAATTCCGTTTCCATTCGCGCGGTCCACGCATTGAGCCGGTCCGGGCGGTTCAGCGTGATCGTACAGACACGCTCGTTCGTTGCGACGGTGATGTCCTGGTAGCTCATCATTCGCCTCCGATGGTGGCGCCGCCGTCGATCACGATCGTCGTGCCCGTGATGAAGCGGCCGGCATCGGAGCCGAGCAGCAGCGCCGCGCCCGCAATGTCTTCCGGCTCGCCGATCATGTTCAGCGGACTCGACCTGAGTGCGCCTGCCAGCGTGTCGGGGTTGTCCCAGAGCGCCTTCGCAAAGTCCGTCTTGATGAGGCCGGGCGCGATGCAGTTGGCGCGAATGCCCTGCTTGCCCCATTCCAGCGCGAGGCTGCGGACCAGCGACATGTCGGCCGCCTTGGAGATGCCATAGGCGCCAAGCGTGCGCGAACCGGTCGTGCCGGCGATCGAGCTGATGATGACGATCGAGCCCTTGCCCTTTTCCACCATGCCCGGCGCCACTCGGTTCACCAGCCAGAGGTTGGAGCGGATGTTGACGTCCATCACCTTGCTGAAGGCTTCGTCGGTGATGCCCGAGAGCGGGCCATAGTACGGGTTGACCGCCGCGTTGCATACCAGCACGTCGACCGGGCCGTAGGCCTTCTCGGTCTGGTCGACCAGCGACGCGATCTCTTCCTTGCGCGAGATGTTGCAGGCGACCGCCATCGCTTCGAGCCCCTCGCTGCGCAGCTGCTCGACGACGGCCGCGCAGGCGTCGGCTTTGCGGCTGGTGATGACAACGTTTGCGCCGGCCCGTGCGTAGGCGACGGCGATGGCGCGGCCGATGCCACGCGACGAGCCGGTGACGATGGCGGTTCTACCTTTGAGGGAGAGGCTGTCCATTGGTGATTCCTTCAGCGATTGACGAACTTCGGTGCGCGCTTCTCGACGAAGGCGTGCGCCGCTTCAAGGTGGTCTTCGGTCATGCCGCAACGGATGTGGCGGATGGCTTCGTGGTCGAGTGCCTCGGCCAGCGTGGCGCCCTGCTCGGCCACGTTGAGGTTGGCCTTGATGTGGCCGAGCGTGATCGAGGGACCCGCCGCGAGTCGCACCGCCAGCGCCAGGCCTTCGGCGTCGAGTTCCGCATCCGGCACCACCCGCGTGACCAGTCCCATCGCCATCGCCTCTTCGGCCTTGACGACGGGCGACAGCAACGCGAACGCGCGCGCCCGCGGCCCCAGGAGCTGGGTCAGGAACCATGTGCTGCCGAAATCGCCCGAGAGGCCGACCTTGACGAAGGCCGATGTGAGCTTGACGGTGTCGCTCGCGATGAGAAGGTCGCACGCCAGCGCAAGCGACAAGCCTGCGCCGGCCACCGCACCGCGCGCGACCGCGATGGTCGGCTTGGGCATCTCGCGCAGCAGTCGCGAACATTCCATGTGCTCGCGCAGCTGCAGCGTGCGCGACTCGAGCGTGCGGATCGCATCCTCGTCGTCGGCCATCGCCTTGACGTCACCGCCCGCACAGAAGCCGCGTCCCGCACCGGCCAGAAGCACGGCGCGCACCTTCGTGTCGACGGCTGCGCGGCGCAATGCGTCGAGCAGCGCGTCCGTCATCGGGACCGTGAGCGCGTTCAGGCGCTCGGGCCGGTTCAGCGTCAGCGTCAGCACGCCGGACTCGAGATGTTCGATCAGTTCAGTTGTCAATGGTGTCTCCTGGGTGTTTGTTGCGATCAGATCGCGCCACAGGCCTTGAGCGTCTCGACCTGGCCGGCGGCGTAGCCGAGCCAGCCGGTCAGCACGTCGGCGTTGTGCTCGCCTACTCGCGGCAGCGGCTTGCGGATGGTGAGCGGCGTGTCGGAAAGATGGATCGTCACGCCCTGCATCGGCACAGACGTGCCGGCGAACGGGATGTCGACGATGCCGTTGCGGTGGTGAAGTTGCTCGTTCCCGACCACTTCGTCGATGCGGGCGATCTTGGCGCACGGCACGCCCTCGGCCTCGAGCTTCGCGACCAGGTCGTCCGCCTCATTGGCGGCCATCCAGTCGGCCACGATGCCTTCGACCGCATCGCGGTGCTCGAGCCGGCTCGCCATCGTGGCGAAGCGCGGGTCGTCGATCAGCGTCGGGCGTTGCATGGCGCGCAGCACGCGCGGGAACATGTTGTCGTCGCCGCCCACGATGAGTACGTGGCGGCCGTCGCCGGTCGCGAAGGTATTGGATGGCGCAACGAAGCGATCGCGGCTGCCGACGCGCGTCATGGTCGTGCCGAACATCATTTGCTGCGGAATGGCAGTCATCAGCATCGAGGCGGCGCTCTCGAGCAGCGACACGTCGACCATCTGGCCCTTGCCGCTCGCGTGCCGCGCATGCAGCGCCGCGAGGATGCCCAGCGCCGCATACATGCCGGTCGTGTAGTCGCACATGAACGAGCCGATCATGGTCGGCGGGCCATCGATCTGGCCGGTGAGGTCCATGAGCCCGCTCATCGCTTGCGCGACACCGTCGAAGCACTGCTTTTCGGCGAGTGGCCCGTCCTGCCCGAAGCCCGAGATCCGCGCCATGACCAAGCGCGGATTGAGCTTGTGGATGGCGTCCCAGCCGAGGCCCATCTTTTCCATGGTGCCGGGGCGGAAGTTTTCCACCAGCACGTCGGCCTTCGTAATGAGTTCCTTCAACACAGCCAGACCGCTCTGGTTGCGTAGGTCGATCGCCAGGCTCTTCTTGTTGCGATTGACGATGAAGGTGTAGAGGCTCTGCCCCTCGACGGCCGGCATCGCGCGACGGGCGTATTCGCCCTCGCCCGGCGGCTCGATCTTGACCACCTCGGCGCCCATGTCGCCGAGCATCATGGCGCAGTACGGTCCTGCGATGAAACGCGAAAGGTCCAGGACGCGCAGTCCCTCGAGCGATGTCATTGTTCCGGCCTTTACCTCTTTGCTGGTGTCGTTTGTTATATCATATTCCAAATAGAGACTCTGAAAAACGAAGGAGACAAGGTGACCGAAACCTCACGCTATCTGCGACTGCGACAGATCTGTCTGGTGGCCCGTGAACTGGAACCGGTGGTCGATGACCTGTGCGCCGTGTTTGGCGTCAAGGTGTGCCACCGCGATCCCGAGGTGGGCCAGTTCGGCCTGCATAACGCCCTGATGCCCTTTGGCACCAGCTTCATCGAAGTGGTCGCGCCGACCCGGGGCGGCACCACCGCCGGCCGCTACTTGGAGCGGCGGCAAGGCGACGGCGGCTACATGGTCATCCTCGACAGCGAGGAGCTGCCGCGCTGGCGCACGCACGTCGCGGAGATCGGGGTGCGCATCGCTGCGCCGCTCACGCTCGGCGACTACGAAGGCATGCAGCTGCATCCGCGCGACACCGGCGGCGCGTTGCTGGAGATCAACACCACGCTCGGTGGAGCCGACCTTGAGCAAGGCACGTATTGGCCAGCCGGACCGCACTGGCGCGACCACGTGTCGACCGAGCGCGCCGAAGGCATCGCCGGCGCCGTGCTTCAGAGCGCCGACCCTGCGGCCCTTGCGAGGCAATGGGGCCGCATCCTGCAGCGTCCGGTCGCACAGGCGGCCGACTGGGAGCTCGACGTCGACAACGCAACGCTGCGCTTCGTCAAGGCCACCGACGGGCGCGGCGAAGGCCTGACCGCCGTGAAGTTGCAGGTGCGCGACGCCGATGCCATTCGCCGTGCCGCGCAAGCGCGCGCCCTCCCTTCCGACGTCGACAGCGTGACCGTGTGCGGCGTGCGCTTCGAACTCGCATCCCGCACCCAACCGAACTGACACACACCATGGAACTGGCTTTTTCCCCCGAGGAGCGCGCGTTTGCCGACGAGGTGCGCAGCTTCATTGAAGAGAACCTTCCGCGCGACATCTCCGAACGCGTGGAACACGACCTCCACATGCAGCGCGACGACTCGATGCGCTGGCAGCAGATCCTGGCGCAGAAGGGCTGGCACGCCTACACCTGGCCCGTATCGCAAGGCGGCCCGGGCTGGAGCGCCACGCAGCGCTTTATCTTCGAGGTGGTGAGCGGCGAGATGAACTGCCCGACCATCCAGCCCTTCGGTCCGCGCATGGTCGGCCCGGTGATCTACAACTTCGGCACCGAGGCCCAGAAAGCGCAGCACCTGCCCGGCATCCGCGACTCGACCGTATGGTGGTGCCAAGGCTACTCGGAGCCGCAGTCGGGTTCCGATCTCGCCTCGCTCGCCACGCGTGCGGAGGACCATGGCGACCACTACGTCGTGACCGGCCAGAAGATCTGGACCTCGTATGCGCACTTCGCCGACTGGATGTTCTGCCTCGTGCGCACCGGCCGCGAAGCTCGCCCGCAAAGCGGCATTTCCTTTCTGCTCATCGACATGAAGTCGCCCGGCATCGTGGTGCAGCCAATCCCGATGCTGGAAGGAACGCATTCCTTCAACGCGGTGTTTCTGACCGACGTGCAGGTGCCCAAGTCGAACCTCGTCGGCGAAGAAGGCCGCGGCTGGAACTACGCCAAGTTCCTGCTCGAACACGAGCGGGTCGAGAACTCGAACATCGGCTTCTCGACCTTCGCGATGCGCAGGCTGCACCGCATCGCGTCCGAAGTGATGTGCCACGGCAAGCCGCTCATCGAAGACCCACTGTTCAGCGCGAAGGTGTCGACAGTCAAGGCGCAACTCAAGGCGCTCGAGATGAACACGCTGCGAGCGCTGTCCAGCATGGGCAGCGGCGGCAGCTCGCCGGGCGCGGGCATCGCGTCGTCGCTCAAGATACGGGGAACCGAAATCGGACAACGCATCACAGAACTGCTTCTCGAGGCGGCGGGGCCTGAGGGTCAGCAGCTGGACCCAGCGCTCATGCAGGGGGACGGTGACCTTACAGGTATTAACGCCAGCGTGCGCGGCGCGCCGGCCAATTACTTTTGGCGCCGGGCGATGTCGATCTACGGCGGCAGCAACGAGATCCAGCGAAACATCATCGCCAAACATGTGCTTGGCCTTTGAGCAGTAACTTGGATCCGGCGCGGACGATCTGAACATCGATTGTTGTCGAGTTGCCCTTCAACTGCGCCTCCCGTTTTGTTAGGGTGTGCGGAGCCGTAAGAAATAAATCCAACAAATCCGCTCACACGAACGGACTACCAGGTCACATCGTGATGTCGCAGTTGTGCGACCGATTGCATCGGTCCCTACGAAGGCATCGCACTCGCCGATGCCACCCTTTAGGCTAAACGGACAGCTGCTGAATGCGCCATTTGGCTGCAAGTACCGCCGTAGCTGCTCTTTGCCCCCAGCGCCTCGTCTGCCAGGCCATACCACTACTGCAGGCAGTACATGCGCAGCATCCGGGCAACTCCGATCGGCTGACGGCCCACACGCCCACATGCCCACGGGTGGGGTACAGCGGCTCGATCACGGCGATCAGGCGGGCCCAGGGCACGACGCGTTCCATCTCGGCCAGAAACTTCTCGCGGCGCGTTCGCTTCTTCTTCAATGCGTACTCGGCGCTGGCAAAGCTGCGTTGGTTCATGTCGGGCGCCCTTTGGAATCTGGTCTTCTTGTGCATGCATGAGGCGTACCGGGATCGATAAATAAATCAGCGTCTCCTTAGCGTGACGAGCGGCAATATTGGTCGCGTCATGGCATAGCGTCTGCACCAGCTTGCAGCGACGCGGCCACCAGTGCGTCCCGCGATTTACACGTGGGCAGCACGCCCGACAAGCGGCAGCGTTCGGAAGCGGTCGGAGCGACCCAGATGACTGGCGGTCACCATCAATCTGCAACCGGTACGGTGCAATTTAGCCCTATCCGGCCTACGTCGCAATAGATGGTCTGGCCAGTGATGTGTGAAGCATCATCAGAGGCAAGAAACACCGCGATTCCTGCTACCTCTTCGGGCTCACCGGTGCATCGGGTTGGTGTGCGGGAGAGGACACGCCGTCGGGCGGCTTCATCTCCCATTGCGGCGTTCTTTGCAAGTTCGGTGAGGATCGTGCCGGGGCCGATCGCATTGACGCGTATGCCATATTCGACAAGGAGGGCTGGCCATCGCATGTAAGAAGGCTGTTCTGGCGTCAATCAATTGGGCGATTCAGCGCCGGAAATACGTGCAACGTATTCCTTCAAATAATCGCGACAAGCAGATCGCATCGTTACAGCCTCAACGGTCTTCTTCGATCTGAACGCGCATTTTGGTGCCCATTTGTCGCTCAATCGTCAGCCCGCCAAAGGCGACGCCATAGTTTGCCGATCCGGCAGAGGGTTCCTTCACTGAGCGAACCCTTTGCCACTCTTCGATCTGGTGACGGGTGGTACCCGTGTACACCCGGTCGCCGACTTGGAGTTGCTCGATAGCAATGTCTTTCACGATGCTCATGGTTTTGATCTTTCTGAATGCTTTGGTGTGGTGATGTCGCTGGACACAACTGTTATGTCACGACGGTCTTGTCCGCTGTGATCCGGCAAACGCAGGCGCTGCAGCGCAAGGAGACTGACTTGGCGACGTGCGCAGCACGGCCGTTCTGCATTTGTCGCGAAAGCAAAAGTGTTCCGCTAGGACGCGGCCGCTTGTGCACCCGCCATGGCCATTCAGCGCCGATTGCGTTTGAATTGCAACCTCGCTCGTGGCAAGGCAATTCCTTGTACTGCGGCGGGGAATCAGGGATCGCTGGCCTGCACCTACCCGGTTAGCGAGGAGACAGTTAAAGGAGCCTAGCTGACAGGGCCGATTCGATCTTGTCGGCATCGCCCAGACCTTGCTGACGGCGCAGACTAGTGGTAAAGCTCCAATAGGTTGTATCCGGTGTTCATCCGGATCGGGTTTGAGAGACTGGAAGTCGCCGAACACCCAATCCACTCAGGAGGCTCAACCGGATGAACACCCATAAGCATGCCCGACTCACCTTTGCCCGCCGACTTGAGATGTGACCTTGCCCCCGAAAAACGTACCCCTTGCTGAGTGTTTCAATTCAGACAAGGAGAACGCAGATGACGAAGACGACGAGAGCGCGCTACACGCTCGAATTCAAGCAGGAGGCGGTGCGGCTGGTCGATGGTGGCCAGAGCATCGCGGCGGCGGCGCGCACTTTGGGCCTGGTCGAGCAGACCCTGTTCAACTGGGTCAAGGCCAAGCGGGAAGGCAAGCTCAGCGGAGCTGACAGCAAGGCCGTGAGCGCCGAGCAAATGGAGATCAGCCGGTTGCGTGCCGAGCTGGCGCGCGTGAAGATGGAGCGCGACATCCTGGAAAAAGCGACGGCGTACTTCGCGAAAGCGCAGCGGTGAAGTACGCCTTTGTCCAACGCCACCGACGCGTGTGGCCGATCTCGGTGCAATGCCGGGTGCTGCGAATCAGTTTGGCGGGATACCACGAGCACTTCGTGCGCAAAGCCAGCCAGAGCCACAGGGACGGGCAGCGCCGTCATCTGAGCGATGACGCACTGCTGGTGCACATCAAGGCCGTTCATGCCGAGACACGCGGTGGCTACGGCTGGCCGCGCATCTGGAAGGAGTTGCTCGCGCGCGGCATCCGCGTAGGCAAGCAGCGGGTGCAAAAGCTCATGCAGCGTCACGGCATTCGCGCCAGGGGCAAGCGCCGCTTCAAGGTCACCACCGACAGTCGCCACGATCTGCCGATCTCGCCCAACGTGCTGAACCGCGAGTTCGCCGTGAGCGGGCCCGACCGGGTCTGGGCGGGCGACATCACCTACATCGCCACCGACGAGGGATGGCTGTTCCTGGCGGTGGTGATCGATCTGTTCAGCCGCCAGGTGATCGGTTGGTCGCTGCGAAGCGACATGACGCGAGACATCGTGATCGATGCATTGCGCATGGCGTGGTTCAAGCGTCATCCGGGCAAGCAGGCCGGGCTGCTCTTCCACAGCGACAGGGGCAGCCAGCTTGGGTTCAAGGAGTCGTCGCAACACCGGTCTGTTGAGCGGTGGATATTAGTTCACTCAGCGCCTCGGCTGGCGTTCTCCAGCCCAGAGTCTTTCGAGGCCTGCCATTCAGAGTCGC
>NZ_JBJXIA010000024.1:0-44708 GCF_046115955.1 Variovorax sp. GrIS 2.14
GCCTGAGCAATCGGGAAAAGACACAGCTGGTTGATGCCCTGAAACAGATCTACCCGGTGCTTGAGCTCCTTGAAACGCTCGGCCTGGCAAGAAGCTCGTACTTCTATCATCGCGCCCAGGCACAAGTCGCAGACAAGTACTCCCAGGTGCGCGGCACCATGGCGGACATCTTCGAGCGCAATCACCGCTGTTACGGGTACCGTCGGATGCGGGCGTCACTGAGCAGCCAGTGCATGCACATTTGTGAGAAGGTGGTGCTGCGCTTGATGAAGCAGGAGCGCCTGGTCGCTGCGAGGCCCAAGCGGCGTCGGTATGGTTCCTATCTGGGCGAGATCAGTCCAGCGGCAGAGAACCTCGTCAACCGCGACTTCACCGCTGGTGCTCCCAATGAGAAATGGCTCACCGACATCTCGGAGTTCCACATTCCGGCGGGCAAGGTGTACCTGTCGCCCGTGATCGACTGCTTCGATGGCAAGGTGGTCAGCTGGACGATCGGCATGCGCCCGGACGCGCAGCTCGTCAACGCGATGCTGGATGCCGCCATCGAAACCATCGACAGCGCCAGCCGGCCTGTCGTGCACTCCGATCGCGGCGCCCACTACCGTTGGCCTGGATGGCTGGCACGCATCGCAGATGCCGAGCTGACGCGTTCGATGTCTCGCAAAGGCTGTTCGCCCGACAATGCAGCTTGCGAGGGATTCTTCGGTCGATTAAAGACCGAATGGTTCTATCCTGGTAATTGGCAATCTTCGACCGTCGAGCAATTCGTCCAAGCCTTGGACTCTTACATCCGCTGGTACAACGAGAAGCGGATCAAGATGTCCTTGGGCGCGCGCAGTCCCGTCGACTACCGAAGAAGCTTGGGCCTCACGGCATAAACAGTCCAAGTTTTTAGCCGCATCCCCACCGGGGGTCAATTTTTCGGCCGACGCCAACAGCATTAGAGAGCAGAAATCGTGCCTCAGGCCCTCAATGGAGAGTCATCAATAGAACGTTGCATTGCGATACAAGAGCGTCTGAAAGGAGAGTCAGAGAAATCTGTGGGTGCTCCCGGTAACTCATCAGTTTCCGTAGCCCTTTGGGTTACTTTTTTGCCAGCGCCAACTGTCTTCGCACATCTGTTGCAGTCCGCGACGTGCCTTCCAGCGAAGTGTTGAATGCGCGAGTGACGGGTCGCCCCAATAAGCAGGCACATCGCCTGCACGGCGCGGCCCAATGTCATAGGCAATGGGCTGGCCGCTCGCCAGCTCAAAGGCCTTGACGACATCGAGCACCGAGGCCCCTTGACCCGTGCCGAGATTCACTGTCACGAGGCCGGGTGCAAGCGCCGCGTGACTTAACGCGGCGACATGCCCTTCGGCCAGGTCCATCACATGCACGTAGTCGCGCACACCCGTGCCATCGGGTGTCGGGTAGTCACCGCCATGCACTGCAAGACGGTCGCGCAGACCCACTGCGACCTGGCACACATAGGGCATCAGGTTGTTTGGCTTGCCCTGCGGGTGTTCGCCGATGAGTCCGCTTTGGTGCGCGCCGACCGGATTGAAATACCGCAGCAATGCAATACGCCAGTCAGGCTGTGCGACATGCAAGTCGGCCAGCATCTGCTCGACCATACGCTTCGAATGTCCATAGGGGCTCTCTGGCCGACATGGCGCGCTCTCGGGTATGGGGGAACTTTCCGGCTCGCCGTAGACGGTGGCCGATGACGAAAAGATCAGCGTCTTGACGCCTGCCGCTCGCATCGCCGCGGCGAGAACCAGTGTGCCGTTCACATTGTTGTCGTAGTAGTGCAGCGGGTCTGCGACGGAATCGCCTACGGCTTTGAGGCCGGCGAAATGCATCACGGCTGCAATGGCGTGTTCTCGGAACAGGCGGTCGAGCAGGGCGCGGTCGCGCACGTCGCCTTCGATGAATTCGATGGTTTTGCCGGTGATCGTGGCAAGCCGCCGAAGCACACGCACGTCGCTGTTGCCGAGGTTGTCGAGGATCACGGGTGTGTAGCCGGCTGCCACCAGCGCGACGCAGGTGTGGCTGCCGATAAACCCGGCGCCGCCGGTGACGAGGATCAGTTCGCTCATGTCGTTCCCTCAGAAAGTCATTTGACCGGCGCTTATTCTGCGTGACTTCGACAGGGCCATCTGGCGGCGAAGATTTCCACTTTAGATAGCGTGTCATCCATCGGCTTGTCAATAGAAAATGGCATGCCAACCGGACCACATTCGAACCTCGTTCGCTACCGTAATCTCTCAACTTTTTCGGCTCTGGCGCCGTGCAGTGGATGTGAAACACGCTCACAGTCGGCCTTGCCGGTCGTTGATCGAGTGGCAGCGGCTCGGGTGCGGTTTGCGTCATGTGAAAGGTTTGGCCTGCGCGCCCCGCTCGCCGTTCGTCGGACCGGGCCACTCAAGGCGCACCTTCACCCTCAACTTCTGCGCCCGCATGCCGATATGAGAAGGAATGGCCGATTCCCCGTTTCTTAGTTCGCACCACGACCTGTGGATCGTCGCGGCTTCGGTCGTGATCGCGACGCTCGCGTCTTTCGTCACGCTCGACCTGTCGATGCGCGTGCGTTCGCCCAGCGGCGACGTGAGCAACACGTGGTGGATGACCGGTTCTCTGGTCATGGGCACGGGCATCTGGGCCATGCATTTTGTCGGCATGCTGGCATACACCTTGCCGATTCAGATCGGCTTTACCGCCTTCATTACGCTGGTGTCATGGGTGGCCGCAGTGGCCGCTGCCGCCGTTGCGCTGCGGGTGGCCAGCAGCGCCGACTACAGCACGCGGTCGATCGTCGTGGCCTCGCTGGCGATGGGCGTCGGCATCTGCGGCATGCACTACATCGGCATGGCGGCGCTGAGCGTCACGCCGGGCATCGTCTGGGACTACAGGATCGTGGTGGCCTCCGCGGTCATCGCTGTCGCTGCGTCGGCGGCGGCGCTGCTGATTTTCCGGATGCTGCTGCAAGTACGCGCGGAGCGGCGCTTTCCGATGCAACTGCTCGCGGCCGTCATCATGGGGTTGGCGATTTCCGGCATGCACTACACCGGCATGGCCGCGGCGCAGTTTCCGGTCGGCACCGTGTGCCTGAGCGCCAACGCGCTGAACGGCAGCGGGCTGACCGCCATCGTCGTCGTTGCGTCGTGCATGCTGCTGGTCGGCGCGCTGCTGGCTTCGCTGCTCGAGGCGCGGCTGCAGATCGTCGCGCGGCAGCTGTCGCAGTCGCTGACCGAGTCGAACGCCCGCTTGCAAAGCGCCAACGACGAGCTGCTCAAACGCGCCTTCTCCGACCCGCTGACAGGCTTGCCGAACCGGCTGCTGTTCGAAGACCGCTTGCGACACGCGGTGCAGCGGCTGGAGCAGGTCAACCAGTCGGGTGCCGCCGAACAACTCGCCGTGCTCTTCGTCGACCTCGACGGTTTCAAGCCGGTCAACGACTCCTTCGGCCACGCGGCCGGCGACCAGATCCTGAAAATCACCGCCGAGCGCCTCATCAAGCAGTCGCGTCCCGGTGATACCGTGGCCCGCGTCGGCGGCGACGAGTTCCTGCTGCTGCTCGAAGGCATGAAGGCGCAAGAAGACTGCGTGCAGATCATCGACCGCATCCTCTACGCGCTGTCTCGGCCCTTCGACATGATGGGCAAGCACCTGCAGATTGCGTGCTCCATCGGCGTGGTCATGCATCCGCTGCAAGGCGAGCCGGACAAACTGATCGCCAACGCCGACGTGGCCATGTACGCGGCCAAGCGCGCCGGCGGTTCCAGTTATGCGTTCTTCGAATCGCAGATGGCGGTCGACACGGCCGACAAGCTGCAGTTGCAGAGCGACCTCCGGCTGGCGCTGGAGAGCAACCAGTTCGAGCTGTACTACCAGCCCAAGATCGACGGCCGCCGCAATCGCATGAGCGGCGTCGAGGCGTTGGTTCGCTGGAACCATCCGCGGCTCGGTCTCGTGAGCCCCGACAGCTTCATCGGGCTTGCCGAACGCTACGGGCTGATCGTGCGGCTGGGCAACTGGGTGCTCAACGAGGCTTGCCGCCAAGCCGCAGACTGGAGCAAGGAGGGCACGCACATGCGGGTCGCCATCAACCTCTCTGCCAACCAACTGCGCGAGCCGACGTTGGTCGACAAAGTAGAAGAGGCGTTGCGCAAGCACGGCGTGCTCGGCTCGCAGTTGCTGTGCGAGATCACCGAATCGGTCGCGATGCAGGACATGAAGGTGACGCAGCGCACCTTCGAAGGCCTCTCGCGGCTGGGCGTGCATCTGTCGATCGACGACTTCGGCACTGGCTATTCGAGTCTGAGCCACTTGCGCGATTTGCCGGCGCGGCAACTCAAGATCGATCGCAGCTTCGTCAAGGACCTGGAGACCAAGGCGGATGCGCGCGCTGTCGTCGAAGCGGTGGTCAAGCTCGCCCATGCATTGAACCTGACGGTGGTGGCGGAGGGCGTCGAGACACTGGGACAGCGCGACATCGTGTTGAAGCTCGGCTGCGACGAGCTGCAGGGATTTTTCTACGCCCGGCCGATGCGAGCCTGCAAGATCCTGCCCTGGAAGCTCGACCAGGCAGCCAACGCCACGCGACCCGCAGAATTGGCGACGGCCTTCGGCACGCGGTTCTAGGCCGCTTCGCGGTCGGGCAGCGGCGGGACAGCGCTGCCAGAATGGGCGCGAAAGGAATCCCATGAGCCGCACTCGAGCCCTGACCCTGGCCGCCAACTACTTCGACGACGGCCGTTTCCAGCAAGTGCTGGCGCGCCGTGTGGCGTGCCCCACCGAAAGCCAGGAGCCGTCGCGCGACGCGGTGCTGGCACAGTACCTTGCGCAGCAGATCGTGCCGGACCTCGAAGCGCTCGGCTTTGTCTGCCGCACCGTTGCCAACCCGATGGCCGGCGGCAGTCCGTTTCTCCTCGCCGAGCGCGCCGAGACGGGTGCGTCTTTTACCGTGCTGAGCTACGGCCACGGCGACGTGGTGCGCGGACATGCGGCGCAGTGGCGGCAAGGACTCGATCCGTGGCAATTGACCATCGAGGGCGACCGCTGGTACGGCCGCGGCACTGCGGACAACAAGGGGCAGCACTCGGTCAATCTGGGAGCCTTGTCGCAGGTGCTGGTCGCGCGTGAAGGTCGGCTCGGCTACAACCTGAAGCTGCTGCTGGAGATGGGCGAAGAGACTGGGTCGCCAGGCCTGCGTGAGGTGTGCGAACTGCAGAGCGAGGCGCTGCGCGCCGATCTCTTTCTCGCATCCGACGGCCCACGCGTCGCCGCCGCTCGACCGACGCTATTTCTCGGCTCGCGCGGCGGCCTCAACTTCGATTTGCGCATTGCGCTGCGGCCGTCGGGTCATCACTCCGGCAACTGGGGCGGCTTGCTGCGCAACCCCGGCATCCGGTTGGCGAACGCCATCGCATGCCTGGTCGACGAGCGCGGCCGCATTCGTGTTCCGAGCCTGCTGCCTGATGCCTTGCCCGACAACGTGCGCCAGGCGCTCAAGTCCATCGAAGTCGGCGGCGGCGTGGACGACCCCCAAGTCGATGCGGATTGGGGCGAGCCGGGCCTGTCGCCGGCCGAGCGCGTCTTCGGCTGGAACACGCTGGAGGTGCTGGCTTTCAAGACCGGCAACCCGGAAGCGCCGGTCAACGCCATCCCCGGCCGCGCCAGCGCGCATTGCCAGATCCGTTATGTGGTCGGCAGCGACAGCACGCACTTTCTGGCGCATGTGCGCGAGCATCTCGACGCCCATGGCTACACCGATGTCGAAGTCACGCAGAGCGGCGAGTTGATGGAAGCCACGCGGCTCGACCCCGACAACCCATGGGTTCGCTGGGCGCTGGCATCCATCGAGCGCAGCACCGGCAAGGTGCCCGCGCTGTTGCCCAACCTGGGCGGCACGCTGCCCAACGATGTCTTCGCCCACGTGCTCGGTTTGCCGACGCTGTGGGTGCCGCACTCGTACCCGGCCTGCGCGCAGCACGCGCCCAACGAGCACATGCTCGGCAGCGTGGCGCGCGAGTCGTTGCAGCTGATGGCTGGCTTGTTCTGGGACCTGGGCGCGGAGGGCGCGGCGATTGCCGCCGAGCGCCGATCAGCACCTGTAAACACCCGCAGTTCCGCGTTTTGAAGCCGCGCGTCTCCGCTTAAATGCAGGGACCACGTTTCAAAGTGTCGCTGCATGCCGGTTCCGCAAAGTCAAGCCAACGAAGAACCGCGCATCAAAGCGCTGGACGAGCTGCGCGTGCGCGACTCCGAAGCCGAAGCGGCCTATGACGACATCGCAGCGCTCGCGGCGCAGATTTGCGGCACGCCGGTGGCATTGGTGTCGTTCGTCGACCGGGAGCTGCAATGGAACAAGGCCACGGTCGGCCTGACGATCTCCGACATAGCGCGTGCGCATTCGTTTTGTGCGCACGCCATCGAAGTGTCCGACGCACTGCTGGTGATCGAAGACGCCACGCTCGACGTCCGGTTCGCGAGCGACCCGCTCGTGACGGCCGCTCCGCACCTGCGCTTCTACGCCGCTGCGCCCATCGTGACAGCGGCCGGTGCCGCGCTGGGCACCGTCTGCGTCATCGACACCCGCCCCAGACAAATCAGCGACGCGCAGCGCGATGCCTTGGCCATGTTGGCACGCCAGGCCGCATCGCTGCTGGCGTTGCGCGCACGCACGCATGAAGCCGAAGCGCTGGCGCTGGAACGTGACCGGCTCGCCACCGAGGCCGATCTGCATCAAAAGCGCAGCGACCAGTTGCTCGACCTGGTGCTGCGCGGCGGCGACCTGGGCCTGTGGGACCTCGATGTGGCGTCGGGCCGGTGGACGATCAACACACGCGAGCGCACCATGCTCGGCTACAGCGCCGATGAAGCGCAGCCGGGCAGCCTCGACTGGAAGGGGCTGATCCACCCGGACGACTGGCGTGCCTATGCGGCCGAGTTCAACAGCCATCTGCTGGGCCGCACGCCGTTCTGCGAGTTCGTGCACCGCATGCGCCACCGCGATGGGCAATGGATCTGGGTCATGAGCCGGAGCGTTGCCGTCGAGCGCAGCGCCGACGGCCGTCCGCTGCGCGTGGTCGGCACGCACATTAACGTGACTGCGCAGCGGCAGGCTGAAGAAGAGCGGCGCAAGACCGGCGAGCGGCTTGAACTGGCGCTGAGCGGTGGCGACATCGGCCTGTGGGACCTCGACTTGCGCACGGGCAGGGCGACCTACAACGCGCAGTGGTGGGGCATGTTCGGCTACGTGGTCGGCGAGATCGAGGCCGTCGACGGGTTGTGGCAAAGCATGGTTCATCCGGAGGACTACGACGCGGCGCGCACTGGGCTGGCGCGGCATGTGAATGGCGAGACGCCCATGTACGAGGGCGAAGTTAGGGTGCGTCACAAAGACGGCCGCTGGCTGTGGATTCAGAACCGCGCCAAGGTGGTCGAGCGCGGGCTGGACGGCGCCGCGCTGCGCATCGTCGGCGTCAACCTGAACATCAGCGAACTCAAGCAAAAGCAACTGCTGCTCGATGCGCTGGCCCGAGAAGACGCACTCACCGGTTTGCCCAATCGCCGCTCGTTCGAAGAGCGCGTGTGCGATGCCATGGCGCGGTCGCGCCGTTCACGCACTCCTATGTGCCTGATGTACCTCGACGTCGACAACTTCAAGCACATCAACGACTCGCACGGCCATGCCGGCGGCGATGCGGTGTTGAAGGAATTCGCGCGACGCATCAAGCGCGGCGTGCGCACCACCGACATGGCGGCGCGCTATGCGGGCGACGAGTTCGTGCTGCTGCTGGAAGACGTGGCTGACGAAGAGGCTGCAGCCATCGCAGCGCGCAGAATTCTGATGGCACTGAAGCCTGTCTTCGGCATCCCGGGCGGTGCGTTGCGTGTGACGACCAGCATCGGCGTCGCGTTGTCAGGCGTCGACGATGAAGACATTCCGGCGCTCCTGGCACGTGCCGATGCGGCCCTGTACGAAGCCAAGAAGGGTGGGCGCAACGGTTTCCGCATGGCGGGTGCGGAGTTCAACTCGGTGCTTGGCAGTGATGCGGTGCCGGCCGCTGCTTCGACGTTGAAGCATTGAGACACTGACGCCCGATTTCCGGGTCGCTAGGGCATGGCAAACTTCTGCCGCCCCGTCAGTTCAACCCACACGAGAGCGCCTGCCCGTCATGACCGCCATGAGTACGTCAGAAATCTTCCTGATAGCGATGTTGATCATCTTCACCGCGCCCTATCTGATCTGGCGTTTGGGGCGCACGGAGTACTTCGCGCCGCCCGTGGTGGTGCAGATCATCACCGGCATCCTGCTCGGCCCCGGCGTGTTGGGTACGCTGTTCCCCGACTACTACAAATTTGTCTTCAGCGCGCCGGTGATCCTGTCGCTCAACGCCATCGCGCAGTGGGCGGTGATGCTCTTCGTCTTCATCGCCGGCATCGAACTCGACTTGAAGCAGGCCTGGACGCACCGGCGCGAGAGCGGCATCACCGCGGGAATGGCACTCGGCGTGCCGCTGCTGTTCGGTGGTGCGGCTGCCATGGGCATGCTCATGTTTCCGGGCTGGATCGGCGCCAAGGCGCTCACCTGGCAGTTCGTGCTCGGCATCGGCATGGCGTGCGCGGTCACTGCGCTGCCCATCCTCATCCTGCTGATGGAAAAGCTGCAGATCCTGCGGCAGCCGATCGGCCAGCGCATCCTGCGTTACGCGAGCGTCGACGACATCGCGATATGGGGCGTGCTCGCGTTGATCCTGATGGACTGGGAACGCGTCGGCAAGCAGGTCGCCTTCCTGGTGGTCTTCGGCGTTGCCAGCGTGGTCTATCGCTGGCTGATGGCTCGCATTCCGGAGCGCGACCGCTGGTATTGCAGCTTGACCTGGCTGGCCGCCTGCGGCCTTGGCGCCGACTGGTCGGGGCTGCACTACATGGTGGGCGCCTTCATCGCGGGGGCCGTCATGGATTCGGCGTGGTTCGACCAGAAGCAGATGGACTGGCTGCGCCACAACGTGCTGCTGGTGTTGATGCCGGTGTTTTTCCTGAGCACTGGCTTGCGCACCAACTGGCAGGTGGGCGGGGCTGCGGTGTTCATCGCGGCGGCGGTCTTGCTGGTTGCCTCGGTCGCCGGCAAGCTGATCGGCATTCACATCGCCGGCAAGATCCTGAAGTGGCAACCCGGCGAAAGTTCGCTCGTCGGCTGGCTGCTGCAGACCAAGGCTTTGATCATGATCATCTTCGCCAACGTGCTGCTCGACAAGGCGATCATCACCAACGAGAGCTTCACCGCGTTGCTGGTGATGGCGGTCGCCAGCACCATGCTGACGGTGCCGATCGTCTCGCCAAAGCTGGCGCGGATGAAAGAGATCGTCTTCAGGTCGAAGTAGAAGCCAGCATGGTCCCGCGGCAGTTCGCCGAGCCGCAGTGGCACGGAAAGTCCGCCGCCACCTTGTCGTTGTCTGCGGCCAGCCCATAGTCGATGAACAGTTCGTCGCCGGCCTCGACTGCCACGATGGTCTGGAACCTGAGCACCAGTTCGCCGGATTCGTCGTACTCCTCGACCGCTTCGCAGTTGGGGTCGCACGAGTGGTTCAGGTGGCGCGTCGCGTTCCCGCCCTTGGCACCGTCGATGGTCTCGTCGTTCGTCAGCTTGAAGAGATAGGTGAGGTTGTCGTCCCACGTCTTGGCTGCGATCTGCGCGGGCGAATAGCGCCGGCCTTCGTACAGGCCCAGAAAGGCGTCGGCCGGCAGGTCGCGTGTCGCAAATCCGCCGAGCCCGTGCACGCCGCTGGCTGAAACCCGGATGCAGGGCGTTGAAGAAACGCTGGAACGTGCCATGGATCAAGGGTCTTGAAAAAGAGCGAGCATAGACTCGACCGTGACGGCGTCAATACGGTGCCGCAGGAGACCTCGAAATGCAGATGCGCGACCTTTACCAGCAGAAGCGAACGACAGCCGCGGAGGCGATTCGGCACGTGAAGAACGGCGACTTCATCGTCGTGCCGACGGGCGTCGGGGAGCCACCCGCGCTGCTCACCGCACTGTCGGACCAGCGGCGCGATTTCCTCGATGTGAAGGTCGGGCAAATCCTCGCGATGCGCAAATACGCGTACCTCGACCCCGAGACGGTCGACCATGTCCGGCACGTGGCTTTCTTCTACGGCGGCGCCTCACGGGCGGGTGGACAAGCCGGCTGGATCGACTTCATTCCCAACTACTTTTCAGAGATCCCGGCGCAGATCGAACGCGGCCAGATGGCAGCCGATGTGGTGTTCAGCATGGCATCGCCGATGGACGATGAAGGCTTTTTCGCGCTCAGCCTCGGTGTCGACTACACGATGGCTGCTGTGGCCAAAGCGCGCGCGGTGGTGCTCGAAGTCAACCCGAACGTGCCTTACGCATTCGGCGAGTGTCGCGTGCACATCTCGCAGGTCACCTCGCTCATCGAGAGCGATGAGCCGGTGCTCGAAGTCGGTCTGCCCAAGATTGGCCCGGTGCAGGAGGCGATCGGCAAGTACGTCGCCGACATGATCGAAGACGGCTCGACGCTGCAGATCGGCTACGGCGGCATCCCGGATGCGGTGGTGATGCAACTCACCCACAAGCACGACCTCGGCATTCACACCGAGATGATCGGCGACGGCATCCTGTCGCTGGTCGAATGCGGCGCCGTGACCAATCGCCGTAAGAACTACCTTCCGGGGAAGATGATCGCGACCTTCGCGCTCGGGTCCAAAAAGCTCTATCGGTTCATGGAGCGCAACCCGATGCTGGAGATGCATCCGGTCAACTTCACCAACGACCCCGCGCTGGCCGGCCTGAACGACAACATGGTCGCCATCAACGCGACGCTGCAGATCGATTTGCTGGGACAGTGTGGCTCGGAGAGTCTGGGCTCGGCGCCGTTTTCGGGCACCGGCGGCCAGAGCGACTTCGTGCGCGCAGCCAATCGCTCGCGAGGCGGCAAGGCGTTCATCGTCGTGCCTTCTACCGCCCGCAACGACACCATTTCGCGCATCGTTCCGGTGCTGTCGCCTGGCACGCATGTGAGCACCAGCAAGAACGACATCAACTACGTCGTCACCGAATACGGCGTGGCGCAGTTGCGCGGCAAATCGGCCAAGCAGCGAGCGAAAGAACTGATCGGTATCGCGCACCCGGACTTTCGCGAGGAACTCACCGCGCAGGCGAGGCTGATTCACCTGTTTTGAGTGAGCGACAGCGAAAGAGCGCGAAGACACCGAGCAGCAGCGATCTGGAATTGGCGCTGATCGACACCGATAACTGCCATTGGATGCCACTGAACAAGATGCGGTGCTCGCGCTGTTTCACATTGGGCAGCGGCACGCCGCCCTTGGCCACGAACTCCAGGCCGGAATTCAGGCAGACATAGATCCCGTCATGGGTCGCATCGTTGCCGGGGCGAAACGCGCGATCGAATACGGGTGAAGGCTTAACAGCGTGTCGAGCCATCGCGCTCGCGCTGTAACCACGACGTCCAAGCCTGTCCAGAAACCAGGTTGCATTGCTGTCTCCTATTGCCTCGTCGTCACCGAGATGCAATCCCAAGCCTGCCGATTGACTGTGCTCTTGACGACATCACCCCAAAAAGCTTCGGCCGCCAAATAGGACTTTGGCTTTAGGTGAGAGCATGGTCCCGTGGCGCGTGGGCGACCCTGATTACCCGTTTTGTGACGGTCACCATCCGGCGGCGTGCCGACACCGCCTTCCACGTAGGCGCCGACGCTGGCAGCACAGGTTTCCGTGTTGCTGCTCGTCGATCCGCCATTGTCGATACCGCGCACGGCAGCAGCTGCAGCCGAGACACCGATGAGCGAAACGAATCGTGGAGAGCGTTCGAATTGGATTGGCAGCTCGGCGACGTGGCGGGGCGCTTGCGCCTGAAAATCGGACCGGACTGCGGATTGCATGCGACAGGAAAAAAACGAATCAATTGGAATTGTCTAATACCGAAGTACATGTTTCTGAATGGTTGCAGATCCTTAAATTAGTCGACTTACGCAAAATTTTTGGGTAAAAATGTATACGTTAATGGTTCTATTTGTTCAATTTAGAAGAAAGTTGTCGATGGAAGAACTTTTGATCTTTTGGCTTACATTTATATGCGGGTTTCCGCACATTTAATGCGTTGCTTACAAGTCCGGTTTGAATGCGTGATGAAGTAGTGATCCGTATGTAGGTTTTGCATAAAACTTCGCTTGGTTATCGATGCTTGCACTAAATATATAAAAATGTGAACATCGGAAATGACATTGCGATGAGATGCCTAGACTTTTGCGAATCCGCTGGATGGCGGCCCCAACCAATTCATGGAATCAAATGACCAGCTCTATCAGTCGCCGGTTATTCGTCTTGCCTGCAATGCTCTGTATTGCCGGCCTCACACTCCACGGAACGCGCGCGAATGCCGCATCGGCAATAGCCACTTTCCAGGTGACGGCCACCGTGTTGACGGCGTGTGCAGTCGTCGGCCCTGGCACTCTTGCTTTCGGGAGCTACACCCCGTCCAGCGACACGCCGCTTGCCGGCTCGACGTCGTTCACCGTCGTCTGCACTTTCGGCACGCCGTATTCGGTTGGGCTGAGCGTGGGCCTGGGCAGCGGCGCGACACTGACGGCCCGCAAGATGACCAGCTCGTCGGCGCCGGCGGGCAACAATTTGCTGACCTATGGGCTTTTTAAGGAAAGTACCTTCGCCACCAGCTGGGACAACAGCGTGACGGGTACCGGCTACGTCGCCAACGGTGTCATCCAGCCCTACACGATCTACGGGCAGATTCCGATCGGGCAGTACAACGCCGGTCCTGCCGTCAACTACGCAGACACCGTGACGCTCACCCTCACTTACTGAGACGTGCCGAGACTGACATGGACGCCGCGGCGGCATGAGAACGAGAGCTTTCTTGAGGGCGATGGCGTACGTGTTGCCGTACGTCGGTACAGCCGTCGTCGCGTTGGTCGTCACCGTAATCGTCTCCGCGCCAGCGGCATGGGGGGGCAGTTTGCAGGTCGCGCCGGTGCGCATCGTGCTCACGCCAGGGCGCGCGGTCGCTGCGATGACCATCGGCAACGCGGATGACGCAGAGGTCGCAGTGCAGGCAGAAGTCTTCGCGTGGTCGCAGGTAGACGGCAAGGACGTGTATGAACCGACGCGCGACGTGCTGGTCAACCCGACGATCTTCCGCCTGGCGGCGCAGGCGCAGCAGATCGTACGGGTCGGGCTGCGCGTGCCGGCCGGCGAGCGTGAGAGGAGCTACCGCATTTTTTTGCAGCAGTTACCGCGCGACAGGGCTGTGCCGGCGGACGGCGCGGCCGGCAACCAGGTCCAGACCTTGCTGCGCATCGGCGTGCCGATCTTCGTACCGCCGAAGGTGGTGCGCCGCGAGGTGCAGTGGCGTGTCGAACGCGGCGACGCGACCCCGGTGCCGTCTTCGACTTTGACGCGGAATTCGCAATTGCCTTCGCCCTATCGGCTGAACTTCCGAAACGGCGGTGACGAGCACATCCAGCTCATTCAGGTCGTACTGCGTCATGGCAATGGCGACGAGTTCGCAAGAAAGTCGCTGTCGCACTACGTGCTGGCCGGGCAGGCGACCGCGTTGCCGATGGATCTGCCATCGCTCCCGGCGGGCAGCCCGTTCAGTGTCGAGGTGCAGAGCGATGCCGCACAGCCTTTGCCGCCCGCGCAGCTGCAGATGCCGGGCGAGGCGCCGTCTCGATGATTCGCGGTCACTCTCGCTGATTCGGCTTGTCGGCGCTTTGTCCTGGCCGCTTCCTTGTCGTCCCATGTGTCGCACCGATGCCGCGGTGCCGTTGGCTGCGGCCCTCGCTGTGCTGTGGAGCCTGCCGATGCAGTTGGTGCAAGTGCATGAAGTGCATGAAGTGCATGAAGTGCAGCCGGCGCGACCAGCGCCTGGCTCGCGAGATGCCCTGCCCGTCATCCTCGACGTGCGCATCAACGGCACGCCATACGACGCCGTGCTGCCGATGCTGCGGCTCGGCGCCCGAGTGCTGTTCCAGCGCGGCGATATCGCTGCGTGGCAGTTGCTGGTGCCCGCCACGCCGGCGCTCAGCGTCGACGGCGATGACTACTTCGACATGACCGCGGTGCCGGGCATCACCGTCGATGTCGACGAGGCGAGCCAGACCGTGCGACTCGATGTTCCGCCCGAAGGCTTTAGGGAAGGCGTCGCGCGCAGCCGATCGGCCGGTCGTCTGGCGCTGTCGCAATCGGCCACCGGCGCGTTTCTCAACTACGACATCGCGCTGCAGCGAGACCGCACCGGAACCCGCGCCTCCGGCTTTTTCGATGCGTCGGCATCGGGCTCCTGGGGCCTCGTGTCGAGCAGCTTTCTTGCCGGCCCTACGGCCTTCGACACATCCCATAGCGTGACGCGGCTCGACACCGCCTACCGGTGGGAAGACCCGTCGAGCCTGACGCGCTTGACCGTTGGCGACAGCATCACGCGCAGCGCGAACTGGTCGACGCCGCTGCGCTTCGGGGGGGTGCAGTGGGGCACGCAGTTCGGCCTGCAGCCGGGCTACATCAGCTATCCGACGCCGTCACTGCATGGCGGCTCTGCGCTGCCATCGTCGGTCGAAGTCTTCGTCAATGCCACGCTGCGCTATCAAGGCCGAGCGGATGCCGGTCCGTTCACCGTGTCGGACATCCCCGTGCTGACCGGCGCTGGCGACATGCGCTTTGCAGTGACCGATTCACTGGGCGTGCGGCGCACCGTCGTCACGCCGTATTACGTGAGCTCGAACCTGCTGCACGCGGGGCTGTCCGACTATTCGGTCGAGTTCAGCTGGAACCGTCTTTTCTATGGCGAGCGCAGCTTCGCCTACGGGAGGCCCTTCGCCTCCGGCAACTGGCGCAAGGGCTGGACCGACAACACCACGATCGAGGCGCATGCGGAAGTCGGCAACCGCAGCCAGACGGTGGGCGGTGGTGCGACATGGGTGTGGTCGCCCATCGGCGAGTTCTCCCTGAGCGCCGCCGCCAGCCGCAGCGACAACACGGGCAACGGTCGACTGGCACGCGCCTCGTTCACGCGCTTCAGCGACCGCTGGAACTTTTCTGTCAGCCGCCAGGTGGCGAGCCGCGACTTCACGCAGATCGCGTGGCAGGACGGCAGCGCGCACGTGGCGGCGCAAACGCAGGTGTTCGCCGGCCGTTCGCTCGGTGCGCTCGGCTCAGTCGGCGCAAGCTACACGGTGCTGCGCTACGACTTCGGCGCGCCGGTGTCTGTGCTGTCGGCCAACTGGTCGATCGCGATAGCGGGCCGTGCTTCGCTGAATGCGTACATATCCCGATCGGAGCAGTCGCGCAACGTGCCGTCGGGGTCGGTCGGCGCGACCTCCGTCGGGCTGACGCTCACGATGCCGCTCGGCGATCAGCAGACGGCATCGTTGTCTTTGCAGCGCGGCGATGGCGGCTCGTCGGTCATCGCAGAACTAAATCGCACGGCGCCTTCCGACATCGATGGCGGCGTCGCTTACCGCGTGCTCGCTTCGCGTGGTGGCAGCGGTGGCTACAACGGATCTGGCAGGAACAGCGCGCGCACGGAAGCGGATGTGAGCTGGCTCGGGCGGTACGGCGTGGCAACGGCTGAGGCGTCGAGTTATGCCGGAGACACGGGCCTGCGATTGCGTGCGAGTGGCTCGGTCGGGCTGGCGGGCGGACTGCTTTTTGCCACACGCCAGTCCGACGATGCGTTCGCGCTGGTCGATGTTCCCGGCTCGTCCGGGCTCAAGGTGTATCGCGAGAACCAGCATCTCGCCACCACCGATGCGCAGGGCCGCGCCGTTGTGCCGGGGCTTCGGGCCTACGAGGCGAATCTGCTCAGCATCGACAGCAGTGACTTGCCCATCGAAGCGACGATCGGCAAAGAGGCGATCAAGGTGGTGCCGCGCTTCAGGGGCGTCGCGGCAGTGCAGTTCGACGTCGGCCACGGCAGCACTGCGACGGTAATCGTTCGATTGCCCGACGGTCAATTTTTGCCGCCCGGCATCGAGGTGCGCAGCCAGTCGCGGCAACGAACTTTCATTTCGGGCTACGGCGGCACGGTGTCCGTCGAGCAGCCGGCTTCGGGTGAAGTCTTCGAAGCGCAGTGGCGAGGCAGCCGCTGCGGCTTCGGTCTGGGCAAGATCGATACGGCAGAGCCTTTGCCGTCGCTCGGCACCTTCGAATGCCGGCCGATCGAGGTGTCGCGGCCATGAGCTACTTCCTGAGTTGCGTCACGCGCCCGGTCATGCGTCGGCAGCGCGGATCGACACATTGGCTCGCAGGGGTCGGAATCGCTGCAATCGGCCTCGCGACGGCGCCAGCCCACGCCACCTGCTCGGCGGTCGGCCTCGTGACCTGCAGCGTGACGACCAGCGCCACCCTGCTGCCTTTCGGTAACTACGACCCGAACCGCGTCACTGCCAGCGACATATCGAGCATCATCACTGTGACCGGGACCGCCGTCGGCGGCGTCGGTCTGGTCACGACTATCGGCTACAGCATCAGCTTGAGTCAAGGCTTGAACGGCAATGTGGGCGAGCGCAAGATGATCGGCGGCAGCGCCGCGACGCCGCTGGGCTACAACCTCTTCACCAACAGCAGCTACGACCAGGTATGGGGCACCGATTCCGTAAGCGACAGCTTCACGGTGCTGGTTGTCTTGGGCGGTACTTCGCTTACGCAAAGCTATCGGGTGTACGGGCGCATTCCACCTAACCAGTACGTCTCGGTCGGTGCCTATGCCGACACCATCACGGTGACGGTGAACTACTGACCGCGTTGAACTACGTCGAATGATTGCGGAAACTGAACTACCGAAGCTGCGTGTAGACGACGACGCCCAGCACGACCACGATCGCGAGCAGCAAAGTCCAGCGGTTCAATAAGCCAGACTGCTTCGTCGCGCGATAGCCCTCGAGGCGGCCGGGCAGGGTCTGTATGTCTTCGATGCGCTTGGGCGGCGCCAGCCGCGCGTCTTGCGCGATGAGCGTGAGCAGCGGCACGACGGCGGCATGCGCGTCCGGATCATCGCTGTCGTTGTGGTCGTCCGACGCCCGCTCGACACTCGCGACATACGCGAGGAAGGCGCTGCCCTCGTGCGTGAAGCCAATGTCGTCGCCGCTCATCGCCAAGGCGCCATGCTCGACCAGCGCGTCGAGTCCGCGCCGCACATAGGAGCGCTCGTTGCCGGGCACGCTTTCCTGAAGTTCGATGCGCGAGGTTTCGGTGCTGCGCGACGCCATGCAGCGTTCGAGGATGAGGGTGGTGAGTACGCTGGCAAAGGCTTCGCGGTCGGTCAGGCTGCGGGGCATTCGTGGTCCATTCGTTTTCCATTCGTGTTGTTCTGTGGCCTCCCTGAATGTGGGGTCGATTCTTCCATCTTCGGCCTTCGCCACAATAGGGGTCATGACCCAGCCTTCGACCGAACTCATCCATCACCCCTACGTACCGCCGGCCAGGTTCGCCGCGCCGCAACCCGGTGTGTTCAAGGCCTCGACCGTGTTCTTCGCCGACGTGGCCGCGCTGCGCGCGCGAGACTGGAAAACCAAGGCCGGCTACACCTACGGCCTGCACGGCACGCCGACCACGTTCACGCTCGAAGAACGGCTCGCCACGCTCGAAGGCGGCACGGCCGCGTTGTTGGTGCCGAGCGGCCTCGCATCGATCACGCTGGTGTCTTTCGCCTTTCTGAAGGCCGGCGACGAGGTGCTGCTGCCCGACAACGTCTACGGCCCGAGCAAGGCGCTGGCGACAGGCGAACTGGCTAACTTCGGCATCACCCACAAGCTGTACGACGCGATGAATCCGGTTGATCTCGCGGCCAAGATTTCCGACCGCACGCGGCTGGTGTGGGTCGAGGCGGCCGGCTCGGTCACGATGGAATTCCCGGATTTGCCGGCGCTGGTCGCCGTTTGCCGTGCGCGCGACGTGCTGTGCGCGCTCGACAACACCTGGGGCGCCGGGCTGGCTTTTGCGCCGTTCGATCTGGACGGCAGCGGCACAGGGCAGGGTGTCGACATCGTTGCGCACGCGCTTACCAAGTACCCGAGCGGTGGCGGCGACGTGCTGATGGGCGGCGTGACCACGCGCGATGACCGCCTGCACAACGCGCTCAAGCTCACGCACATGCGCATGGGCTTCGGCGTTGGGGTGAACGATGTCGAACTGGTGCTGCGATCGTTGCCGAGCATCGGCTTGCGCTATGCGGCGCACGACAGGGCGGCGAGAGAGCTTGCACGCTGGTTGCAGGCCCGCGACGAGATCGCGCAAGTACTGCACCCGGCCCTCGAAGGCTCACCGGGCCATGACCACTGGCGTGCCCTGTGCGGCAAGACAGATCTGGCCGCTGGCCTGTTCTCGATCGTTTTCGACGAGCGCTTCAGCAGCGAGCAGGCCGACCGCTTTTGCGACAGCCTCAAGCTCTTCCGGCTCGGCTATTCGTGGGGCGGCCCGGTCAGTTTGGTGGTGCCGTACGACATCGGCCTGATGCGCGACCCGACTGTTGCGCGTTGGTCGTACAAGGGGACGCTGGTGCGATTTTCGGTCGGCCTGGAAGATGTCGGCGACCTGCGCGACGACCTGGAACAAGCCCTGGGCAAGCTCTGAGCCGTCTTTCGTAATCGCGTACAGTCGGAAGCATCGCAGTCCCACGGATTGCCCCGCACCAAGGAGACGCAGTGGCCGCACCCAATTACGGATACGAGAAGCGACAGAAGGAACTGGCCAAGAGGAAGAAAAAGGAAGAAAAGCTGCGCGACAAAGTCAATCGCAAGCTGAGCCCGAGCAGCGATGGCCTGGCACCCGGAGATCCGGAAAGCGACGTGGCCTCGCTCGAACGCGATCCGCCAACCGTGCCGGACCTTCCGACCAAGAACGGCTGATCGTCTCTCGAGCTTCTTTTCGCTCTACTTTTAGCGTTCGTGAAAAAGCCGCCATCTGCTTCGTGCAGTGGCGGCTTTTTCGTTGGCTCGTCGGCTTGAATCGATCGTTTACTTCAACAGCTTGCGCAGTTGCGGCCAGACGTTGTCGAGCATCTGCGGATGCGCGGCAGCCACCGGATGGATGCGGTCGGCCTGAAACATCCTGATCGGGTCGGGCGCGTCGGCTACGCCCTTCAAGAAGAACGGAACGACCGGCGCACCGGTGGCGCTGCCTGTGCCGGTAAACATCCGCGAGAAGCGATTCAGATAGTCCATGCCGTAGTTCGGCGGCACCTGCATGCCGAGCAGCAGCACCTTGGCGCCGGCAGCCTGCGCCGCCTTCGTCATCGCGGTGAGGTTGGCTTCGGAGTCCTTGATGGCCAGCCCGCGCAACGCGTCGTTGGCGCCGAGTTCGAGCACCATCACGTCGGGCTTGTTGAGCTTGAGCAGCGCATCCATGCGTGAGCGGCCACCCGACGTGGTCTCGCCGCTGATGCTCGCATTGACCACGCGGGCATCGATCTTCTGCTCCGCCAGCCGCTTTTGCAGCAACGCGACCCAGCCTTCACCGCGCTTCAGGCCATATTCGGCGCTGAGCGAGTCGCCCATGATGAGGATGGTCTGTGGCGCGGCCTGCGCGAAGGAAGCCCCTGCGCCCAGAAGCCCCGCTGCGCCGGCCAGCGTGGCGCTCAAGATAAAGTGACGTCGCTCCCAACGCCGTTCCACAAGTCGATTCAACACGCAAAGCCTTTCAAAGTACCTGATGTCCGCACTGTCACAAGCCACTGCCACTGAAATTGTTGCCGTCGACCATGTTTTCAAGTCCGTCACCGATTCGAGCGGCACGCTGGACATTTTGCAGGACATCCATTTCACCCTCGGTGCACGGGAGACCGCGGCCATCGTCGGCGCGTCGGGCTCCGGCAAGAGCACTTTGCTGTCGATCATCGCGGGCCTCGACACACCGACCCGCGGCACGGTGCGGCTCGGTGGCGAAGACCTGTTCGCCATCGACGAAGACGACCGCGCCGCGCTGCGTGCCCAAAAGGTCGGCTTCGTATTCCAGAGCTTTCAGTTGCTCGCCAACCTGAGCGCCCTCGAAAACGTGATGCTGCCGCTGGAGCTCGCCAACCGCAAGGACGCGCGCAAGGCCGCGACGGAGATGCTGGGCCGCGTCGGCTTGAGCCAGCGCCTCGGCCACTATCCGAAGGTGCTGTCGGGCGGAGAGCAGCAGCGCGTGGCGCTGGCCCGCGCCTTCGTCGTTCAACCAGCCTTGCTGCTGGCCGACGAGCCGACCGGCAGCCTCGACCACGCGACCGGCGAGCAGGTCATGAAGTTGATGTTCGATCTCAATCGCGAGCTAGGCACCACGCTCGTGATGGTGACGCACGACCGCGGCATCGCCGACCGTTGCGAGCGCCGCATCACCATCGAAGCCGGGCGCGTGGCGTCGGACGACAAGAGCGCCTGAAGTCCTGGCCTGAGCATTCGCCCGGCCGACGCCTGACCTTGATAATCGCCGGATGTCTTCCCCCAAAGTGATCTTCGGCTTTCATGCCGTGGGCGTGCGTATCAAAACCGCGCCGAAGTCGGTGCTCGAAGTGCTGTTCGACTCGAGCCGTCGCGACGCGCGCATGAAGCAATTCATCGCTCGCGCGCAAGATGCAGGAGTGCGTCTCGTCGAGGCCGATTCGTTGCGCATTGCCAAACTCGCAGGCAGTCACGGCCACCAGGGCATTGCCGCCCGCGTCGAGGCTATGCCGCAATTGCATTCGATCGACGAACTGCTCGAAGGCCTGGAAGCCGCCGGCACGGTGCCATTGCTGCTGGTGCTCGACAGCGTGACCGATCCGCACAACCTGGGCGCCTGCCTGCGGGTGGCCGACGGTGCCGGTGCACACGCGGTCATCGCGCCGAAGGACCATGCTGCCGGCATCAACGCTACGGTGTCGAAGGTGGCGAGCGGTGCGGCCGATACCATGCCGTACTTCATGGTCACCAACCTGTCGCGGACGCTGAATGAACTGAAGGAGCGCAGCATCTGGTGCGTCGGTACCAGCGACGACGCGCCCCGCACGCTTTACCAGACCGACCTGAAGCGGCCGCTGGCGCTGGTGCTCGGTGCCGAAGGCGAGGGCATGCGCCAGCTCACTCGCAAAACCTGCGACGAATTGATCAGCATCCCGATGGCGGGCGCGGTCGAAAGCCTGAATGTCTCGGTGGCGAGCGGCGTATGTTTATACGAGGCGATGCGTCAGCGCATCGCCGTGTAGGCAGGGTTCAGCGTTCCGGCTTCAGTGGCGCAGCGCCAGCATCTGCCAAAGGTCGCAACTGCCGGGGCATCGGGTAAGACTGGGTACCGCGGCCGGAGGCTGCTGAGAGCCCGCTTGCGTCGCGCTCGATACGGTGACGGCTTGTGCGCTGCTCTGTTCGGAGGTAGTGCCCAGCGTTGCCGGCCCCGCCATCGCGGCGGCGGCAACGCCGCCTGCCAAAACCAACTTGCTAACGATCAACATGGTTGTCTCCTGCGTGATGCATCGACAACTTCAAGATAGTCCTGTGGCGGGCATTGCACTTCGGTGCTTACCCTTGTGGGCTTTCGTCTTATCGAGGCCCCTTCACGGATGGTTTAGGCGAGCGTGAAGAAGCGCATCACCACCTGGGTCGGGTGCCTTACGCCGGCACCGACGAACATCCGCTCGCAGACCCATTTGAGCGCCGGAGACGATGTCTCGAAGCGCGGGCTGCATCGAAAGTAGACCTGCGCAGGATCGGCCGGCTCACCGCGCAATAACTTGGCCATGACGTCGGCCGGCGCTGAGCGGACCGCGTGGTTTTGCACGTAGAGCAGATCGCCGCCATCGGTTTCGAGGCTATAGCGCGCGTCGAGCTCAGACAGCGTGTCGCTCAGGATGAGTTGGAAGTCGCTGCCGCCGGGCAGCACGCGTGCATGCCAGTCGACGCCGCGTGCTTCGCCACCGTTGATGGGGACAACCCTGCGCAAACCACGCGGGCCGTGGCCGAGCACTTGAGGCACGCCGACGTCGACGCGAAGGTCGGCAAAGAAATCGAGAGCGGGTGTTGCGATCGCAGTGGCGAGTACGCTGGAGTTGCCTCCGGACAAGGCTGCTGGAGTGTTGGGCGAAGTCATCGCGCCAGCTTAGGCAAGCGCGACGTTTCCTGCCATCGGATCATCCCGAAGGCGATCCCGAATTTCGGCCTGGTGCCGGTGCTGGCTTTGGTGCTGTGCGGTACAGGATTCAGGACGGGTCTTTGCCGCGGGTGCGACTCACCGCACTGAAGATGCCGATTCCCAGCACGATGAGGGAGCCAATGCCGATGTAGAGCGTCGGCACGCCTGCGACCGAGGCGCCCCAGGCGAGGCCAGCCAGGAAAATTAAAAAGCCGATCATGTAAAGCGCGAATGACATGGGAATCCTCTCTCTCGAATACTGCGATGGCCGAAGTATCGAGAGCGCTGCCAATGGCCGCAATGGCAGGCGGCGCCAATCGCTGTGGGAGCTTGCCTACTGATCAGCCGGTCGGCAGATCAGGCGGCCTCCGCTTCGGCACTGGATTCCGTACTGGCTGCATCGAGCGCCGCGATCGTTTCAGCATCCAGCTTCAGTTCGGCCGCTTTGACCAGATCGTCGAGTTGCTCGATCGAGGTCGCGCTGGCAATCGGTGCCGTGATGGCCGGCCGCGCGATCTGCCATGCGAGCGCCACCTGGCCGGGAGTCGCGTCGTGCTTACGCGCTGCCACATCCAGCGCGTCGAGGATGCGAAGGCCGCGCGCGTTCAGGTACTTCTTGGTCGTGCTCTCACCGCGCTTGCTCTTGGCTGCGTCGGCTTCGCTGCGGTACTTGCCTGTCAAGAAGCCGGCTGCCAGCGCATAGAAATTGATGACGCCGACGCCACGCTGCAGGCACAACGGTTCCAAATCGTCTTCGAACACCGCGCGGTCGTACAGGTTGTAGAGCGGCTGCAGCGACTCGTAGCGCGGCAGGCCGAGCTTGTCCGAAAGGTCGAGTGCTTCGGCCAGACGCGGCGCGGTGTAGTTCGACGCACCGATGGCGCGCACCTTGCCGGCCTTGATGAGGTCGGCGAAGGCGCCGAGCGAATCTGCCAGCGGTGTCTCGGCGTCGTCGTCGTGCGACTGGTAGAGATCGATGTGGTCGGTCTTGAGCCGCGTCAGCGAGGCCTCGACCGCCTTACGGATGTAGGCCGGCGACAGGCCGACCTTGTCTTCCCCCATCGGCTTGCCGACCTTGGTGGCGAGCACCACGCGATTGCGCTTGCCGGTCTGGCGCAGCCACTTGCCGATGATCGTTTCCGACTCGCCGCCGGTGTGGCCCGGCACCCAACGCGAATACACGTCGGCCGTGTCGACGAAGTTGAAGCCGGCGTCGAGCCATGCATCGAGCAGGCGGAACGACAGGGCTTCATCGACGGTCCAGCCGAAGACGTTGCCGCCGAAAGCGATCGGAGAAACCTGAAGGCCGGAGCGGCCGAGCGGACGAAGTTGCATGGGTGTTCCTGGTGAGTGGGTGAGAAGGTAACAAGGACTGCTGTGCAGGGCTGGCAGCCGGATTTAAACGAAGCCGAGCGCACCCAACGCGGCCCCGGCGCCGAGCATCCACAGCAGATGAATGCGGGTGCGCCAGACGATCAAGCCGGCCACGCCCGTCACGGCCCACACGTGCCAAGCCGGCGTGACGCTCACGTGGTTTGTGTTCGACAAAATCCATCCGGTCGCGATCAGCAAGCCGACCACCACAGGAGCCATGCCTTGCTTGAAGGCGCGCACTTCGCGCCGCGTGCGGTTGCGCCGTGCCCAACGCGTGGCGATGTAGGTGAGCGTGGTGCTCGGCAGCATGATGCCGGCCATGGTGATCGTCAGGCCGAGAAGGCCGAGCAGCCACGCCTGCGGTCCACCGCCGATGCCGCCGCCAGCGTTGAGGCCGACGTTCCATCCCATCAACGCCACGAACAGCACGTTGGGGCCGGGTGCAGCTTGCGCGATGGCGACCGAAGAATTGAGCTGCGTGGCGGTGAGCCAGTGATGCTGGTCGACCAGGTAGCGGTGCATGTCCGGCACCGTGGTGATGGCGCCGCTGATCGAAAGCAGCGACAGCAGCATGTACTGGCCGAAAAGCGCCAGCCAGTCATGCCAGTGCATGACGATCGTTAGATTCGTCAGGTCGGTCATGGCGTCAGCTTTCGCCAGGTCGCGACGCACGCTGCACCGCCCACCACCAGCAGCACCCAGCCCAACGGAAGCTGCAGCACGCCGATCAGCACGAAGACGAGTGCCACGGTCGCGATGCAAATGCCGAAGCCGAGCGGGTGCTTGCGAAGTTGCGGAATGAGCTTGACGCCGGTCGCAGCGATGAGGCCGCCCGACACCGCGCCCATGCCGCGCAGGGCGGCCGCGACCTGCGGGTTGGTCGCGAAGTGCGCGTAGACCATCGCGAGCGCCAGGATGATGACCAGTGGCACCGCCAACATGCCTGCCACGGCTGCGACGGCACCACGCAAGCCGAAGTACCGGTCGCCGATCATCAGGCTGAGGTTGATGACGTTGGGCCCGGGCATGACCTGCGCCACGGCCCAGTCCTCGAGAAATTCGTCGGGTGTCAGCCACTTCTTTTTCTCGACCAACTCGCGCTGGACGATGGCGAGGACGCCTCCAAAACCCTGCAGCGCGAGCCAGGTGAACGACACGAAAAGATCGCGTGGCGACTGGGGCAGGGGGTGAGACATGCGATCGGGCGCTGCCGCCACGTTGGAAGAAGCCGGTTGCATTTGTCGAAGATTATCGTTGGCGAAACGGCCGTCAGCAGGCCGCGCGCACGACTGACAGCTTTGCCTAACCCGGGGGTAATACTCGGCGCATGCAACTGCCGCAACTCCCGGAAAAACTTCGTGCCCTCTTCGACTTGTCGAAGCGGGCCTTCGCCTCGTGGGCAAACGACTACGCCCCGAGCATGGGGGCCGCGCTCGCTTACTACACGGTGTTTTCGGTGGCGCCATTGCTGCTCATCGTCATCTCGGTGGCGGGGCTCGTCTTCGGCCGCGATGCAGCCCGAGGAGAGATTTTTGCGCAGCTGTCGGGGCTCATGGGTCCGCAAGGAGCGATGGCGGTGCAGGGCATGCTGGAGGCGGTCAACAAGCCGACCGAAGGCATCGTCGCGACAGTGATCGGCATCGCGCTGCTGGTACTCGGTGCGACCACCGTTTTCGGTGAATTGCAGGATGCGCTCGATCGCATCTGGCGGGCGCCGGCGCGCGACAAGAATACGGGTCTGTTCAACTTGCTTCGAGTGCGGCTGTTGTCGTTCAGCATGATCATGGGCATCGGCTTTTTGCTGATGGTGTCGCTGGTGGCGAGCGCGGCACTGGCCGCGCTGGGCAAATGGTGGTCACCGTTGTTCGGCGGCTGGGCCACGCTGGCGCAAGCGGTCAACTTCGTCTTCAGCTTCGTGATGGTGACGGTCGTCTTCGCGATGATCTACAAGATCATGCCGCGCGTGCGGGTGCAGTGGCGCGACGTGTGGGTGGGGGCGGCGGTGACGGCGCTGCTCTTCACCATCGGCAAGCACCTGATTGGCCTGTACATCGGCAAGAGCAGCGTGGCCTCGGGCTACGGCGCGGCGGGCTCGCTGGTCGTTGTGCTGGTCTGGGTCTACTACTCGGCGCAGATCTTTTTGCTGGGGGCAGAGTTCACCTGGGTCTATGCGCACACGTTCGGTTCGCTCAAGAACGCAGCGGCGCGGCCGGCCGATGGCCGGCCATCACCTACGCGCGGCGAAGCGCTGGGGTCGGCAAAAGTCGGCTGAGGGGTCCATCGCCTTCTGATCAAGTCGCGCGTTTTGCCGACATGACGCCGGCTCCGCAATTGCCTATGCTCGAAAGTCACTTCGACTAAATCCAGGAGATAACCAATGAACCGATACGGCACCTTTTTGCGCGCAACCTTCGTCGCAGGCGTCGCCACCATGGCGCTCGCCGGCTGCGGAATGATGGGCATGAATTCCAACACTGCCAGCTTCAGCGGCGCCATGAACGCATCCAGCGAAGTGCCTCCGAACATGACGCGCGGCAGCGGCATGGCCGAAGCCACCCTCGACAAGGGCACCAATGTGCTGAAGTACAAGGTCACCTATTCGGGCCTGAGCGGCCCCGCCACTGCGGCGCACTTTCATGGTCCCGCAGTCGCTGGCGCCAACGCCGGTGTGGTTGTGCCTTTCACCAGCCCGGCCACCCCTATCGAAGGAACCGCAACGCTCACCCCGGCTCAAGCGGCAGATCTGATGGCTGGCAAGTGGTATGCCAACGTGCATACCGCGGCCAACCCCGGCGGCGAAATCCGCGGACAGATGTTGCCGAAGTAAAAACTCGGAGCCGGCCTGCCGGCTGTCAGAAACGCGGTGTCCAATGCGGGAATGAGCACAAGCAAGCCTTCGCCCGTTCCCGCGCCCCGCCAGACTTCCAAGCCCCGCAATCCGCCCGCTCCCCGCGCAGCGCTCTCGGGGCTTTCGTCTGCTCCGGCACCCGCATCCGACATGGGCCAGGCCACCAAGGCGCTCGTGCTGCAAGGCGGGGGCGCGCTGGGCGCCTATCAGGGAGGCGTCTGCGAGGAACTGTTCGAGCGCTATCAATCTCTCGATTGGGTGGCCGGTGTTTCTATCGGTGCCATCAACGCGTCGATCATCGCGGGTAACGCGCCCAATGAACGCATCGACAAGCTCAAGGGATTCTGGGACCTTCTCTCGTCGGGACCGGGTCAGCAACTGCCGTCGGTTCTTGGCGACCGCATGATGCTCAATCAGTGGAGCGCGGCGTCAGCGGTGTTTTTCGGGATTCCGGGGTTTTTCAAGCCGCGCATCGGCCCCGCCATGCTGCTGGGCAGCTCTGCGCCGGTGCTCAGCTACTGCGACACGACGGATCTCAAGTCGACGCTCGAGCGCTTCGTCGACTTCGACCGCATCAACCGCAAAGACGCCATGCGCATCAGCGTGGGCGCGGTGAATGTGCGCACCGGCAACTCGATCTACTTCGACAACGCTGCGCAGAAGATCACTCCGGAACACATCATGGCGAGCGGCGCGCTGCCGCCCGGTTTTCCGCCGGTGCACATCGATGGCGAAGACTATTGGGACGGCGGCATCGTGTCGAACACGCCGCTGCAATATGTTCTTGACGTCCATCCGCGCACGCAGCCGTTGGTGGTGCTTCAGGTCGACCTGTTCAGCGCACGCGGCGTCATGCCGCAGACACTGGCCGAAGTGTCGCAACGGCAAAAAGACATCATCTATTCGAGCCGCACGCGGATGAACACCGATGCGGTGTCGGCCAACGTCAACCTGCAACAGGCACTGGCCGACCTCATCAAGAAGCTTCCTGCCGCCTTGCGCAATGACAAGAGCGTGGAAGCGCTGAGCGCACAAATGACGCACAAGCCGATCGACATCGTTCATCTGATCTACCGCAACCGGCCTTATGAACTCGACTCGAAAGACTATGAGTTTTCTCGCACGACAGTCACCGAGCATTGGGAGGCCGGCGCGCGCGACATGAACAACACGCTTGCGCATCCGGACTGGCTGAAGACGACCAGCGCGAACGGCGTGACCACCTACGACCTAACCGAGCCCGACGCATTGCGCGTGCACAAGCCCAGCCTGGACACGCGTGCGGGCACCGCCCGCTCCGGCAGTACGTGAGCTCCCGAAGTGCAAAGACCGCCCCGTCCCGCATTTAAACTTTTACTCATTTAAGGAATTCTCATGCAACTCAAAAACAAAGTCGCGTTCATCACCGGCTCGGCCAGCGGCATCGGCAAGGAAATTGCCATCGTGTTCGCCAAGGAAGGCGCCAAGATCGTCATCGCCGACTTAAACAAGGAAGCAGCGGACGCCACGGCAGCTGAGCTAAAGGCCACGGGCGCCGAAGCCATTGGTGTCGGCATGGACGTCACCAACGAAGACCAGGTGAACGCAGGCGTCGAAGAAGCCGCTGCGGTCTTCGGCGGCATCGACATCCTCATCAGCAACGCCGGCATCCAGATCGTTCATCCCATCGAAGAGTTCAGTTTTGCCGATTGGAAGAAGATGCTCGCGATTCACCTCGATGGTGCTTTCCTGACGACGCGCGCGTGCCTCAAGCACATGTACGCGCAAGGGCGCGGTGGCAGCGTGATCTACATGGGCTCGGTCCACTCGAAGGAAGCGTCGCTGCTCAAGGCTCCTTACGTGACCGCCAAGCACGGCCTCATCGGCCTGTGCAAAACGGTCGCCAAGGAAGGCGCCAAGTACAACGTCCGCGCCAACGTGATCTGCCCCGGCTTCGTGCGCACGCCGCTGGTCGAAAAGCAGATTCCCGAACAGGCGAAGACGCTCGGCATCACCGAGGCGGAAGTCATCAAGAACGTGATGCTCAAGGAAACCGTCGACGGCGAGTTCACAACGACCGACGACGTGGCGCAGGTAGCGCTGATGTTCGCGGGCTTCAAGACGAATGCGTTGACCGGACAGTCTTTGGTCGTCAGCCACGGCTGGTTCATGCAGTAACTGTCAGGCAGGTCGCTTAAAGCTTCAAAGACCAGGTCTCACCCACCAGCTTTTGTCCGAAGCCTTCATACGGCGCGGACTTGACCAGCTCGAAGCCGCGTCTGGCGTAGATGCCGCGAGCGGCAACGAGGCAGCTGTTGGTCCACAGCACGATCTTCCTGTAGCCCTTGGCGCGCGCGAAGGCGATGCATTCGTCGGTGAGCCGAGCGCCCAGACCGAGCCCGCGGGCGCCGGGCGTGAGCAGCAGCATACGTAGTTGCGCGGTGGTGGCCGATTTGCGGACAACGAAGATTGCGCCGACGCGCTCGCCTTCGAGCTCGGCGATCCAGCACTTCTCCCATTGCGGGTCGAACTTGCGGATGTACTGCGCGGCGATGTCGGCCACCATCGCTTCGAACTCGCTGTTCCAGCCGTACTCGCGCCAGTAGATCTCGCCGTGCTGTTGCACGACCCAGCCCATGTCGCCGGGAATCGGGTCGCGCAGCAGGGCAGTGCGGGGCTTGATGGCATCGGCAGCCTGCGGTTCCAGCAAGGCTTCGATCTGCTGCATGGCGGTCACCACTTTCTGCTGGCGTGCGGGATCGAGCGATGCCAGCAGCGCAGCCGCCTCGTCGCGCGACCTCTGCTGCAGGGGTTCAAAAGCCGTGCGGCCGGCTTCGGTGATGGTCAACACGCTTTGGCGCGCGTCGTTGGCGTGGGCACTGCGTGTGAGCCAGCCGGCCTGTTCGAAGCGCCGCAAGATGCGGCTTAGATAGCCGCCGTCCAGCCCTAGGTCACGCGCGAGTTCGCTGGCGACGGGTGCTTCGCGGTGCGCCAGTTCGTAGAGCACCCTCACATCGGTGAGCGACAGGTCGCTGCCCAGATAGGGATCGAGCACGCCGATGCGGCGGGTGAAGAAGCGGTTGAAGCGTCGCACGGCTTTGACGGAGGCGGTCGGCACACTGGTCGAAGTCTGGAACATGCATGCCATTGTCAACAAATCGATTGACTGAGGCAAGTAGTTGCGATGCGGGCGCATTGCCCCGCCGAATGCCGGACTATGGTTGCCAAGGGCGACAAAAAGAGAGTGCCGACTTACAATAGTGGGTTGCCTGAGGCCTACCTCTCAAGTCCCGGAGGCGCTCGCCGAGCAGTTTGCGACCTTCTCTCTATCCGCATGCCGGCCGCACCGGCCCCCAGTTTTTTTGCCCCTGATGAACGCCCCCGTCGACGTCTCCTTTTTCGCTCGCGCCGCCAAGCCGCTGACCAGCTACCGCAAGTACTGGGCGGCCCGCTTCGGCACGGCCAAGTTCTTGCCGACGTCGCGCAAGGAGATGGAAGCGCTAGGCTGGGACAGTTGCGACATCGTGATGGTCACCGGCGACGCGTACGTCGACCACCCGAGCTTCGGCATGGCGGTCATCGGCCGCATGCTGGAGGCGCAGGGCTTTCGGGTCGGCATCATCGCGCAGCCCGACTGGCAAAGCGCCGAGCCGTTCAAGGCGCTCGGCAAACCAAACCTGTTCTTCGGCGTGACGTCGGGCAACATGGATTCGATGATCAATCGGTACACCGCCGACCGCAAGATCCGGAGCGACGACGCCTATACCCCCGGCGACATCGGCGGGAAGCGTCCCGACCGCGCGGCCATCGTCTTCTCGCAGCGCTGCAAGGAAGCCTGGAACGACGTGCCGATCATCCTCGGCGGCATCGAAGGAAGCCTGCGACGCATCGCCCACTACGACTACTGGTCGGACAAAGTGCGCCGCTCGATCGTCACAGACTCGAAGTGCGACTTGCTGCTGTACGGCAACGCCGAACGCGCCATCGTCGAGATCGCGCATCGCCTAGCAGCACGGGAGCCGGTGCATGACATCACCGACGTGCGCGGCACCGCTTTCGTTCGTCGCGAGACGCCTGAAGGCTGGTTCGAGATCGACTCGACCAGCGTCGATGAGCCGGGTCGCGTCGAGGCGCATGTCAATCCGTATTTGATGGTGTCGGACCAGGCGAAGGCGAACGGGGCCACGTGCGCGCGCGAAGACGAAGCCGACGCCGTGGCCAAAACAGCTAATAAAGCGGCAGAAGCCAATCCGGCCATCAGACCGCTGACATTCATGCCAAACCCGGCGCTCGTCGCGCGGGTCAAGATCCAGGTACCGCCGCGCGACCGTTCGGTGATTCGCCTGCCGTCGTACGAGCAGGTCCGTGCCGATCCGATCCTTTACGCCCACGCCAATCGGGTGCTGCATCTCGAAACCAACCCCGGCAACGCCCGTGCGTTGGTTCAGGCGCACGGTGAAGGCGCCACGGCGCGCGATGTGTGGATCAACCCGCCGCCGATCCCGCTGACCACGGCGGAGATGGACCACGTGTTCGACCTGCCGTATGCGCGCAGCCCGCATCCGAACTACGCCGACGCAGCCGGCAGCCACGATGGCGCCACAAAGATTCCCGCGTGGGAAATGATTCGCTTCAGCGTGAACATCATGCGTGGCTGCTTCGGCGGGTGCACCTTCTGCTCGATCACCGAGCACGAGGGCCGCATCATCCAGAGCCGTTCCGAAGAATCGATCATCAAGGAGGTCGAGGCCATTCGCGACTCGGTCACCGGCTTCACCGGCACGATCTCCGACCTCGGCGGACCTACGGCCAACATGTACCGGCTGGGCTGCAAGAGCCCCGAGATCGAGAAGGCGTGTCGCAAGCCGAGCTGCGTGTATCCCGGCATCTGCCCTAACCTCGGTACCAACCACGATCCGCTCATCAAGATCTACCGCCGCGCGCGTTCGCTGCGCGGCATCAAGAAGATCCTGATCAGTTCGGGCCTGCGTTACGACCTGGCCGTGCAGAGCCCGGAGTACGTCAAGGAACTGGTGCAGCATCACGTCGGCGGCTACCTGAAGATCGCGCCCGAGCACACCGAGCAGGGCCCGCTCACCAAGATGATGAAGCCGGGCATCGGCAGCTACGACAAGTTCAAGCAGATGTTCGAGAAGTTCTCGGCGGAGGTGGGCAAGAAGCAATACCTCATCCCGTACTTCATCGCAGCGCACCCCGGCACCAGCGACGAGGACATGATGAACCTCGCGATCTGGCTGAAGAAGAACGGCTTCAGGGCCGACCAGGTGCAGACCTTCTATCCTTCGCCGATGGCCACTGCGACCGCGATGTACCACAGCAACCGCAACCCGCTGCGCAAGATCACGCGTGACAGTGAAACGGTCGACATCGTGCGTGGCGACAAGCGACGCCGGCTGCACAAGGCCTTCTTGCGCTACCACGATGCCAACAACTGGCCGCTGCTGCGCGAGGCGCTGAAGTCGATGGGCCGCGCTGACCTCATCGGCAATGGCAAGCACCACCTGATCCCGACTTGGCAGCCATTGACCGACGGCAGCTACACCAGTGCGCGCAAGAAAAATTCGAGTGCGGCGCCGACGAGCACGCAGAACACCGCACCGGTGAAGCTGGCCGTCAAGCCGGCACCCGGCCGCATGCTGACGCAGCACACCGGCCTGCCGCCGCGCGACAACGGCTCCGCGCTGGTGCCGCGATCGGCGCGCGGCATTCGCCGGCCGCGCTGACCGGACCAGTCACACCCTGCGCTCACGCGCAGTGTTCAGAGCACGGGCCACCCGGCCGGCAGCCGAACGATCCATGCGGTTGCCGCGGCGAAATGGGCCACCACTGTGGTCCAGTACCCGACCATGAAACTCGTCTTGCGGGACTTGTGATGGAACAGCCGCTGGGCACACCAGGCACCCGGCCATCCGCCGAGCAATGCCAGCAGGTGGAGCGTGCTTTCGGCGGTGCGCCATCGTCCGTTTTCCGCGGCACTCTTGTCGAACCCGTAAACGAAAAATGTGAAGAGGCTGATGAGCACAAGCACGCCGACCGCGATGAGTGGAACGCGTCCGGCCCAGACGCCGAAGCCCAGCAAAGCCACGTAGCAGACCATCAACACAGCGCCGGGCAGCGCAGAGGAAGTCGATCCCGAGCCACCGCGACGCTGGCCGCTACCGGTACGGTTTCCGCGCGTTGCAGGCGAAGCGGGGCGGGCACGGGAGGTCGGACGAGCGGGATGCCTTGGCGCCAAGTCGTGCGCCCCGTGTGCGCGGACGGCAGCCGCACCGACGGCTCTAACCGCTACGGCGCGAGGGCCCTTGCCGCCGACGTGAATCTCTTCGAAGACCAACGACATGCCGACCACCGGGTTCACTCCGCGGTCGTGGAAATCGCGCAGGTGCACGAAGACGTCGGCAGAAATGTCGGGGCATCGAATGAAGCCAAAGCGCCGGTCTTTCTCCCATCGAACGAGCGTGCCTTGTCGGTTCATTGAATTTGTGGCGCTGGTGGAAGTGGCCCGGAATTCTCCCTCTTTCGAGCCCCGGTGTGGCCGAGCATCGAACCGGCCGACGTTGTATGGTTGGGGCATGAGCCTGTCGCGCCGCATTTGCAACGCCTGGATCGCGGCTTGTGCGGTCGGCACGGCGGCGGGCATGACGGTTTGCCTTGCGGCGGCGCCGACCGAATGGGTGCCGCCTTCGACCTCGGCTTCGGCATCGGCATCGACATCGACTGAAGCCGCGCAGACGGGGTCCCCTCCCTTGCTCGCGACCTACCAGCGCATGAGCGAGAAGCTCGCGCACAACGCTTTCGGTCGACCGCTGCAGCTTGACTCGGCGGAGACAGCGGACGGGCTGAAGGGCGACGTCTACGCGGTGGTCGATCACCCGATCGCCGACGTGAGCGCAACACTGAAAAGCGCGTCGCACTGGTGTGAGTTGCTGCTGCTGCACATCAACAATCGGCGCTGCAAGACGACCGGCGAAACGACCGGGGCCACGGCCGGCGCCCGGACGCTCACGTTGAGCGTGGTGCGTGCCTACGACCAGGCGCCCGAAAGCGCCTTCGAGCTGCCGTTCGCCTACCGCGTCGTTCATTCGGAGGCCGACCATCTCGAGGTCGATATGTCGGCGCCGAGCGGGCCTCTGGGCACCAGCAACTATCGCGTCTCGCTCGAGGCCGTGGCCATCGACGAGCACAAGACATTCGTGCATTTCAGCTACAGCTACGACCACAACATGATGGCGCGCCTGGCCACGCAGGCCTATTTGGCGACCTTCGGCAGTGACAAGGTCGGCTTCACGATCGTCGGCAAAGGCTCAGGGTCTGAGCCCGAATACATTCGCGGCACGCGCGGCCTGGTCGAGCGCAACGCCATGCGCTACTTCCTCACGCTCGATGCTTATCTGGCCGAGCGCGCAGCGCCGCCGGGCCAGCAGTTCGAGCGGCGGCTGCATCACTGGTACAACGGCGCTGAACGCTATGCGCGCCAGTTGCACGAGGTCGATATCGAGACCTATCTCGCGCTGAAGCGAGACGATCGGGAGCGGACGAGGTCCAGGCAGGGCACCGGCGACCGATGACGATGGAGGCATGCAGTCGAACCCGCAGGCACGCTCAGCCGCGAACCGCTGCTTGCGGGTCCGGAAGCGGCGGAAGCGGCGGAAGAGGCGGCTGGGGCGATGTCCGCAAATGCCGGGTCGCGCTGGCGGTGCGCACCACTGCCGACAGCAGCGACCGGAACCAGATCTGACCCGGTGCGTGCTGCGTGCGCCCATGCCACAGCTGATAGAAGCGCATCGGCGGAAAGTCGATGGGCGACGGCACCACCACCAGCGGCAGGATGGCCGCGAAGTGCTGCGCGAAATGCCGGCTGGTCGTGAAAATCAAGTCGGTGCCGGGCAGCAGATGCGGCGCCATTGCGAAGTAGGGGACGGTCACGGTCGGCGTGCGCGTCATGCCTTGCGACGCAAGATACGTCTCGACCACGCCGCGTTGCGTGGTGCTGTAGAGCAGCGGCAGCACGTGCGCGCCCTGCAGATAGTCGGCCAGACTGAAGTCGCCAGCGGCGGGGTGGTCGCGATCGATAAGGCAGACGATCTCGTCTTCGAGCAACAGGGTGGTGCGCAGGTGCTCCGGTGGCTGCGGCCAGTTGCCGATGACGACGTCGAGTTCGCCTTCGGCCAGTGCGGTGTCGAAGTCGTACTCGGCACCGAGCGGCTGAAGGATGAGGCGTGCGCCAGGGGCTGTCGTTCGCAGGTAGTTGACCACCGCGGCCATCAGCGGTGGCGCCAGATAGTCGGGCGTGCCGATGCGGAAAGTTTGTTGCGTGGTAGCCGGGTCGAACGCGTCGCCTGGCGCCAGCAACGCATCGAGCTCGCCCAGCACTATCCGCACAGAAGACTCCAGTTGCAGTGCGCGCTCGGTCGGCACCAGCAGTTGATGGTCGCGCGTGAGCAGGGGGTCGCCGAAGATCTCCCGCAGCCGCTTTAGCGAGGCGTTGACAGCCGGCTGAGACTGGTTGAGCCGCGTGGCAGTGCGCGCGATGCTCCGCTCCGTCATCAGGATGCTGAAGACGCGCAACAGAGCGGTATCGAAGGGGTCGTCGGGTCGTGACATGTTCAGGTTGAGCGCACGACTTTGGTGCCGTGCCCTCTCCCTTAGCGATTGGCGTGCCACCCCGCCGAACGGCGCCGAATGCAGGCCTTTAGTCGTACGAAGCTGATTGCTGCGCTACCGCCTCTTCGGCATCAAGGTCGGCTCACCGCAAACCAGCAACTCCCCACGACCCGGCCGCGGATGAAATTCGGTGCCGTCCCACACCACCTCGCCACGGCTTAAGGTCATGCCGGGCCATGCCTTCAGGCGCATGCCTTCGTAGGGCGTGTAGTCGACTTCATGATGCAGTTGGGCGTTGGTCAGCGTGAACTCGCGCTCGTCCCAGATCACCAGATCGGCATCGGCGCCGATGGCGATCGTGCCTTTGCGTGGGTGCAGGCCGTAGGCCTTGGCCGGCCCGGTGGCGGTGAGTTCGACGAAGCGATTGGCGGTCATGCGGCCGGCCAAAACCCCTTCGGACCACAGCAGCGCCATGCGTGTTTCCAGCCCCGGAATGCCATTGGGGATGTGGCGGAACGCGACCTCTTCGCCGTTCGGCTTCTTGCCTTCCGGCGCGTCGTACTTGAAGGGCGCATGGTCTGACGAGAACACCGTGAAGAGCCCATCGTTCAGCCCGTCCCAGATCACCTGCTGGTTGGCCTTGTCGCGTGGCGGCGGGCTGCAGACGCACTTGGCGCCCTTGTAGCTGTCGTCGATACCAAGGTCTTCGGCAGTGAGGAACAGGTACTGTGGACAGGTCTCGGCGAACACGTTGAGCCCATGCGCACGCGCCCAGCGAATCTGCTCTACCGCCTCGCGCCCCGACACATGCACGATCAGGATCGGCACGTCGACCAGCTCGGCCAGCGCGATGGCCCGGTGCGTGGCCTCGCGCTCGACCAGCATGGGTCGCGAGTGCGCATGGAAGCGCGGTGCCGTGCGGCCGGCGGCTTCGAGTCGCTTGGTCAGCCATTCGATACAGTCGGCGTTTTCGGCATGAATCATTGCCATCGCACCCTGCTGGCGCGCAACATCGAGCACATCGAGGATCTGGCCGTCGTCGAGCTTCATGTCGTCGTAGGTCATGTAGATCTTGAACGAGGTGAAGCCTTCGCGGATGAGTTCGGGCAACTCTTCTTTCAGCACCGTCGGCGTCGGGTCGCTGACGATCAGGTGGAAGGCATAGTCGATGTGTGCCTTGCCTGCCGCGCGTGCCCGATAGTCTTCTACGGCGGCGCGCAGCGATTGACCCTTGTGCTGCGCTGCGAAAGGTATGACGGTGGTGGTGCCGCCGCAAGCCGCGGAGCGTGTGCCTGAATCGAAGCCGTCGGCATTGCGCATCGGCGGCGGCATCGGTTGGTCGAGATGGCAGTGCGCATCGACACCGCCGGGCGTCACAGTGCGGCCTGCCGCGTCGATCTCGCGCGCGGCAGGTCCAAGGTCGGCGCCCAGTTGAACGATGCGTCCGGCATGAATGCCGATGTCGCAGTCGAAGGTGTCTGCGGCGGTCACGACGCGCGCGTTGCGCACGACAAGGTCGAATTTGGTTTTCATCATCATCAGGCTCGACATCTTGCAAGGATCGTGCGCGAACCTTGTTCAGCCTTCGTGTATTCAATTCCGCGAGAACTTCACCCGTGCCGCCTTGGTGATCGCCACCACGCACGGATGCGTGATGCGCCGCTCGACCGAGATGGCAAAGAACTCTTCGATCAGCTCCGCGGCGCGACCGATCACTTCGACGCCGTACTGTGCACAGGTTTCGTCTTCGAGCACGGTCGGTGTCATGAAGACGCCGCGGCCTTCGCCGCCGAAGGCTTTGAGCAGCGCCGCGTCGTCGAACTCGCCGATGAGGCGTGGTCGCAAGCCGTGCTCTGCCAGCCATAAGTCCAGCCGTTGCCGCACCGCCGACGAGGCGCCCTGGATCAGCATCGGTGCACCGTCCATGCACTGCGGGAACTTTCCTTTGAGAGATCGTTTGAGGTCGCCCGATGCGAAGAAACTCATCGCCGTGGTGCCCAGCGTGTGGTTGAAAGCTTTGACGCTTGTTTGCTTGCCCATGGCTTCGTCAGCAATTACCAGGTCGAGGCGCTGCACCGACAGCTGACCGAGCAAATCGCGGAAGTTGCCTTCGTGGCAGATGAGGCGGACCTGCTCCGGAATGGCGAGCGCCGGCTCCAGCAAGCGGTAGGCGATCGACTTGGGTACGGCATCGGCAATGCCCACGCGGAAGTTGAGCGTCCGGCCGCTCTCGCCGCGATTGCCAAGTGCGCTTTCCAGCTCGGCGCCGAGCGAAAAAATCTGGTCGGCATAGCTCAGGGCGGTGTGCCCCTCAGGCGTAAGTTCGACGCCGCGCCCGCTCTTTTGAAACAGATGGCAGCCCAGCCGCTCTTCGAGCAGCTTGATTTGGCCCGACAGCGTTTGCGGCGTGATGTGCAGCTGCTCGCTGGCGCGCACGATGCCGCCCGCCTTGGCCGCGGCCCAAAAGTAGTGGAGATGCTTGAAGTTCATGACGCGAGGCGATTTTGAAGTGGGCAATCAATCGGTCATGTTAAGCAAAAAGCGAAACGATCGTGTCAAAAATTCGACTTTTCCCGAATGCTTCGCGCGCCTAGAGTGGCTGCATCGCGCGATCTTTATCGAGAGCGCGTTGTTCAACCACCAAGGAAAAATCATGAACGAAAACATTCAAGTCTTCGGTGCCCCGCAAGCGGGAATGTCGACGACCAATCAACGCAATCAGGTTCTGCGCAACACTTACTGGCTGCTGGCGCTATCGATGGTGCCGACGGTGCTGGGCGCATGGGTTGGCATCGAAACCGGCATTGCGCGCGCGATGTCGCCGGGCATCGGCCTGGTCGTCTTTCTGGTCGGCGCGTTCGGCTTCATGTTCGCGATCGAAAAGACCAAGAACTCGGCGGCCGGCGTGCCGGTACTGCTCGGGTTTACCTTCTTCATGGGCCTGATGCTGGCGCGGCTGGTGGGCACGGTGCTCGGCCTGGCAAACGGCGCAGGCCTGGTCATGACGGCCTTCGCCGGCACGGGTGCGATCTTCTTCGGCATGGCGACGCTGTCGTCGGTCATCAAGCGTGACCTGTCTTCGATGGGCAAGTGGCTCTTCATCGGCGTGATCATGTTGCTGGTCGCGGGCATTGCCAATTTTTTCATCCAGTCGAGCGCGTTGATGATCACGCTGTCGGTGCTGGCGATCGGTATCTTTTCGGCCTTCATCCTGCATGACCTGAAGCGCGTAAAGGACGGTATCGAAACCAACTACATCACCGCCACGCTGGGCGTCTACCTGAGCCTCTATAACGTGTTCTCCTCGGTGTTGGCACTGCTGGGCATTGGTGGCGGCAAGGAAGAATAAGGGGAAGAGACGAATGAACATCACGTCGCAAGAACTTCTGCAATGGTGGTGTGCGTGTGCGTGTGCGATGCCGATGGTGCGCAGTCCAACGCCGAGCAGCTTTTTTCTCGCCGACCTGGCGAGCTCTCTCGGCCTGGAGGCTCGCGCGGTGGCCGAATTCACTCAGCAAGCGGACGAACTGGCCTCGGCACCGATCGCCACCACTGCCGCCACTGCCGCCGCCACGTCAAGCACTGGAGCGGTACTGCGAATCAGGCGGTCAGCTCGGGCATGAGCTTCGCGACGACCCATGCGCTCGGCCATGTTGCCAAGCGCTATTACGCCGGCGGCCGCACGCTGTCGACGCAGCTGCTCAAAGACGCGTACGCCGACGTCGTGCAGGAGGCGCAGGGCCTGCAGACGCGTTACTTGCCGGAGATGCGCGACAAGGCCAAGTCGCTCGACGCCGCGTCGGTGCTGTCCATGGTTCGCAAGGCCTGACACCTGCCACGTCCGGTGCAGCCAGCAGCGCTCCGCGCCGACTACGTTCCCACAAAGCCGTCGTCAACGCGCTGCACCACCACGGTTGCAGATCGCGGCCGAACAGTTCCCGGCACCGTGCCATCGGGCCACGCGCTGCTGGGTTCGCCCGTGCCGTCGTCGCGCCGCTCGCCCGGATGCTGGATGTTCACGAACAGCGTGCGCCGGTCGGGCGTCGATGTACAGCCAGTGATCTCGCAGCCGTTTGGCCCGACTAAAAATCGCTTGATTCGGCCGGTCGCGACGTCAGCGCACAGCATCTGGTTGTTTCCGAGCGCGGTCATCGCGCCCTTGCCGATGTCCTGCCCACTGATGTCGGTCTGGATCCACAGCAGGCCGCCACTGTCGAAGTGCAGGCCGTCGGGCGAGCCGAAGGCATCGGCTTCTTTGCTCGGGTAACGCGTTTCGGCATCGTGCAGGGCGGGGTCGCCGGCCAGTGCGAAGTGGTCCCAGTCGAACGACGTCGCGCCAGCGTCATTGCCATCTTCGCGCCAGCGCAGGATGCCGCCAAAGATGTTGACTGCGCGCGGGTTGGCGGCGTCGACCGGCGGACGGCCCGGCGTACCGCGCTGGCTGTTGTTGGTCAAGGTGACGTAGACCTCGCCGGACTGCGGATGCACCGCGATCCATTCGGGTCGGTCCATCTTCGTGCCTCCGACCACGTCGCCGGCGAGCCGCGCATGCACCAGCACGTCGGCAGGCGATGCGAAGCCTGCGGCGGCGTCGATTCCGTTCTTGCCGTGCGCAAGTTCCAGCCATCGGCCGCGACCGCCATCGTCATAGCGCGCCACGTACAGCGTGCCGTCGTCCAGCAGCGTGCGGTTGGCTGCGCGCGATGCAGCGTCGGTGCCTTGCCGGATCTTCTCGCGGCTCACGAACTTGTAGATGTATTCGAAGCGTGCGTCGTCGCCCATGTACACGGCCACGCGGCCGTCTTTGGTCGTCGTGCAGGTCGCGCTCTCTTGCCGCTTGCGGCCGAGTGCGGTGCGCTTGACGGGTGCCGCGGTCGGGTCGAACGGATCGATCTCCACGACCCACCCGAAGCGGTTCGATTCGTTCGGATGCTTCGTGATGTCGAAGCGCTCGTCGAAGCGCCAGTACTCTGCCCACTGCGATCCCGGGACGATGCCGTAACGCCGCTGCGCCGCGTCGATGCGCGCCGCTGCTTCCTTGGGGCCGCCGAAATAGCCGTGGAAGTTTTCCTCGCAGGTGAGGTAGGTGCCCCACGGCGTGACGCCCATCGCGCAGTTTGCGAAGGTTCCGAACACCTGGTCGCCGGCCGGGTTGGCTGCCGTGCGCAACCGTGGTGAACCTGCTGCCGGGCCGGCAATGCGCATGGCAGTATTGCCGTGCACACGGCGGGCGTAGGGCGAGGGAAGGACTTGGCGCCAGCCTTCAGGGCGCCGCTCGATCTCGATTACCGACACGCCCATCGCATGCAGCGACTTGCGCACTTTTTCCGCGGTCCACTGTGTGACGCCGTCGGTGTGCAGCAACTGTTCGTCGGTGTACTCGTGGTTCATCACCAACAAGCCGCGGTCGCCACTGGATCCCAGCGGAAAGAAGTGCATGCCGTCGTGATGCATGCCAGCCTGCACGGCCTGTTCAGCGGCGCTGTTCGATGCATCTCTTGCAAAGGCGGGCATGGCGCCGGCAACGCCGGTGGGCGAGCCCCACGGGTAGAGGACCTGCGCGACGTAGCCGGGCGGGACGGTGACGGCATCGTGCAACGTGGCGGGCACGGAGGTGAAGCCGAGCACGGATGAAGAAGCCGTGCCGGAGAGGGCGCAGCCTTGCCCGAGAAGGGCGACAACGGCGGCAGCGCCGGACTGGAGGAATTGGCGGCGGTCGAAAGTCATGGACCGACATCATCGCCGAGCGAGGTCGGGCGTGCCGACGAATGCTGCGGCGCGATACTCTGAGGCAAAGTCACAACCGCAAAAGAAGGAGACAGTGATGAGCGAACGCATCGAATGGACCCGCCACCCAGATGGCGTGGTCGAACTTCAACTGGCCCGCGCCGACAAGATGAACGCGCTCGATTCCGCGATGTTTGACGCGCTCATCGACGCTGGAGAACGGTTGCGCAAGGACACCGAGGCGCGCGCGGTCGTGATCTCCGGCCGCGGCAAGGCCTTTTGTGCCGGGCTCGACATGCAGTCGTTCGAGCGCATGGACCAGGGCAGCGTCAACGTGCTGGGTGAGGGCGCCGCTGGTGCCGATCTGCTGGTGCGCACGCACGGGCTTTCGAATGCGGCGCAGCAGGTGGCGATGACCTGGCGCGATGTACCCATACCTGTCATCGCTGCGGTACACGGCGTTGCTTTCGGCGGTGGACTGCAGGTGGCACTGGGCGCCGACATCCGCATCGTCGCACCCGACACGAAGATGTCGGTCATGGAAATCAAATGGGGTCTGGTGCCCGACATGGCCGGAATGGTGCTCATGCGCGAACTGGCGCGGACCGACGTGGTGCGCGAGCTCACGTTCACCGGCCGCATTTTCAGTGGCGAAGAGGCGCTGAAAATCGGCTTTGCAACGCGTCTATCGGCGGAGCCTTTGGCCGATGCACTGCAAATGGCCCACGACATCGCCGCCAAAAGTCCGCATGCGATCCGCGCCGGTAAGCGGCTGCTGAATGCGTCACTGAGCCACAGCGCGGCCGAGATGCTGCTCGCCGAATCGGTCGAGCAGAAGGCGCTGATCGGCAGTGCGAACCAGAGCGAAGCCGTGCGGGCCAATATCGAGCGACGGGCGCCGACGTTCATAGGCATCTAGGCTACTAGGACTTCAGGTGGGACCTTGCCAGCATCACACGCCGATGAATCGCGCCCACTCGTCCAGCGGTGCGCGGTCGGCTACCAACTCGTTGACAGGGTGCGCCGAGTCCCGCCAACCGATCGCCATACCGGTGAATAGCATGCGCTCAGCGGGGAGGTTCAAAGCGCGCCCCACGGTTTTCGGATAGAGCGACCAGGCTTCTTGCGCGCAGCTATCGAGCCCTTCTTCTCGCAGAAGCAGCATCACGGTCTGCAGGTACATCCCCAGATCCGACCACTGCGGTGGTCCCATCAAACGATCGACCGAGCAAAAGAGCGCCATCGGCGCACCGAAGAAAGCGAAGTTGTTGGCGAACCAGCGCAGCCGCGCCGGCTTGTCATCGCGCGGAATGCCCAGGCGGGCGTACATTGCTTCGCCGATGCCGAAGCGCCTTTCACGCCACGGTGAAGGCAGCGACTTCGGATAGACCTCGTAGGCCGGGGCTTCAGCGTCGGACACCCGTTCTGTCTGCGTATGTTCCGCCAGCAGCCGTCGCTGCATCGTCGCTTTGAGTTCGGCCAGCGGCTCGCCGGCCAGAATGTCGATATGCCACGGCTGGATATTTCCGCCGGAAGGCGATCGCCCCGCCATTTCGATTACGCGTCGAATGACTTCGCCTGCCACCGGGGTGGGAAGAAAAGCGCGAATGGATCGGCGGCTGGTGACTGCTTCTTGTACTTGCATACGGGTTCCGGGGTCGAACGTGGAGCGGGCCTTTGCCGCGCTCGTGCATTCAACCAGAGCGGGCAGCCGGACGTTCCGTGCAGACCATCTTTGCCATCAATGCTTCTGCGCGTTTCGCTCACTACGATCTTCCTAGCCCTGTTCGATCTGTTCAGCTTGGCGCCTTTGCTTGTTCGCATGCGACGACTTGTCACCCTTCGGCATGGTTGCTCCTTCCGATTTGAGAATTTGCATGCTGCTGTTTGGTGAAGGTGCGGGGGTAGGAATATGCGTCGTTGTGGGTCGGTATCGACTGGCGCGTGGCCGACAGATCGCTGCTCAGTCGCAGCGAAACAGCACGCCTTGCTGCGCGTCCAGCGCGGCGTCTTCGGGCTTGACCAATCGAAACGGCGCACCGTCTTTGGCGCAGAAGGCTTCGGCCTCTTGCTGAGTTGGCGCCTTCAGCAACCCGTCGTAGAGCCGGATGACGCCTGTGACGGGCACGCTGCAGCCGGCGATAAGCGCGGTCAACAGAAGGCACGACGCCAACAACGGCTGGGCATGCATGCTTCGGAGAAGAACAGGAGTTGGGTTCATTGCAATTGGGTGTGAATATCGGGCCTTATTCGTCGTTTGACTCGATGAATCGCCGCCTACATTTCAAAGCATTAAAACCTGAGGAGTCTTCATGCCCCGAATGATCGTCATGTCCGACCGCGGCCTCATCAAGCAGGTATCGCTGCGCGCCGGTAAAACAACATTGGGCCGCGATGCCGACAACGTCGTTGTCATCGACTCGAACCGTGTGAGCCGTCGTCACGCAGTGCTGATCAAAGAAGGGAGTTCAGTGTGGGTGCGCGACTTGGGCAGCAGCAACGGCACCTTCGTCAACGACGAGCGAGTGGTCTGCTGCCGACTCGAGCATGGCGACACCGTGGTGATTGGTGACTACAGGTTGCGCTTCCTGGAGCCCGTCGGGGCCCGCGAGTCCGCCACCGTAACGCTTGACCTCGCCTCGATGCACAGCGCGCTGGCGTCGCGACGCCATGACCCGACTGGCCGGACCGCGTCGCTTCGGCGTTGACCAAAAAAAGAGCCCGCTCAACGCGGGCTCAAAGATCTTTGGTTAGGAGATCCATGGAGAAACCACTATCTATATCGGCTGTGCCGAAAAAGACTTGAGGGGGTTCCCATGAAGATCGATCTCCGCAGGCCAAACGGGGCAAGACTCTCACAGTGCGTTCGATCGGCTCGATGCGAGCCAGATCGTGCGACGCGGGTCGGGCCTTCGAACTGCGACGGCAAGCCCGCGTACTGCCCGGGTATGACGCGAACGATCGGCGAAACGTAGTTCTGGAAGTTCATGATTTGACCGAACGGCTGTCGATGAATCGCATGTTTCATGAGATTTCTGAGAGGAGCCTTCGAACATGATGGGCAGCGCTCGGCTCTGCAAAAAATATCGCGAACATATTCGTTTGCGGCCGCGAGACGGTCGGACTGCCACGTTGCGTGCGTGCAGTGTGAGCGCGCTACGGTGTCGCTCTCTGGTCGTGAGCCGTGACGGCAACAACAGGAGCGGCTGCTCGCTGTGCCGCATGGCCTGCCCGGCAGGGATCGAACCTGCGACAACCGACTTAGAAGGTCGGTGCTCTATCCAACTGAGCTACGGACAGCTGCGATGCGATTATGCCGCGCAGCTTCCACCAAATCGGCCGGTCAGTGATGTGGCCATAGCCATCCGACGAGCGCGCGCCAGCGGACAGTTGTCAGAGGGCTCATCGCGAGAGAAAGCATGGTTTGCGAACGCGAGCTTCGCGTCGACTGCCTCTCAGTGCACGGTTGCGGCATGCTGGGACAATGTGGCGATGGCTCAAGGCAAGCGAATCTCGGTTGATATAAGCGACGACGCTCTCATGGCGATAAAGAACATAGGGGTCGCAGCGAAGGATGGACGCATCAGGTCCGGCGAAGCGCAGGCAGTGGCCGCGGCTCGTTTGGGTGTGCATGTGCAGACGATCGCACGGATTGAATCGGGTCAGCCGGGCGTCGCGATTGGGCACGCGCTCGGCATGCTGGCGTTGTACGGTATGTCGATAGAGCTGAATCGGCCTGCCTCCTGATTACGTGCGCCTTTCGGTCGCTTGGCCGATACGGAGGGGCACTGAACTTGGGGCGCGGTGGGCAACGATGCATACCGAAAACTTTTTTCACTCCATGGTTGACCGGTGTGAAAAAACGATGGCATAATCTAAGGCTGCGCTGATCACAGCAAAGCGAGTTACTCGGCAAAAGATGTTGAGTAAAGAGTTCGTTAAAAATTTACAGCCGATAAGCGTGGGCGTTTGAAGGTTAATTGCCAAGTTCTTCGGAACAAAGTCTTTAAGACTTTAAACGCTCATG
>NZ_JBJXIA010000025.1:0-42802 GCF_046115955.1 Variovorax sp. GrIS 2.14
GCCGCAGCCGGTGCTGCCGGCGGCGCAGCGGCTGGCCCGCAAGCGGCAAGCGCGCCGGCCGACGACAACGTCGTCGACGCCGAAGTCAAGGAAGTCAAAAAAGCATGAGGCTCCGTGGCCGTAGCGCAGACGTTGAACGCTGAGGGCTTCACTGCCGACCCCACCGAAATGGACGACTGACTATGAACACCCTGACCAAACTGGCACTTGGCGTGCTGGGCCGTCTCGAGCCGCTGCCGCCGAGCAATGCTTTCGACACTTCGGCTGCATCGATCGAACTACCTTCGCCTACGCTCACCGGTGGCATGCCACTCATGGCAGCTTTGACAAGCCGACAATCCCGTCGCGAATTCATGCCACATCCATTACCCGTGCAGACGCTGTCTGACTTGCTCTGGGCCGCTGGCGGAATCAATCGCCATGATGTTGGTGGACGTACTGCGCCGAGTGCGATGAACGCGCAAGAAGTTCTGCTGTTCGCGGCCATGCCGCAAGGCCTGTTCCTGTATGAACCGACACGACACACGACACACGACACACGACACACGCTGCAGTTAGTGATGGCGATGGACGTGCGTCGCGTCACCGGAAATCAGGATTTTGTCGACAGCGCCCCGCTGGATCTGGTCTTCGTGGCCGACCACGCGCGCATGAAGCTGGTTCCGGTTGCGCAGCGAGAGGCCTATGCCTTTGCGACCGCCGGCGCCATGGCGCAAAACGTTTATCTTTACTGCGCATCTGAGGGCTCGGCCACGGTGATCGGCGCCTGGTTTGACCGTGACGCCTTGGCGTGTGCAATGGAACTGCAACCCGACCACCAGCTTCTGCTGTCGCAGACCGTCGGCATCGTCAAGGCGATCTAGTGTGCTGTCCCGCTGGTACAGATGCGCCACGAAATGATCGATGCGCTGCGCGAGTTGTTTGACGCTGGTGAACGAGCCACGGCGAATGGCCCTGTCGGGAATCAGCGCGAAGAATCGCTCGACCTGATTGAGCCATGAACTGTAGGTCGGGATGAAGTGCAAGTGCCAGCGAGGCCGGCTTAGGAGCCAAGCCTTGGTCGCCTGATGCCTGTGGGTGGCGTAGTTATCGACGATGCAGCGGATGTCCAACTCGTGTGGCACCGCTTTGCCGATCTTGCGCAAGAATGCCAGGAACTTCTGATGTCGATGCCGCGGCTTGCAACTGGCGTGCACCGCGCCGTTGAAAACGTTCAACGCGGCGAACAGTGTGGTTGTTCCGTGGCGCTTGTAGTCGTGCGTCACGCCCTCCACGTAGCCGAACCCCATGGGGAGCATCGACTGCGTCCGTTCCAGCGCATGGCACTGGCTTTTCTCGTCAACGCACGGCACCAGCGCGTTCTCCGCCGGACTCAGGTACAGGCCAACGACGTCGCGCAGCTTCTCTATGAAGAACGGATCGGTCGAGAGTTTGAAGCTCTCGCTGCGATGCGGTTGTAGCCCAAAGAGTCGGAAGTAGCGCTGCACGCTGGTCTTGGAAATGCCGGTCTCTGCGGCAACCGTTCGCACGCTCCAGTGCGTCGACCCATCGGCGGGCTTGGTGTGCAGCGTCGTCTTGATCAACTGCGCGATGCGCTCATCGTCGATCGTGCACGGCTTGCCCGGGCGAACATCGTCATAGAGCCCGGCAATGCGTCGTTCGATGAAGCGCATGCGCCTCTTGCCCATTGTCGCGTTGGTCAGCCTGAGTCGTTGGGCAATCGACTTGTTCAGCTCGCCGTCGGCACTGCTCAAGATGATGCGCGCTCTGTCACTGAGCCCTGCCGGCAACGAGCGGCTGCGCGCGAGCGATTGCAGCTGCGGTGCGCTACGTCCCGAGCACTGTTTGGAAGTCCACCAAGCCAATGCTGTAGCGTTGACTCGCCAACTGGGCCGCGTTGGCCGCAGCGTGGGCGGCGCTTGTCTGGCGCACCAGCCTGAGCCGATCGTCGCGCTGCGCGACCAAGGTCCTCGACATCTTTCGAGGCCAGCAGCACTGCTGCGACGTAGGCAAGTTGCGCTTGTTCCAGCGCGGCCTGCTGCGCATCCACCTGCGCAAGCGTGGCACCGCCGTCACGAACCGGCAGGTTCACGCTGCCCAGAGCGTGCGCACGACCGATTCCGAATGGGTCTGCGCGCCCAGCGTCAGGGCGCTCAGGCCCAGCGAGCCGCCAATGGCGAAGCCGGGTTGCCGCGCCGCCCGCGCCTGACGGACCCGCGCCTGCGCGGCAGCGACCTGGTGCTCGGCGGAGCGGACATCCGCGCGCTGCCGGAGCGTTTCGGCAGACAAGCGCAGTGCCAAATCTTCGGTTGGCTGCGGCACAGGCGCAAGCCTGTCCAGCAGGTCGGCAAGTGCGCCCGGCCGGTTAGCACGGCCAGCGCGTGGCTTGCTAGCACGATGCCCGTCCCGCACGCTGGCACCAGCACGCCCGTCTGTTCGGCCTCGATCGAAGTGACGAGTCTGGCCTGCAGGCGCCACAGTGTGATCTGCGGCGTCTCCTGCTGGCTTGCCAGGTTGGCGTTTGCAATCACCAGCCGGGCCTGAGCGCTGCGCCCCAAGATGTAGTTCATCGCGACTTCGGCCTCGACCGACACCTGCACGTCGCCCAGGTTCGCGACGGTCGCGCGAATGGTGGCTTCGCTGGCATCCAGTGCGCTGCGGTTGCTACCGAAAATGTCCAGTTCCCAGTTGGCGTCGAGTCTCGCCTGAAATGTGCGGGTGACGGTTTTCCCCGCTGCGGGTGTCGTGCTGCCGATGCGCTGTGCCGAGGCAGAGCCGCCCACCGTCGGAAGGAGGGTCGATGCCGCCAACCTCCCCGTTGCACGCGACTGTCGCAGCACCGCTTGCGAACTCAGCAAGGTTGTGTTGACACGCAAGGCATCGGCCACCAGCCGGATCGTCAAAGCGGGACAACCAGTTGGCAATCGATGTGGATCGGGCTGTTCCCACATTGTCAGAAACTGACCATGCTGCGGACACGTCGTTGGCCTTCTAGTCGTCTGTTGAAGAGGTCACATGCGCGCAAATGGACAGGGCGAACAGTAGGCAAGCGAGCGATGGCGCCGCAGGTATCAGCCAAGTCGACATACGGCCAGCGCGGCGAAGGGCCCCGTTACTCCCATTGATACGGACCCCATGCGGGTGAACATTCGGGAGCCTTCCGGTCTGAAGGCCGGCAATAACGGATTGCATGTCGAGGCCGCAAGCCACGTCAGGATTGCTTTGCTGTCCATCGGTTGGGGCTATGCGGCAGCGCCTTGCGACTTGCCGGACGACGCGTGTTGCAAGGCGTGCCGGCCGGCAGCGGCATCGAAGCCAATCAGGCAGTCAGCACGCGCCGCATCGAGCACGGCCTGCGGGGACACTTCCAGCACTTCTACTGGACGCAGGTCATCGAGCCTGACGTTCCTGCGGGCAAACCATGACGCGATCGACCAGTCGTCGAACTCGAGACCAAGCTCGATTCGCACATGACTGACGGCAGACTTCACGGCCAGGTCTCGCCCATCGAACTGAAACATTGGAATCCAGGTTGAGTCATTCCACGGGAAGCCAAATATCTGCCGCTCCTGCATCAACTCATCGAGATTTCCGCTGTTGCAGGTGTGGCGCAGGGTCAGAAGGCGGGACAAGTCGCTGGCACGGAGTGTCCCGCCAGTGGTGTGATAGGTGGCCAGCACGGCTAGGAACGCGCGGCTACAAGGAAGCCAGGTGTCTTGCTCGTCTGGGTCGTACGTTACAGGCGGAAACCGAGTTGAAATTCTTGTGTGGATCATCTGTGATTTCCTGGAGGGCGCAGACCCAAAATAAAGGAGACAGGCGCTGACACCCGTCGGAGTGGCAGTTTGTTCGGCGGGCTTCATTTACGTCGGTGCGTTTGCAGACATAACCGAGACTTTTTCGATCTGCTAGTGCGAAGGCGTACCGGCCCCCTCTGTCTCTGGTTCGAACGGCGGTTTGAACACGACACACAAACAGATAAGTCAGCCTGCCGCATTCATATTGCAGGATGCCCGGCAACGACGAGCAGTCCATCGACACTGATTGCAGAGCTGGGTTTAGAGTCCCGACCGGCTCAGCGCAGCGCCGACGAATTACCTGACAACTGAATGGTTCCGCTCGACTTGTAAGTCAGTGCGCCGGTGCGACCAACTTGCCATTGATCCGCATGGCTTCGATAACGCGTCCGGTGCCGGTGGCGAGTGGACGCGCCGGACCTTCCGCCTTGACCTTGTCGCCGACCTTGAGCTTCAGTACAGCGAGACCATGAGGTCTCGTATGGACGAAATCGCCATTGTCCAGAACCACACCGTTGGCAGCGCCGTGCTTCGCGTAATTGAAATGCACTACCGTGCCGATGGCGTCTTCGTTTGCTGGAGGCGCAGTCGGTACTTTGCCGTTGACTGACACCAAGCGGTCAAAAACGTAGACCGAGTGCGCCGGCTCTCCCTTGGACGAGGGAGCCGGCTCGATCCCTTCAATCACCAATGCCTGGCCAACGCGCAGGCCGGTCAACTGCGCTGCGACCGACGCATCATGCGGCTCTGTGACGAACTGGGTGGAGATACCGTTTGTGTCGATGAGCAAGCCTTCGATGGCGCCTTTGCGGCTGTAGATCAGCTGCAGGAAAAGGCCTTCGACTGACCAGCCATCAGATTCGGAATGGGGGTGTGACATGACGTTCTTCTGGGGTAGTGAATAGAAACGATTAAGAAGGGGCTGAAGCGACAACGGGTGGGCATTGCGCAGCGTGTAGGAGTACGGCGCAGTCCGCGCCGGTCCGAACTGTGGGAGCGCACTGTCGCGTCCTGCTTGTCGGCGATCCAAGGATCGGTGGCAGCCAAACGTTGTCTGGTGACAGGAGCGTACTCATCGTTCTAGATGCCTCGCCTTGCACCGCGCTGCGCGTGCTCACCAAGTTGCGCCGCAGCATCGGGTCGCGCAGCACCAGCGTGAACGCCGGCGCCCCCCGGGCAACGCTGTATGAATTGTCATTCCAGAGGCGCAGGTCAGCACCGCCGACGAAAAGGTGCAGCATGCGCTTGAGGATGCAAAGGGCGGCATCGGTGTGCGCGTTCGATGCCCGGGATAATCGCATTTGTGCGTTGTCAACAGACATGGGTTGCCCTACACGCTTCGGAGTTTGGCCAGCAGCGCAGTGGCCGCGTGCTCGGAGGAGGCCGGGTTCTGGCCCGTGATCAGAAGGCCGTCGACCACGACATGCGGCCGCCAATCCGCCGCCTTCGAATATTGGCCACCATGTTCCTTGAGCATGTCTTCCACCAGGAACGGCACGACCTTGGTCAGTCCCGCTGCTGCTTCCTCGGTGTTCGTGAAGCCGGTGACGTTCTTGCCTTTCACCAGCGACCTGCCGTCCGGCGCCCGCGCATGTCGCAGCACGCCGGGCGCGTGGCATACGGCCGCGACCGGCTTGCCTGCGGCGATCATCGCGTCGACCAGCGCGATCGACGCGGCGTCTTCGGCCAGGTCCCACAAGGGACCGTGCCCTCCGGGATAGAAAACGGCGTCGAACTTGCTCGCCTTCAACGTCGACAGCTTCACCGTCGCGGCCAACTCCGACTGCGCGGCTTTGTCGGACTTGAAGCGGCGCGTGGCATCGGTCTGCGACGCGGCGTCGTCGCTCTTGGGGTCGAGCGGCGGCTGGCCACCCAGCGGCGAGGCCAACGTGAGCGTGGCGCCGGCATCCGTGAACACATAGTAGGGTGCTGCGAACTCTTCGAGCCAGAAGCCTGTCGTGCGGCCCGTGTTGCCGAGCTCGGCGTGGGAGGTGAGGACCATCAAAATGTTCATGCGAGATCGCCCGGGAGTGGTGGGGTGGGGTTCATGCGTGCTTCATTCGTGTGCGAGCTGGATGACCAGCTTGCCGAAATTCCTGCCTTCGAGCAGGCCGATGAAGGCTTCGGGAGTGTTCTCCAGACCGAAGACGATGTCCTCGCGGACCTTCACCTTGTCCTCCTGCACCCACTCGCCCATCGCGCCCGCAAACTCGCTCCAGCGCGGCGCGTAGTCGTCGAAGACGATGAAGCCCTGCATCCGGATGCGCTTGCGCAGCAGCGTGCCGACGAGCAGGCCCAGCCTGTCCGGGCCCGGAGGCAACGCGGTGGCGTTGTACGCTGCGATCAGACCGCACACCGGCACACGCGCCTTGGTATTCAGCAGTGGCAGCACGGCGTCGAACACCGCACCGCCGACGTTCTCGAAATACACGTCGATGCCCTTCGGACACGCTCCCGCCAAACGGCCGGGCAGGTCGTCCGCGCGGTGATCGACACAGGCGTCGAATCCCAGTTCGTCAATCACGTAGCGGCACTTGTCCTCGCCACCCGCGATTCCCACCACGGTGCAGCCTTTGATCTTGGCAATCTGCCCGACCACGGAGCCGACTGCGCCGCTCGCCGCGGCGACAACGACGGTTTCACCAGTGACCGGCCTGCCGATGTCGAGCAGGCCCATGTAGGCCGTGAACCCCGGCATGCCCAGCACGCCCAGTGCGCGCGAGGGATGTGGCTCCTCGGGAAAAAGCGAGGTCAGTCCCTTCCCATCTGACAGCGCGTAGTCCTGCCAGCCGGCGTAGCCCAGCACCAGCTCACCGACCTTGAAATCGCGATGTCGAGACACCTCGACGCGCGACACCGTGCTACCGACCATCACCTCGCCGATGGCCACGGGCGCGGCGTACGACGGCCCATCGCTCATGCGGCCGCGCATGTACGGGTCGAGCGACAGGTACAACGTGCGCAACAAGACCTGACCGGCCTCCGGTCTTGGTATCGGATCGCTCTCGGTGCGGAAGTCTCCTGCGGTGGGCGCTCCGTGCGGCCTTGCGTTCAGAACAATGCGGCGATTGACGGTGGTGCTTTGGGGCATGGCGCAGAACTTTCTCGTTGGTGGTTCAGCCCTCCTTCAACGCCGCTCGACCGAAGCAACCGGATGGCAGTCTGAGGATGCGGCGTCTCGGTGTTGAGTTCGTCAAAACTCGGACCCTGGCGGCGATGGACCGTCGGAGCGAAGCTATTCGCGATCCGACGCACGGTCTGTGCGCTAGGCAACATGGGAACGTGCCGCGGCACTGGCTGACTCCAGCTTTGTGCGCTGTCTTACACAGGGTTCTCACCAAGGCGTTTAGCCGGTCCCATGAAATTCGCCACATCCGACCGAGTGAAGTTGTCCGAGCCTCCGGCCAACGCGCCATCGAGCTTCAAAGTGGCGTCGCAAGATGCGCTGGCGAATCATCTGCTGGCGGCCTTGCCTGAGGCTGAATTGCAGCGATGGCTGCCACAGCTGGAAGGCGTGGACTTGCCACTTGGCCTCGTGCTGTACGAATCCGGCAAGATCCTCCGCCACGTCTACTTTCCGACCACCGCCATCGTCTCGCTGTTGTACGTGATGGAAGACGGCGGGTCGGCGGAGATCGCGGTCGTGGGAAACGAGGGCGTCGTCGGCATCTCGCTGTTCATGGGCGGCGAATCCACGCCGAGCCGAGCTGTGGTGCAAAGCGCTGGCCGTGGCATACGCCTGAACGCCAGTGCGATGAAGGGGGGGTTCAATCGCTCCGGCCCTGTGATGCATCTCATGCTGCGCTATACACAGGCGTTGATCACGCAGATGGCTCAGACGGCGGTGTGCAATCGTCACCATACCTTGGACAAACAACTCTGCCGCTGGCTCTTGCTCAGCCTGGACAGGCTTCAAGGCAACGATCTGGTGATGACGCAAGAACTGATCGCCAACATGCTGGGCGTGCGCCGCGAGGGCGTGACGGAGGCGGCTCTGAAACTGCAGACGGCAGGGCTGATCCGGTACGTGCGTGGGCACATCACCGTGCTCGATCGCCCCGCTCTGGAGCTCCGTACCTGCGAGTGCTATGCCGTGGTCAAGAGGGAATATGACCGGCTGCTCCCCGATCTGAAGGCGGTGCAGCGGCGAATCGCTTGTGCTGGTTGCTGGGCGATGACGAACGGCGAGCGAGCGGGCTGCAATTGGTCGACAGTTCTTCATCACAACTGGCGCGATTTCGGTGGTCGGTGCGGCGCCAGACGGACACGGCTCGGATTCGATGGCCGAATGAGGACGTCAACACGTGTCGAATGGAAGGAGCCTCGCATGCCCAAGCTGTCCTCTGAGGAACGAAACGCGATTCCCCCGCGTCAGTTTGCATTTCCGGCGCAACGCAAGGAGCCGCTGGAGAACGCGAGCCATGTCCGAAACGCTGTGGCGCGTTTCGGGCAAGTCAAAGGTGTGAGCGACACCGAACGTGACGCGGCTTGGCAACGCATCCAGGCTGCTGCGCGTCTGTATTGCGTGGAGTTGCACGAGGCAGGGTGGCGAGTGGCGAGAGTTGCGTGCGCCGCACCTTCCAGACCAGCCGAATTGAGTGCGATGGCGCGCTGCGACCAGCCTGCCGGCCCTCAGGTCTTCAGTACGAGAGATGCATCCGGTCGATGACGTTGAAGACGCCCGGGGTGCCCCAAACAGAATTCGTTGCGGTCTCGCGTTCGGCCCAGCTCTGGACCGTGCCCGCCAGCGTGACATCCGAACCCTGAACTTCGACTGAAATCTTCTTGGCGTCTGCGATTGACGTGCGCTGCAAGGCAGCTTCGATGTCCGACTTGACATCGCTGGCGATCACCGCGGGCTTGAGATTGATCTGGTTGTTGAGCCCTGTGACGCCCATCAGATGTCGAACGGCGTCTGTTGCGGCTTGCTTCTGGAACTGCCAATCCACTTCACCCGACAGGGTGACCCACCCGCCTTCAACCTTTACTTTGACGGCGCCGGCGGGCAGCGTGGAAGTCCATTCCAGCACATTCTCCACCGACCTGGCGATATCGCCATCGGATCGCACACCCAGGCCGGAGAGTTGCACCTTCAGGTCGATGGCCAGGGCGTTGACCCCTGACACGCGCTGCGCTGCGCGCTCGGCGCTCCACTTCGCGGCGTAGGAGTCGACCTGCCCGCTCAGGGTCACGACGCCGTCCTTCACCTCGACCCCGATGCGCGCGGCGTCGATCGCGGGTTCCCACTTCAGTTCTGCGCTCACGTCCTGCTGCAGTTGGCTGTCCGTCTTCATGGTGGTCTCTTCCGATCGTTGTTAGGGACCGGACGTCTTGAGCAGCTTGCCCCGAACTGTCTGTGCGATGGCGCACCTGCAGAACGGTCGAGCATTCCCGCAGTGGGATTGGAGGGTGAACGCCGGGCACTTCCAGGCATTGCAGGTCAGCGCATTTCCGACAATGGGGTTGCTTGTGTTCAATCACCCGCGCGCACAGCGCACCAGCAACCCTTCCGAAGGCACCCATGGGCAAGCCATCTTCGCAGTCCGCCTTCCCGGGCTATACCGATTGGGACATTGCCTTGCCTCGCATTTCGCGGCAGGTTGCGCCGCAGGTCGATGCCTGCCTGCGTGAGCTGGCGCCTCGGTTTCAAGCCGTCGGACTGCACTGCGATCTGCAGTCCCGGCCGACGCCTCGCGGTCAGTCAAGTCTGCTGGCCGCGGTCGGCCGGCGTGGCTTGCTGTTCATCGTCGACATCACCCTGATCAACGGCATGGCCGTCGCGGGACTTCGCGGCGCCACGCTGGATGTTCGTTTGCTGGACGCCTGTGGCGATACGGTGGCGCACTGTTCGGCGGCGGCCGCGTCCGGCGCGCCGGTCTATCGAACGAGCGCCGACGACATCATCGCCGCAGCCGAGCTGGCGCGCTCGTCGACCTCGGTTTTCGTGATGGCCATGGGCCACTTCGACTTGGTTACCGCCGCCTGACGAGCTTCGATAGGCGCGACACCCGGAACCTCCCGGGCGCGCGCACCGGATGCCTTGCCGCATCCGCCAGTGCGTTCACACGGACCGATGCAAGGCGTCGTTGTGCCTCTTCTGTCGTCGGTCGGGCAGCGAACGCGCACCTCACGTCCACTGCAATGCCCCGTGTTGGCTACCGCACAGTCCATCGGGCAACTCTTGGGTACGCTGGCTCGCTACACACAGTCAATTTCCGTGCGGCCGAATGCACCCCTCAAAAGGAACATCGTCATGACCCAGAAGAACCACCGCCCCGAACCCGCGCCCGTGCCGGGGCGTCCCCCGAACCCGAACGAGCAGCCGAGCCCGCAGACGCGGCCGGTCGAACCGAACGAGGTCTTGGGCCGCCACAAGAACACCGGACAAAAGGATCACAAAGGCGCTCGGTGAGCGACCCTTGGTTCTTCCCCGCGTGAACGCGCCCGAGGAGAAGAGGGATCCGGCGCTTGGCGATACGGATGTTCCTGCGGCCGCGGCCCTGGCGCCGGCCAAGCCCAAACCGTCTTACGTTCGTAGACACCGTGCGCAGGCGATGGCCGTGCTGGTTGCGTTGGCCGTTTCGGCTGCAGTGTTGGCGCGCTGGTGGCTGGGGCCGCAGGTGATCACCGGCACGGTGCTGCGGCGCGACTTCGTGCAGAGCGTCGTCGCCAGTGGGCATGTCGAAGCGCCGCATCGGCTGGATGTCGGCGTGCAAATCACCGGCACGGTGCTGCGCGTACCGGTTGCAGAAGGTCAGGCCGTGAAAGCTGGCGACCTGCTGGTGGAACTTGATGCCGCAGAGCTGACCGCGACTGGGCGGCAGGCCGACGCCGCCGTGGCGCAGGCCAGGGCGCGTTTGCGACAGCTTCAGGAGGTGCAGGCACCCGTGGCTGCGCAGACGCTGCGACAGTCTCAGGCCACCCTGGAGAACGCCCGCGCGGCCTTGGCGCGCAACCAGGAGCTGTTTGAAAAGGGCTTCGTCGGGCAGGCGGCACTCGATGATGCGCGCAAGACCAGCGAACTGGCGGATGCCCAGATGCGCGCGACCCGGATGCAGCTGGACACCACCGGCGCCACCGGCAGCGACCGTGCGCTCGCGGTGGCCGATCTGTCGGGGGCGCAAGCCAGCGCGCAGGCGGCCCGTGCCCGTGCTGGCTATGCCGCGATCAGTGCACCGGTTGCCGGCACGCTGATCGCGCGCAACGTGGAGGTGGGCGATGTGGTGCAGCCGGGCAAGGTGCTGATGACGCTCTCGCCGCGCGGCTTCACCCAGTTGGTGGTGCAGATCGACGAAAAGAATCTGGGCTTGCTCGCGTTGGGCCAGAGCGCGCTCGCGTCGGCCGACGCGTACCCGACGCAGCGCTTCAACGCACAGTTGGCGTACATCAATCCCGGCATCAATGCGACCACGGGTGCGGTGGAGGTGAAGCTCGACGTCGCTACCCCGCCCGCCGTGTTGAAGCAGGACATGACCGTGTCGGTGGACATCGAGGTCGCACGGCGGCCCAAGGCTTTGATCGTGCCCCTCGCGGCCGTTCACGACTCCGACGGTGCGGCCCCGTGGGTGCTGCGCGTCGAGGGCCGGCACGCGGTGCGCATACCTGTGAAACTGGGTTTGCGCAGCGGAGGCCTCGCCGAAGTGACAAGCGGGCTGGGGCAGGGCGATACCTTCGTGGTCACGCCGGCCACGATCACCCCTGGCGCGCGCATTCGGATCGCTGCAGCCTCGGCCTCCGCGCCGCCGTGAGCCGAACAGGGAAGCACGATGTTCAGCAGCCGCCTGCCGTTCGAATGGATCGTGGCCATTCGCTTTCTGCGCGAGGGCCGTCTCCAGACAGCGTTCATCATCGCCGGCGTGGCGATCGGCGTGGCGGTCATCGTCTTCATGTCGGCGCTGATGGCGGGCCTGCAATCCAACTTCATCCAGCGCGTCCTCTCGGCGTCGGCACACATCGAGTTGTTGCCACCCAAACAGGTCTCGAGGCCCTTGCGCAATGGCTCTGCGGCTTCGGCGAGCGAGGTCGAAGCTGCCATCGTGCAGGCGCCGTTGCAGCGACTCAAATCCATCGACCAGTGGCAGGCGGTTTCGGCGCAGATCCAGGCCATGCCCGCGGTGATGGTGGTGGCGCCGGTGGCGGCCGGCTCGGCCCTGGTGGTGCGCGGCAGCACCACGCGCGCGATCACGCTCACCGGCATCGAGCCCGCGCTGTATTTCCGCATCGTCGATCTGGGCGAAAAGATCGTGCGCGGCAGCACGCGCCTCCTGGGCACCGACATCCTGATCGGCACCGAGCTGGCAAGCGATCTCGGCGTGGGCGTGGGCGACAAGCTGAGGGTCACGACCGGCGCGGGCGATGCTGTCGCGTCCAGCACCCTCACCATCTGCGGCGTCTTCGACCTGGGCAACAAGGGCGCGAACCAGCGCAGCACCTTCGTCGCGCTGCGCACCGCGCAAAGCCTTCTGGGCTTGCCGGGTGGCGTGAGCAGCCTGGAGGTGACCGTGAGCGACGTGTATGCCGCAGAGACCATCGCGCAGCGCATCACGGCCGCCACCGGCGTGGAGTCGGACAGCTGGATCACCACCAACGCCCAGTTCTTCACCGCTGTCAGCGCGCAGACCACCGCCAACACCGCCATCCGCTTCTTCGTCGGCCTGTCCGTCGCTTTCGGCATCGCCAGCGTGTTGGCGGTGGTCGTGGTGCAGAAGTCGCGCGAGATCGGCATCCTGCGCGCGATGGGCATTTCTCGGGCGCAGATCCTGAGGCTTTTCCTGCTGCAGGGCGGCTTGCTCGCGCTGAGCGGCGCGGTGCTGGGCAGCGGCATTGGCGCATTGGGCCTGATTCTTTGGCAGCGACTCGCGAAGAACGCCGACGGTACGCCGCTGTTCCCATTGGTTATGGACCCGAAGCTCTTTGGCGCGGCCTTGGTGTTGGCGACGGTGACGGGCCTGGTCGCCGCCTTTGCCCCGGCGCGCAGTGCAGCGCGGCTCGACCCGGTGGTGGCGATCCGTGGCTGAGATCGCCACGATCGCGATGCCTGCTGCGCCGGCCATGGCGCCAGTCAAGCCGGCAGCGGCAGTGCCTTCCATGGTGGTGCAAATGCGGGGCGTTCGAAAGGCCTACAACGTGGGCCTGCCGATCGAGACAGAGGTGTTGCACGGCATCGACCTCGATGTGTTCCACGGCGAGTTCTGCGCCGTGGTGGGCCCGTCGGGTTCGGGTAAGAGCACCTTGCTCAACATCGTCGGCCTGCTCGACCGCCCCACGTCGGGCACGCTCGACGTGTGCGGAGAGCAGACGACCCGATTGGACGACAAGGCGCTGACGCGATTGCGCGGCCACAGCATCGGCTTCGTCTTTCAGTACCACCACCTCATCACGGCGTTCACGGCGCTGGAAAACGTGATGATGCCGATGCTGGGAGCCGACGAGTTTGCCAACGACGCGATGCGGGTGCGCGCTGAGGCGCTGCTTGCCAGTGTGGGCCTCACGACATGGCAGAACAACCTGGCCGGCAATCTGAGTGGTGGCCAACAGCAACGCGTGGCCATTGCTCGCGCGCTGGCCATGGGGCCGGCGCTGCTGCTGGCCGACGAGCCCACGGGAAACCTCGACACGAAAAGCGCCGACGAGGTGTTTGCACTGCTGCGCCAGTTCAACACCGAACACGGCACGACCGTGCTGTTCGTGACGCACAACATCGACCTGGCCGCGCGCTGCGATAAGACCATCGAGGTGATCGACGGCCGGCTGACGGGCGCTTGATCGCCGTCTCCGTGCGCAAGCGAACAGACCCTCGCCTCAAGCTGGAACAAAGTGACGGACAGGTCCTGAGCGGCCAGTGTCAATCCGGCGCTGGCCAAGTTGTATGGACCGAGACACCATCCATCGAAGGAGCTTGAAATGGGCAACATGTATTTGGGCCGACTGGTACTCGGGCTGGGGCTGGTTTCTGTGGTTCGGCGTCATGATCCTGCTGTTCTCCAGCGTCGGGAACTGGGGCTATACGTACCGGGTGCACCGGTTCTATGGCCGACCGCAGCAACAAGAAGCCATTGACATCCTGAGCCAGCGTTATGCCCGCGGCGAGATCACGCACGCCGAATACGCGCAGATGAAGTCTGCGATTTCGTCTGACTCGAAATCGACCTGACGCGCGACCGGAGCGAGTGATGTCCAGTCGATATGCCGACTTGCTCGACGCCATCGCATTCGCAGCGGAGAAGCACCGCAACCAGCGACGCAAGGATGCGGAGTCAAGCCCCTACATCAACCATCCCTTGCAGGTGGCCCAAGTTCTGTCCTCTGAAGGAGGCGTGTCCGATCTGAAGACCCTGATCGCCGCTGTCCTGCACGACACGGTCGAAGACACCGAGACCACCTTCGAGGAACTCGTCGAGCGGTTCGGCAAGAAGGTGGCCGGCGTCGTCAAGGAGATGACCGACGAAAAGATGCTGCCGAAGGTGCAGCGCAAGCGCGAGCAGGTCGAGCGCGCGCCGCAACTGAGCAAGCGTGCGGCAATCGTCAGGCTCGCCGACAAGACCTGCAACTTGCGGGACATCGCGACGCATCCACCCAAGGATTGGCCGCTCAAGCGCAAGCAGGCGTATTTCGATTGGGCCAAGGACGTTGTCGATGGCCTGCCCCGGGTCAACAAGAAGCTGCGCCAAGCCTTCGATGCGGCCCTGACCTTGCGGCCGTAGCGGAGAGCGTCGCGGCGGCGGGAATCACCCGCGCCGCCGCGGCCTCATCTTCAGTACTCGAGTGTCATCTCGTCGATGACGCTGCGCACGCCCGGCGTTCCCCATGCGGACATCGTTGCGGTCTCGCGTTCGTTCCAGCTGTGCACTTTGCCGGTCAGTGTCACATTCGAGCCGTTGATGTTGACCGAGATCTTCTTCGCATCCGCCACGGCGCTGCGCTTGAGCGCAGCCTCAATGTCGGACTTGACGGCGCTGACAGACAACTTCGGCTTGATCGCGATCTGGTCGCTCACGCCGGTGACACCGGACAAAAAGCGCACGCTGTCGGTCGCCGATTGCTTCTGGTATTGCCAGTCGACGTTTCCGGACAAGGTCACCCATCCGTTTTCGACCAACACCTTGATGGCGTTGTCCGGCACCCAGGTCGTCCATTCCAGAACGTTCTCCACCGACTTGGCGATGTCGCCGTCGCTGCGCTTGCCGCTGCCCGCAAGCTTGACCTTCAATTCGGTGGCCAGCGCCTTGACGCCACAGACACGCTGGGTTGCGCTTTCCGCGTTCAACTTCTCCGCGTAGCTGCTCACCTCGCCGGCGAGGGTCACGATGCCGTCCTTGACCTCGACGCCGATTCCGGGGGCGGTCACCGAGGGTTCCCACTTCAATTCTGCGATCACGTCTTGCTGCAGTTGGCTGTCTGTCTTCATGGCCTTTTCTCCGATAGATGATGGGCTTTCGAGCCTGAGCGTCGCGGACGGTCCGGTCTGTGCGGCAACACACGCATCAGTACCTGCGGGCGCTGCATCAATGCGCGCGGTGTCCGTCTTGTTGGCATTGGTGCCGTGGTGGCCAACGCGAAACAGAGCCGACTGGGTGCGCTTGCGCACAGTCGAGTGCGTTCGGTCGGCATAGGCTTGCGCTTCCCGGTCGGCAAGCATCGGTGCCACGCTCGCGGTTGGGGGCTGGTAGCGACAGCTCGACCACAGGTGGCAGATCGCGGAGTGACAACCCGATAGCGGTACACGCGCCAAAAATTGACCCAACAATGTTCAACCCTCTGCACCTGAGTGCGACCCTGTGCATCCTGATCAATCTGGCGGTTGCGCTCGGACTGATAGCGTTCATGTACCGCCAGCAACGCCGCGACGCGAGATTCACCGTACGGGTGCTGACCGCGCTGGCTCTGGGCATCGCCTTGGGTACCGCGATCCACTTGATCTATGCCGGCGATGCCGTGACATTCCCGATCATCACGGTGACCAATTCGTACCTCGATATCGTCGGCACAGGCTACGTGAAGCTGCTGCAGATGATCGTCATGCCACTGATCATGGTGTCGATCATCGGCGCGATTCTCAAACTGAAGGATGCGGCTTCGCTGGGCAAGATCAGTGCGCTGACGATCGGGACGTTGCTCGCGACCACCATGGTCGCGGCGGCCATCGGCATCCTGATGGCGAAGCTGTTCGGTCTCACGGCAATCGGACTCACGTCCAGCGCTGCTGAAGTTGCGCGCGGCAACTATCTGCAGGGCTCGATGGCGAGCGCGAATGCGGTCAGCGTACCGAGTCTGCTGTTGAGTTTCGTCCCGACCAATCCGTTTCTCGATTTGACGGGTGCGCGCAAGACTTCCACCATTGCGATCGTCATTTTCTCGGTGTTCGTAGGGCTGTCGGCGACCGGCATCGCCACGAAGAAGCCGCTCCTTTTCGCTTCGTTCGCGTACTTCGTGAGCGTCGCGCAGGCCGTTGTGATGCGCATGGTGACGCTGGTGCTGCGGCTGACGCCGTACGGTGTCTTCGCGTTGATGATCACGGTCGTGGCGGAGTCGAGTTACGCCGACACCCTGAAACTGATCAGCTTCGTCGTGGCTTCGTACTGTGCACTGGCGCTGATGTTCTGCGTGCATCTGGGCATGGTCGCAGCAGCCGGGTTGAATCCACTGCGTTTCGCCTCGAAACTCTTTCCGGTGCTCGCCTTTGCCTTCATCTCGCGTTCGAGCATGGGTGCGATTCCGATGGCCGTTCAGACCCAGACGAAGCGCCTGGGCACTCCGGAAGGGATCGCCAATTTTGCGGCCTCGTTCGGCGCCACCATCGGCCAGAACGGTTGTGCAGGGATCTACCCTGCCATGCTGGCGATCATGATTGCGCCGACGGTCGGAATCGACCCTTTCACGGTCAGCTTCATCGCACAACTGCTCGCTGTCGTCACGCTCGGCTCCATCGGTGTCGCGGGCGTCGGAGGCGGCGCCACCTTCGCAGCGCTGATCGTGCTGTCGACGATGAACCTGCCGGTCGCCCTGGCAGGTCTGTTGATCTCGGTCGAGCCGCTGATCGACATGGGGCGCACGGCGCTGAACGTCAGCGGTGCAATCACCGCAGGCACGGTGGTCAGTCGCGCATTGGGTGAAACCGATCTGGCTGTTTTCGACAGCGACGCAGCCCCCGATTTGGACAGCCCGGCGCAGACGGCCTGACTTGAACGGGCGCCGGCCGCCATAGGATGGCGCGACGAGCCCGACGCCCAGCCTACCGAAGCAGCAGTTCGATTCCGTCTTCGGCTTCGTCGCCGCCGAGGCCGTGTGCGCGAATGATGTCCAGCAGCCAGTCGAAGACGGTACTGCCTTGGCATGACGCCGCGGCGGCGATGTCACGGCGAGTGTCGATCTCATTGTGTGAGTCGCCTGTCGCGAGCATGCGGCGAAGTTGGCGCGCAGTCTCCGCATAGCCCAAGCGGTGCCGCGACAGGGCATGGTGTCTCCAGACCAACACGAAGCCGCCCAGCGGTGTCCCCGATCCGCCGCGCAGCACGTCGTTGAAGGCGTCGAGGTTGCGGCCCCACGCCTTCCCCTTCAGAACCCGCCGTTCAAACTCGTCGAAGAATCCTTCGAGGGTACTGAAGTTGGCGCCATCGACCGTGACGACGGCTTTGCCCATTCATTCAACCGCAATGAACCGGTCAGCGCTCGCTGCGCTCAAGACGCCGTGCAGATCTTTGTCCATCAGGTCGACGGCCTTGCGAGGCTGCAGCCACCTGTTGAGTTGAGCACAACACCCTGCACGTGCCCAGCCGTCGAATCCGTCGCTCAGCTCCGCGGGAACCCTGACATCTGCTCCACTTGCGCAGTAGACCTCAGCAGGAGAAGGTGCCCAGCATCGACGTCTCCGCCTGGCGCCGCCAGCAGATCGCCGCGGCGGGGCAGTCACGGGAGCCAGGCTGTGCGGCCGGGGACACAGAAAGGGAGCGATGCCGAAAATCCGGCCTGTTGGCGTCAGGAGCGTGGGAAGACGGCATCCACCGAGCGGCCGCCGGCGAACTGGCATTCTCCCTGCCCTCCGCCCTTCATGCCGGCAGCCGGCGTGTTGAGGTGGAAGCGGCAGCGCAGCAACTGGTTGTCGGGGCCTCTCAGGTTGGCCACCACCTTGCCAGAGTAGTGCGTCGTGAAGGCGGTCTCGGGGTACATGCCCCAATAGCCCCAGTCGTTCCAGCCGCGTCTCCAGCCGTTCCACATGGGCTCCAGGGACTCCGTGCGGGCACTGCTGGTGACCTGCAGAAACGGGCCGCTGAATGTGCTGCCAGTGCCCGCTGAAGCGGGGTTGTCCCCGACGATGGCCGACATGGTGCCACTGGTTCCCGAGTCCTTGCTGATCCATGAAAAGGTCACCGGTGCGTCACCGGGTTCGAGCGTGCCGTTGCCGATTCCCATCGACGTGCACGCTGGCAGGCTCACTACGATGGCCGCCAACAGTGTGCTGCCGGCCACGCGATGAATCGACTCGAATGCTTGCTTGACGATGCGAATTCTCTTCATTCTGTCTTCTCCGCTCAGAGGTGTGCACCGAGCGTGGAGGTGATGAGATGTTCGGTCTGTGCGCCAGCGAACTCACCGTCGTCGAAGTTGAACTTTCGGTGACTGGCGCGCGTACTTGCTTTTGTTCGTCTGCGCACTGACAGACTTTGATCGTGCGAGGAAATCATGGTCTCGGCTTCAACCCACGGGGTTCCGACACTCCGATGGAGGCACCCGAGACTACGTTCCTCGTCCCAGCAGGCGATCCATTTCTCCGTAGCACCCGTGTTCCTGCTGACCGGCATCGCCGGCCTGCTCGGCGGGATGGTGAGCGGCTTGGCACGGATCATCATTCGGGTACGTAATGTGGCAGGGGCTCCCCTGTCATCGTCGACGGCCTCCCGGGACAGATTCGCGTGCTGAATGCCGCTTTTCGCATCATGACCCATCCGTTGGCGCGCCCAGACGCCGTTCGCCGCAATCGGTAAGTACAGGCAGTCCTTCGTCGGGCTGCGGCCATCGAACGCCTGTTCCAGCAGTAATTAACCTGCCTGTATGTGCGGCAGCGAACAAACAGAAAGCTTTCCCCTCGATACAGTGAGACGCCGTGGCACCTCCGTCCTGCGGGGAAGGATTGTGGATGCCATTGACCAAGCCGGAACACAACCACCTTCTGGCAGCACTTCCCGCTGCGGAGATGGCGCGCTGGAAACCAAACCTAGAACTGGTCACGTTCAAGCTGGCCACCGCGCTTTACGAGTCAGGTGCGACGCTCGAATACGTCTACTTCCCGACGACAGCCATAGTCTCTCTGCTGTATGTCATGGAGGATGGTGACTCCGCAGAAATTGCGGTTGTCGGGAACGAAGGTTTGGTGGGTATTTCGATTTTCATGGGCGGCGAATCAACCCCAAGTCGAGCAGTCGTTCAAAGTGCCGGGAAAGGCTATCGAATTCCGTCGAGCGTACTCAAAGATGAGTTCAAATTTGCACCGGTGTTGCATCTGCTCCTGCGGTACACGCAGGCGCTGATTACCCAAATGTCGCAAACCGCGGTTTGCAATCGGCACCATTCGTTGGACCAGCAACTGTGCCGCTGGCTTCTGCTCAGCCTGGACCGGCTGACCGGAAACGAGCTGGTCATGACGCAGGAACTCATCTCCAACATGCTCGGCGTTCGCCGGGAGGGAGTGACGGAGGCAGCCCTGAAACTCCAAAAGGCAGGGCTCATTCAGTACGCGCGTGGGCACATCACCGTTCTCGACAGGCCCGGGCTCGAGAAGAGAACTTGCGAGTGCTACGCGGTGGTGAAGAAGGAATACGACCGCTTGTTGCCTGCCCTGAAAGCGATATAGCCGCGCTGCGCGTGCGTCAACGTACAGACGGCCCGGCTTGCTCGCCGCTAGGGTGTCTGAAAGACCGACTTGCCTCCCGCTATCTACCCGCAACTCAAGCGAACTTTCATGACTCGTTCCGACCCGAAGAAGAATCATCTGCTCGCCTCGCTGCCTGCGGCCGAGTGGAAGCGCTGGCTGCCCCAACTTGAACTCGTGCATCTGATGCTCGGAGAGGTTCTCTACGAGCCCGGCAGCACGATGACCCATGTTTACTTCCCGACGACTTCCATCATTTCGATGCTGTACGTGATGAAGAACGGCGAGTCGGCGGAGATCGCGGTCGTCGGCTTCGAAGGACTGGTTGGGATTCCCCTTTTCATGGGTGGCGAATCCACTTCCAGTCGTGCCGTGGTGCAGGACGCGGGTCAGGCTTACCGGCTGCCAGCGGCCATCATCAAAGAGGAATTCCAAGAGGCGCCCGTAATGCACTTACTGCTCCGGTTCACGCAGGCGCTCATCGCTCAGATGGTGCAAACCGCGGCGTGCAACAAACACCACACTCTGGAGCAACAGCTTTGCCGCTGGTTGCTGTTGAGTCTGGACCGGCTGCCGGCCAACGAGCTCAGGATGACGCAGCAGCTCATCGCCAACATGCTGGGCGTCAAGCGGGACGTGGTGCTCGATGCCGAGAATGAGCTTCGGACGAAGGGGCTCATCAGCTTCAAGGCGGGAAATATCACCGTCCTCAGCCGCTCGGGTGTCGAGGACGCGGCTTGCGAGTGCTACCTCGCAGTGCGGGGCGAATACGAACGACTGTTGCCACGACACGTGGCGGCATAGCTGAAACGCTGCCGCGACTTTGAGACCGATTGGGCCCCATGAGCGAACTACCTGCATCAGAGACTGAAGTCTCTTCGGAAATCGACCATGGAGAATTGTTTCGTCCGAGCCATCGGCACCTTGAGCCTCCTGCCATGAAGCCTCGCGACCGCAAAGTCCTGTGGTCTGTGCTGGCGGCCACGGCCGCTACTGTCACATTGCTCGCGCTCTTCAAGTAGCGAAATCGCGCCCACGGTCCAATGACGAACTTTGTGCTCAGCGACCTGCCTAATTTCATCGTCGTCGGAAGGCCGAGACGATGCGACCAAACGCGACCCGACGGCGAACCGTCGCACCTCGACGCCGACTTCGCTGCCGTCTTGGAGTTGATGGGCGCGAGCGCCGACGGCCCAGAACCTGCTGCCAGGATTGTCTACAACGATTTGGGCGATGCCATGTTGCGACGGGTACTGGACCGCTTCGGGTTCGAACGGCGACCGGACACGTTTGCTGAGCTCTACGGGCTGCTCGACTACTGCGACCGGATGACAGCGATTTCCGGAATAGGCTTTGCTCACCCCCGTGAGTTGCCGGACTGGCAGGCGAGGTCGTTCTTGCTGGTCTCGGCACAAACAGATCCGCACGTCGAAGCCGCCAGGCTCTTCTGTCTCGGAGATTTCGGCGCACTGCGGGCGTGGCATCGCGAATCCGATGCAATGCGGCGAATCGGCATTGCATACCAACGGTTCGCTTGAGCACTTGAGCCATCGCAGCGTGTCGCTGCAATACCCAAGGTGTCGGCCTGTCCGCGCAATCCGCGTCGCATTCCGTTCAACGAAGAGGCGTCTTCCGCCGCTGTTCAGCAGTTCCGAGCTCGACGTTCAGTCGTAGTCGCTCTCGTCGGCGAGTCGAGTATCCTTGGGCAGGCAGAACGTCCCTGCAGCCCGGATGCCGAATTGCCGTAGGAGAGGGCGGTTCATGTTGGTCCAGGTCGCGCGGCCGGACACGACGAATTCATAGTCCACCCGTACCCCGCCATCGAAGGTCGTTAGCTTCAGTACCCTGAGGGTGTCTTCGTCTGCTCGGCAAGTCTTTGTCGAAGATGCGGCGCGCGCAGCCGCGACAGTTCCCGACGGGGCCCCGGAGAGGGGCTTCGATGGCGCCGTCGCGAGATCGTTGCTATCGTTCGCCGAAGCCTTCGTGCCTGTACCGATTGCCACCGCGAAGAGGAGCGTTGTGATGATTGCGTTCGGCGTCATGTAATGGTTCCCCCAACTGCCGAGGCCATCATCGATCCTGGATGGCGCTGCCTCTGTGCTGCAACCCACACAGCATCGCCTCAATTTGCTCTGGAACGACACGGCTCACTGCCAGCCAAAGCGGCGAACGTAGATCCGCTTCATCACGGTGGTCAACGTGCAGTAGGCCAGCAGGATCCCGGCGAGCCAGACGAAGTAGCTGGCCGGCAGCGCCTGGAGCCTGAAGTCGCCTGCCAGCGGCCCCATCGGCAGCCACAGGCCCAGCGCCATGATCGCGACCGTCATCACGATCAGCGGCGCCGATGCCCGGCTCTCGATGAAGGGCAGCTTGGGCGTTCTGATCATGTGCACGACCAGCGTCTGCGTCAGCAGACCGACCACGAACCAGCCGGACTGGAATAGCGTCTGCCGCGCCACGCTGTTCGCGTCGAACACCCACCACATGAGTGCAAAGGTGGCGATGTCGAACACCGAGCTGATGGGCCCAAAGAACAGCATGAAACGGCCGATGTCTCTCGGGTTCCACTTGAGCGGCTTCGCGACAAGCTCGGCATCGACGTTGTCGAACGGGATGCCGGTCTGGCCGATGTCGTAGAGCAGGTTCTGAACCAGCAGTTGCAGGGGCAGCATCGGCAGGAACGGCAGGAAGGCGCTCGCCACCAGCACCGACAGCACGTTGCCGAAGTTCGAGCTCGCCGTCATGCGGATGTACTTCAGCATGTTGCAGAACGTGGTGCGGCCTTCGACCACACCGTCGTCGAGCACCAGCAGGCTCTTTTCGAGCAGGATGATGTCGGCGGCTTCCTTGGCGATGTCGACCGCCGAATCGACCGAGATGCCGATGTCGGCCGCGCGCAGGGCCGGCGCGTCGTTGATCCCGTCGCCCATGAAGCCCACCACGTGACCGCTGGCGCGCAGCGCCCGCACGATGCGCTCTTTGTGCAGCGGGCTGAGCTTGGCGAAGATGCTGTGGGATTCGGCGGCGGCCTTCAGCGCCTCGTCGCTCAGGGACTCGATCTGTGCGCCCAACAGAACAGCTTCGGAAGGCAGGCCCACCTGGTGGCAGACTTGGCGGGTGACGAGGTCGTTGTCGCCGGTCAGCACCTTGACGGTGATGCCGTGCGCGGCCAGCTTCTTCAGCGCAGGCGCAGCGGATTCTTTGGGCGGATCCAGAAAGGCGATGTAGCCGATCAGCGTCAGCCCGATCTCGTCCGCCACCGAGTATGTGGTTTGCCCCGGCGGCAGCGTCTTGACGGCCACCGCCACCACGCGCAGCCCTTCGGCGTTCAGACCCGCCGTGACGGCCTGGGTGCGGGCCAGCAGCGCGGCGTCCAGGGGCAGGGTGGGCATGGTGCGCTCGCCGTCCAGGCTGGCATCGGTCGGGTCCTGTGTGCGCACATCGGTGCAAGCGGCCAGCACCTCTTCGACCGCGCCCTTGCAGATCAACTCGTGGTGCTGGTCCTGCCCTGCCACCAGCGCCGCGACCACCACCGACATGCGCCGGCGTTCGAAGTCGAAGGGGATTTCGTCGACCTTGCGGTAGGCATCCTTCAGCTTCAACTCGGCCGCCAGTTCCACGCGGGCCAGCACCGCGCGGTCCAACAGGTTCTTCAGGCCGGTCTGGTAGAAGCTGTTGAGGAAGGCGAAGTTCAGCACCTCGTCGGTGTCCTGGCCGTAGGCATCGGCGTGGCGCGCGAGAGCGATCTTGTCCTGCGTCAGTGTGCCTGTCTTGTCGGTGCACAGCACGTCCATCGCGCCGAAGTTCTGAATCGCGTCGAGGCGCTTGACGACTACCTTCTTGCGCGAGAGCAGGACCGCGCCCTTTGCCAGTGTCGAGGTCACGATCATCGGCAGCATTTCGGGAGTCAGTCCGACGGCCACCGACAGCGCGAACAGAAAGGCCTGCAGCCAGTCACCCTTTGTGAAGCCGTTGACCAAGAAGACGATCGGCACCATCACCAGCGCGAACCGGATCAGCAACCAGCTCACGCTGTTGACCCCAGCCTGAAAGGCGTTGGGCGTCGGGTCGACTGCCGTGGCCCTGGAAGCCAGCGTGCCGAAGTAGGTGCGGCTGCCAGTGGCCACCACGAGCGCTGTCGCCGCACCCGAGACGACGTTCGTGCCCATGAACACGAGGTTCGACTGCTCCAGAACGCCAGAGGTGTTGGCGCCGGCCGAAAATTGACCCAGCTGTGAAGGTTGTGCCGCTTCAAATTTGACCCGGGTGTTCAGCCTACCCTGCTGCTTTTTTGAGCGGTGGGGGTATGAGGAGTGATCACTATGGCCATGATTGGCATGGTCCTGCGGATGCACCACCGCGAGAAGAAGTCGGTGCGAGAGATCGTGAGGGCGACGAGCCTGTCGCGCAACACGGTGAGGAAGTACCTGCGAATGCCGGTGGCGCAGCCACCGAAGTACCGGCGCCGGGCGGCGGCGACGAAGCTGTCGCCGTTCATTGAAACGATCAAGATGGCGCTGCTGGCCGATGCGCGCCGCCCGAGGAAGGAACGGCGAACCGCCAAGGCACTGCTTCAGCAGATCGCCGCGGCCGGCTACGAAGGCGGCTACACGCAACTGACGGACTTCATTCGTACATGGCGCGCCAGCCAAGGCGGCGTTGCAATCGGCAAGGCATTCGTGCCGTTGACCTTCGAGCTGGGCGAGGCGTTCCAGTTCGACTGGAGCGATGAGGCGCTGGTCATCGGGGGCCTCTACCGCAAGCTGCAGGTCTCGCACATGAAGCTGTGCGCAAGCCGCGCGTTCTTCCTTGTGGCGTATCCGAGCCAGGGCCACGAGATGCTGTTCGATGCGCATACCCGGTCGTTCGCGGCGTTGGGCGGGGTGGCATGCCGCGGCATCTACGACAACATGAAGACCGCCGTGGACAAGGTCCATAAGGGCAAGGGCCGCACCGTCAACGCGCGCTTCGCGGTGATGTGCGCGCATTACCTGTACGACCCTGACTTCTGCAACGTCGCCTCCGGCTGGGAGAAGGGCGTGGTGGAGAAGAACGTGCAGGACAGCCGCCGGCGCATCTGGATCGACGCGCGTGAGCGGCGCTTCGCGAGCTTCGACGAACTCAATGCCTGGCTGGGCGAGCGCTGCCGGGCGCTATGGGAAGAGGTCCGGCATCCCGAGCACAGGCAGTTCAGCGTGGCCGAGATGCTCGAGCACGAGCGGGAGCAGTTGATGCCGATGCCCGCAGCGTTCGATGGCTACGTCGAGGAGGTGGCCCGGGTGAGCAGCACCTGCCTGGTGTCGGTGGCGCGCAACCGCTACTCGGTGCCCTGCGAGCTGGCTGGGCAGATGGTCAGCACGCACCTGTACCCGACGCGCGTGACGGTAGTGGCCGGTGATGGCGTCGTGGCCGAGCACGAGCGGCTGACGGACAAGAGCAAGACGCGCTACGACTGGCAGCACTATGTGCCGCTGGTGCAGAGGAAACCCGGCGCACTGCGTAACGGTGCGCCGTTCGCCGATCTGCCCGAATCATTGCAGCGGCTGCGCCGTGCACTGTTGCGCGAGAGCGGAGGCGACCGGCTAATGGCGCGGGTGCTGGCGCTCGTGCCGACGGCCGGACTGGAAGCGGTGCTGGTGGCCGTAGAGCTGGCGCTGGACGGCGCACCGCCTTCCGGGCGCGTGAGCGTCGAACACGTCATCAACGTGCTCGCGCGTCTGAACGCGGCGCCGCGCCCGGACAACGTGGAGACACCGTTGCAGGTGCTGACGCCACCGATCGCTGACACAGCGCGCTACGACCGGCTGCGAGACCTGGGCAGCTTGAGGGAGGCCGGTCATGCGTGACGTCATCGCTGAACTCAAGGCGCTGCGCCTGCACGGTATGGCCGGGACCTGGGCCGACCTGATGGAGCAGAACGCCGCCGAGCTGGAGCGATCCGGCTGGCTGGTCGAGCAGATGCTGCGTGCCGAGACCACCGAGCGCGCCACGCGCTCGGTCACTCACCAGATGAACGCGGCGAAGTTCCCTGTGCACCGGGACCTTGCAGGGTTCGACTTCGAGGTCTCGCCGGTTGACCGCAAGCTCGTGCTGCAGTTAGCCGAGATGGCCTTCACCGATGAGGCGCACAACGTCGTGTTGGTGGGTGGCCCCGGCACCGGCAAGAGCCATCTGGCGACGGCCATCGGCGTGGCGGGCATCACGCAGCATGGCAAACGCGTGCGCTTCTACTCTACGGTCGACCTGGTCAATACGCTGGAGCAGGAGAAGGCTCAGGGCAAGGCGGGTCGCATTGCCGCGAGCATGCTGCGACTGGATGCGGTGGTGCTCGATGAGATGGGCTACCTGCCCTTCAGCCAGGCCGGTGGGGCGCTGCTGTTCCACCTGCTCTCTAAGCTGTACGAGCACACCAGCGTGGTGGTGACGACCAACCTGGACTTCGCTGAATGGAGCAGTGTGTTCGTAGATCCGAAGATGACCACTGCACTGCTGGACCGGCTCACTCACCACTGCCACATCGTCGAGACGGGCAACGACAGTTACCGGATCACGCACGCCACTGCCAACTCGAAGAAGCGCATCAAAGCTCGTGAGCAGGAGCGAAAGGGGGCGGTTGGAAACGCCGGTTGAGCAACATCGCAGGCAGGGACAAGGCGCTGCGGGCTTCGCCCTTCGCGCCTTCTTCGTGCGAGCAATCAGTCATTAGCAAGGAAACCGAGAAAGGACGAAGACGGTAGAGTTATGCACAGCCGGCATCCACGATGCCGGCTTCCATCCCCGGGTCAAAGTTCAACCGGCAGGGTGGGTCAAAGTTCAACCGGCGCCGACACGTGTGGGCAAGCCCGGAGCTCGTCGCGCCCGTTGGCGAGGCGGTCGATGCGCTCGATGCGGGCGACCAGGTGTTCGCGTTGTTCCCGTCGATCCATGGTCACCTCCCCGATCGTGAGTTCGTCGTTGCCGACTACGACGGAGGGAGGAAGACGATTGTCCTCAAGGGCCCCACGGCGTACGAACGAGAGGTCCACGACATGGACAGGCTCGAAGCCCCGGTGTCATGAACACCCTGACCAAACTCGCGCTCGGGCTCATGGGTCAGCTGAAGCCGTTGCCTCCTGTCGGCGATGCCGCCACGCTACGATCCCTGCCGTCTCCTTCGCTCAGCGGCGGCATGCCTCTGATGTCGGCGCTGTCGAGTCGGCAGTCGCAACGTGACTTTGCGCCCGGGCCACTGCCCGAGCAGGCGCTGTCGGATCTGTTGTGGGCCGCAGGCGGCATCAACCGACATGAGCTCGGTGGCAGAACAACGCCGAGTGCGATGAACGCGCAGGAGGTTCTGATCTACGTGGCCATGCCACAAGGCATCTTTCTCTATGAGCCTGTGCCTCACGCGTTGTTGAAGATGGTTGCGAGTGATGTCCGGCGTGTCACCGGCAACCAGGACTTCGTGGACGCCGCGCCGCTCGACCTCGTCTTCGTCGCGGATCACACGCGCATGAAACACGTGCCTGCTGCGCAGCGCGAGGCCTATGCCTTCGCGACGGCCGGCGCGATGGCGCAGAACGTCTACCTCTACTGTGCGTCCGAAGGCCTGGCGACCGTGATCCGTGCCTGGTTCGATCGCGATGCGCTGTCGCGGGCGATGGGACTGGATGCCGATCATCAACTGCTGCTGTCGCAGACGGTGGGTCCGCGCAAGTCTGAACAACTTGCATGACTTTTCGCTTGGTTTCGCCGTGCGGAAGGCATTCGGCCGCGTGCGGTGTCGAACAGACGGACTGGCTGCAAGCTCCTACAACCCACCTGAGACGGTCCACTCCGCCGATCGCCCATTGGTACGAACAAACAAGGAACTGAATCATGAGAATGCACCCATCCGCCCTCACCGTGGCACTGACTTTCCTCGGCACGCTGTGCGTTGCCGCGCCTGCCTGGTCTCAGGTCGCCGGCGCGACCACCACGGTGGAAGCCACCGTCACCGAGTCGATCCAACTCGCCCAAGGATGGAGCGTCAAGAAGACGCTGATGGGCAAGACCATCTACAACGACGCCGGCCTCAAGGTCGGCAAGGTCGAGGACCTGATCATCTCGCCGGACAAGAACGTGTCCTTCGTCATCGTCGGTGCCGGCGGCTTCGTGGGTATCGGTCGGCATGACGTGGCGATCCCGGTCACGCAGATTCAGGACAAGGCGGGAAAGTTGGTGATGGCTGGCGCGACCCCCGACACGATCAAGGCGATGCCGGAGTTCTCGTACATCAAAGACTACGCGACGCGCGACCAGTTCGTCGCCGCGGCCGACAAGGACATCGCCAAAGGCAAGGCCAAGGTCGTCGACCTGGAGAAGAAGGCCGGCGCGGCCAGCGCCGATGCCAAGTCCCGAATCGACGGGCAGATCACCACACTCAAGGGCGACGTCAAGAGCGCCGAGGCCAAGTTGACCGAAATGAAGCAGGCGACTGCGGCGCGCTGGAAGGAATTCGAGGCGGACGCGAGTGCCGCCATGGCTCGGCTTCGCAAGTCGATCGAAACGGCCACCGGCTGACATCAAGCGCTCGTGCGGCGATCGGCGTGAATGAACCAGAACTGGAGTTGACATGAACAAGATGTTGGTATCGATCTTCGACAACGAAGCCGCGGCGGACGCTGGGCTTCAGGCCCTGCACAAGTTGCACGCCGACGGTGACATCACGCTGTACGCCACGGGCGTGCTGGTGAAGGACGCCAACGGCAAGGTGACCGTGAAGAAGTCCATGGACTCGGGGCCGGTCGGCACCGGCGTCGGTCTGGCGGTCGGGGGCTTGATCGGCCTGCTCGGTGGGCCGGTTCTCATGGCCGTCGGTGCGATGACCGGGGCCGTCGCCGGCGCGGTGCGTGACCTCTGGGTGGCCGGTGTCGGCCTCGACTTTGTCGAGGAGACGGAGAGGTTGCTGAAGCCTGGCAAGGTGGCGCTCTTGGCCGAAGTCGAAGAGGAATGGGTCATGCCGGTCGATGCGGCCCTGGAGGCAGCTGGCGGCCAGATCTTCCGGCACACCCGCACCGAAGTGGCCGAAGCGCAGTACGACCACGACATCGCGGCGCTCAAGTCGGAGATCAAGGATCTGGAAGCCGAAGCGTCGCATGCTAGCGGCGCGGCCCAGACGAAATTGGAGTCCAAGCTCACGACAGCGAAGGCCGGTCTCGACGCTGCCGTCCAACGAGCCAAGCAACGGGTCGAGACGCTGAAGCAGGAGGCCGATGCCAAGGCCGAATCGCTGAAGGCTCAGTTGGCCCAGGCCAAGGGCGACGTCAAGACCAAGATTGAAGACCGCGTGAAGCGGGTCAAGAGCGCGCACCACGTGCGCGGCGCCAAGCTGTCGCAGGCCTGGAGTTTGACCAAGGAAGCGCTGGCGGCCTGACGACCGCACACGAAGCGGCTTGGTACTCCAGCCCCGCGGCGATTGCGCCTACGTGGTGCGCATGGGCACGGTCATGCTCGAGTCGCAGGTCTCGACCGACCCCCTCACCGCATAGGACAACCGCCATGCCACGCGAGACCCCGTCAACCCACCACACCGCACCCCGACCGAGGGGGTCCATCGCGAAGTGGGGTCGTCACGCAGAGCATCACCACAGTGATCGCATCGGCTGGTTGCGGGCCGCCGTGCTCGGGGCCAACGACGGCATCGTGTCGACCGCCTGCTTGGTACTTGGCGTGGCCGCTGCAGGTGCCGAGCATCGGACCATTCTGCTGACCAGTGTCTCGGGGCTGATCGCCGGCGCCATGTCGATGGCCGCGGGTGAGTTCGTCTCCGTCCACTCGCAGGAGGACACAGAGAACGCCGACCTGAACCGGGAAAGGGCAGAACTGAAGAAGGACCCAGTGGGCGAACAACGGGAGCTTGCAGGAATCTACGTTGGCCGGGGCCTCGACCGGCCACTGGCCGACGAGGTGGCTGGCGAGCTGATGGCCCATGACGCACTGGGTGCGCATGCCCGCGACGAGCTGGGGTTCTCCGCCACGACCGCTGCGCGTCCGACACAGGCCGCATTGGCTTCGGCGGCCAGCTTCTCGGTCGGCGCGCTGTTGCCGATAGCCGTGGTGGTCACGGCCTCGCCGGCACACCTGATCCTCTGGATGTCCCTCGCATCGCTTGGCTTCCTGGCCGGGCTGGGTGCCGTCTCGGCGCAGGTCGGTGGGGCTCCGGTCTGGAACGGAACGTGGCGTGTCGCGTTCTGGGGCGCTGTCGCGATGGCCGTCACGGCTGGCGCCGGTGCGCTGTTCGGTGCGGTCGCTTGATCTGCCCGGGACGTGAAGTGCGGCAGCGCACAGACGAACGCCCGACGGCTGCCGGAAGCTCGACGTGCAGACCGCGCCATCTCGGCGAAAAGACAGCGCCTCGCGCAGCATGAGGTATCGACGAAAGCCATGAACGAACACATTCGTCAACTGCAAAGCCTGGGGCAGCGACTCTGGTTGGACAGCATCAGCCGACCCCTGTTGCAGAGCGGTTCCCTGGAGCGCTACGTCGCCGAGTTCTCCGTCACGGGGCTGACCTGCAGCCAGTCGATCTTCGAGCAGGGTTCGGGCACACATGCCTACGACGACAGCATTCGCGTGCTGCATGCCGCCGGCCTGGCGGGCGAAGAGTTGTTCTTCGAGCTGGCGCTGGAAGACCTCACGCAAGCAGCTGGCCTGCTGCGACCGGCCTTCGATGCGAGCGAAGGCGTCGATGGCTGGGTGTCGCTGAGTGTGTCGCCCCTGCTGGCAGACAACACCGCGCACACCATTCGAGCCGCATCGAAACTTCATGAACGGGCCGCATTGCCGAACCTGTTCATCCAGATACCGGGCACGCCCGAGGGCCTCCGCGCGGTAGAGGAACTCATCTTCGATGGCGTGCCGGTCAACGTCAGCTTGCTTTTCTCTTGTGAGCATTACCTGGCCGCGGCAGGCGCCTACATGCGCGGCATCGAACGGCGCCTGGCTGCGGGCCTGCATCTCAAGGTCACGTCGGTCGCATCGATGAACGTCAGCCCATGGGACGTGTCCGTGAGGGAGGAGATTTCACCGCCTTTTCACAACCGTCTGGGCATCGCCGTGGCGATGTTGACGTATCGCGCGCACTGCGAGTTGCTTGCATCCGACCGCTGGCAGCGACTCGCCGAGGCAGGCGCCAGGCCGCAGCGCCTGCTCTGGACCGGCACCTGCACCCAGGACCCGGCGGCGTCCGATACGCTCTATGTCGAAGCGTTGATCTCACCCGACAGCATCAACGCGCTTTCGGAAAAGACACTGCTGGCCTTTGCGGACCATGGTGCAGTCGGCGCGGCCATGCTCGCTGATGGGGGCTATGCCGAAGCGGTGCTCCAGGAGTTGAGGCGCGAGGGTGTGGACGACGATGCACTTGCGCAGCAACCACAGCGCGACGGAGTCAAGGCCTTTGCCATCTCTTGGCACGCCATGCACTCGTGCATCGGCGAGAAGTCTGCGCCATGAATCTGCAGGATACCAAGAACCACCTCGGAGACGCCGGTTTGCTGGAAGGCCTGCGCGCGCACATGCAACCGTTGAGCGTGGATGCTCGTCGGTACGACCGCCTGTTGGCGTTGATCGGCGGCGCACGCTTTGCCCTGCTGGGCGAAGCGTCCCACGGCACCCATGAGTTCTACCGCGAACGAGCAGAGATCACCAAGCGGCTGATCGTTGAGAAGCGCTTCACCGCTGTCGCCGTGGAGGCCGACTGGCCCGACGCGTGGCGAGTCAATCGCTACGTGCGCGGTCTGTCGGACGATTTTGACGCCGCCACAGCCCTGTCAGGCTTCCGGCGCTTTCCAGCCTGGATGTGGCGCAACACGGTCGTGCGGGAGTTTGTCGAATGGCTGCGCGACCACAACGCCACCCTCAGCCCCGGCAACCAGGTTGGCTTCTACGGGCTCGACCTCTACAGTCTGTTCAACTCCATGCAGGTGGTGCTCACCTACCTCGCCAAAGTCGACCCTGAAGCGGCGCAACGTGCCAAGGCTCGCTACGGCTGCTTCGACCATGCCGCAGAAGACGCTCAGGCCTACGGATACGCCGCTAGCTTCGGCCTCCAGGAAAGTTGTGAGGACGAGGTCGTGCAAGTCCTGCGCGATATGGCCCTTCGAGCTATCGCGGCGCCGTTGCCGCCGGGTCCGGACCGGGATGAAGCCTTCCATGCGCAGCAGAACGCGCGCCTTGTTCGCAACGCGGAAGAGTACTACCGAACCATGTTCAAGGCCCGTGTGTCCTCCTGGAACCTGCGAGACAGCCACATGGTCGAGACCTTGGTCGCGCTGGAAGCCCACTTGGCCGCAACCGGCACACCGCCGCGAATCGCGCTTTGGGCGCACAACTCTCATCTTGGCGATGCCTCCGCCACGGAGATGGCCGAACGCGGCGAATTTAATGTCGGGCAACTGGTACGCGACCGCTACGCGAGTGACGCGGTCCTGGTGGGCTTCAGCACTCACCACGGTTGGGTCACCGCTGCATCCAACTGGGACGAGCCCGCGCAGCGCAAGCGCGTGCGCGCTGGCTTGGCCCACAGCTGGGAAGACGTGTTTCACCGCACCGGCGTGCCAGAGTTTCTGTTGCCCCTGCGCGGTGACGAAGCGCTGCGCTCATTGGTGGCGTCGCGGCGACTTCAACGCGCCATCGGCGTGATCTACCGCCCGGAGACTGAGCGTCAGAGCCATTACTTCCACACGCTCCTGGATCAGCAGTTCGATGCAATCGTGCACATCGACGAAACGAGCAGCCTGGAGCCGCTGGAAGCGGGCGTGGCGTGGAGCAACCGCGAGGCGCCTCAGACCTATCCGACGGGCATTTAGGGTGGCGTCAGTCGGCCGTCGGCCCTGGGGTTCCACAGGGAGATGACGCGTCGTTCGGGGTGGTCGGTCTCGAAGCCAAAGATGCCGATCGACGCCGGATCAATCGCGAAAAGCTGTTCCTCGGTCACCGGCAGGCCGACCCATCGGGCGGCAAGCGCGCGTCCGAACTGGCCGTGTGAGAAGAGCGCGACCTTGCCGGTGAGGTCGCGCAGCCGGGTGATGAGTTGGTCTGCGCGGCCACTGGCGTCGGAAGGACTCTCTCCGCCCGGGCACCCGGCTTCCCAGACATCCCGTCCGGATGCAACTGGCGAATCTCGGCGGTGCGCAGCCCTTCGTAGTCGCCGTAGTCCCATTCGGCCAGGTTCGGCTCCGTCTGCGCACTCCCACCCAAACCTGCCAGTTCGCAGGTGGCCCCGGCGCGAAGCCGTGGGCTGGTCAACACCAGCGAAAAGACGATGCCCTTCAGCGTCGTTGCCGAGTGCCGCGCCAATTCCTGGCCATGCGATGTCAGCGGCGATTCGGTACGCCCGGTGTGTTGGCCCGAAGGCGACCACGCGGTTTCGCCATGGCGAATGAAGTAGATCTGAAGCGGCGCGGTCATGAACCTTCCATCGCTGCGCTGTACTCGCCCTTCAAGGCTGCGCAGTTGCACTGGGCGCGATGCACCAGCGCGAGTTGCGCTGCGACCCGGTTCGCCTCCTTACCGGCCCAGATCTCCAGGGCGGAGTGCTGGATCGCCCGCGCGAATGAGAACGACAGCCGCCAGGGGAGGGCCCGATCGATGAACGCAGCGCTGGATGAAGTGCCCGGCACTGGTCTGCCATGGCCGTCGTGCATGGCGTTTAGCCTGCTGCTGGCCAATGCACCAGACTGGCCGCCCGAACCGTGCGCAGCAGACACTGCACCGTCGAATCGACCACCTCGGCCGCCGTGTTCTGCGTTGTGCAGGCCAGACCGGCGATCACCATGTTGGGCTTCAGGATCATTGCTTCCAGCACAGCGCCTTGCAGCGTGAGTTGTCTGAAGACGCTGCGCAGGACGGCCTCGGTGACGTCCTGGCAACGATCCGATGTGTGGGTTCCCGACATCAGGACTTCGGGCTCGATGATCGGCACGAGGCCCGCCTGCTGGCACAAGGCTGCGTAACGGGCCAATGCATGGGCGTTGCTTTCGATGCAGGCCGCGGTGGGCAGGTGCGTGTTGTTGACGGCGATCACGGCCCGCCACTTCGCAAATCGGGCACCCATCGTGAAGTAGGCCTGGAGGCGCTCGCGCAAACCGTCCAGCCCCTCGGTCACCTTCTCCCCCGGATGCGCAGCGAACGCCTTGGCGCCGGTGTCTACCTTGATGCCGACAAGCAGCTCGGCGTCCAGTGCGACCTGAACGAGCGGCGTGCCATCGGCCGCCCGCTGCCGGATGGTCTCGTCGTACAGGATCACGCCGCTGATGCAGGCGCCCAGTCCCGGCGCGGTCAGCAGCAACTCGCGGTAGACGCGTCGCATCTCGACCGTTTGTGGAATGCCAACGTTTGCGAAGCGTTGGTTGCAGGTGCCGTTGCTCTCGTCCATCGCCAACAGGCCCTTGTCTCCAGCGACCATGGCCCGCGCCGTCGCGATCAGCGAATGCGCGCTCATCCCTGCACGCCGGCATCCGAACCGTAAGCGGCCAGCCGTCCCACCTTGACGGCAATTAGCGAAGCCCGTTAAGCGATGTGTTGATCAGTTTGCGGGCTGCCAGAGGTGCGGAAGCAACTCGTCTGTGCGGCTGTTCAGATGTGTCGGCAGTCGCGTGAGCACGTCCTTCAGGTAGGCCCACGGATCGTGGCCATGCAACTTGGCCGACTGCACCAGGCTCACCACGACCGCAGCCCGTTGACCCGCCAGTTCGCTGCCGGCGAACAACCAGGCTCGCCTTCCGAGAGCCCACGGACGGATCTAGTTCTCGCAATGGTTGTTGTCCACGTTGACGTCGCCATCCAGCAGGTTCTGCGTGAGCGCTGTCCAGGCGTTCAGGCTGTAGTTCAGCGCCTTGGCCGTCGAACTGCCGTCAGGCACACGGCTTCGCTCAAGACGCAGCCAGGCATGCAGCTTTTCCCACAGCGGCCGGGCGTCCGTTTGCCTTCTGGCCAGTCGCTCTTCGGTCGTCAAGGCGGCCAGCTCACGCTCGAGCCGGTAGATCTGCGCGATGCGTCGCAACGCCTCATCGGCGACCGCGTTCCTGCCCCCGTCGCGCAGCAGCTCGTCGAACTTGCGTCTGGCGTGCGCAAGACATCCGGCAGGAATGCGTCCGGACTGGGCGGCCATCACCTTGTCATAGACGGCGTATTCATCGCGCACCAATGTGCGGCGCCACGCCGTTGCGCCGTGCCCGTCATCATTCGGGCCGAGGAAGGCCACGGGGTACTGCGCACCCCGCCCGACGCAGAAGTCATAGATCACACCGCGCACCGGATCGAAGGCGCCGCGTGCGTAGGCCCAGATATAGGCCCGTTTGGTCTTGCCCCGCCCCGGATCGAGCATGGCCACCGGCGTCTCGTCGGCATGCAGCACCTGCGCCGACAGCACGAAGCGTTTGTGCGCGTCGTACAGCGGTATGAGGGCTGCGCCGCCTTGCCCGGACCAACTCGCCAGCGTGGAGCGCGGCGTGTGCACGTTCGAGCGTGCGTTGATGGACTCCATCCGGTAGTACGGCAGATGGTCCACGAAGTGGCTGACCATCGTGTGCGCGATCAAGCCGGCCGCCGGCATGCCGCCGTCGATGATCTGCGGCGCAACGGCCTCTTGCACCAGGCACTCGCAGCAGCGGCATGCCCACTTGCCGTAGATGTGGCGGTGCACGAAGAACTCTGCCGGCACGATGTCCAGCTTCTCGCTGATGTCCTCGCCCACACGCACCATCGGCTTGCCGCACATCGGGCTCGGGCAGCTCGTGTTCTTCGGTTCATGATGGTGTTCAACCCGGCGAAGATGATCAGGCAGTAGTCGACGACGTGGCTTGCGCTTGGTGTTCGCGTCGTCCTTGGACGGCGTCGGTGCTTCGCCCCTGGCTTGCTCCAGTTGCGCCTGCAAACTGGCTTCATCCTCGGCCAGCGTCTCCTCGAAGCGACGGCGCTGCTCGGCGCTCATCGCCTCGGTCTTGGCGCCGAACTTCCATGCCTTCAGCCGTGCGAGCTGGAACGTGATCTTCTCGATCTTGGCGTCCTTGAACCTGATCTCGTTGTCCTGCTGGCGCAGGCGTTGAAGCATCTGCTGCGCGAGTGCGGCGATGGCCTCGGGCGCCAGACCTTGCAGGTCTTCGTCCTTCAGATCGTGCAACGCTTGCATGTATCAATCATGCCGATTCCAGCGGCCTATCGCCACTGGGGGATGCGCTGTCAAAGCACCCGCCGCGGGCTCAGCGTCAGAGCCGGGTGATCGTGCTCATCTCGGGCAGGCGCTGCCAGGGCAGCCCGACCACGAGCGCATCGAACTGCGCTTGCGTCAGTGCGATCGGCCTGACCACATCAATCTCGCGTAGCCACACGAAGTGACCGACGTTCAACCGTCTTGCAGCGCACCAGACCCCGAAGCCGTCGTGCACGATCATCTTGATGCGTGTGGCCCGTGCATTGGCAAACAGGTAGCCGTGATGCGCGTTCGCGCTGCCCAGAGCATGGACCACATGCGCGAGCAGGCGCTCGGCGCCAGCGCGCATGTCCACGGGCTTCGTGCACAGCCACAGCGCATCGATGCGGATCATCGCAACACCTCGCGCAGCCACGCTGCGCAGTCCGCTGCTGCCGAGACCGGCCAGGTCACGCTCACACCGAGCACGCCGCGTTTGAACTCGAGGTGGATGGCCTCGGCAGCGACAGCGACACAAGCAACTGCTGGCGCCGGCGCCGAGGGCGGTGCTGAAGGTGGCAGTGCCGGCGGGGGCAAGGACAGTGCGATGAACTGGGGCGCCGACTCGGCAACCGTCGTTGACGTTGACGTTGACGTTGACGTTAACGTTGAGACCGGACTCGCCCCGCGTCCGCGACGCCATTGGTGCACCAGGTTGTCGTTCAACTTGTAGGACAGTGCAACTGCCGCAACTGATGCCCTTGGCTCTCTGCAGGCAGCAAGGACCTGCGCCTTGAACTCTGCGCTGTGACGGCGCCGTTGCTTCGGATTGACGTCCATTGATGATGTCCAGCCAACTTTAGATGGACACCACGGTCTATGTCTCAACGACCGAACTCAAGGTGGGTTAACTGGACGCTTACTCCGAACCGGCATCGATGTCATCAAGCGCCTGACGCAGTGCCCTGGGAATCAGTTGCCTCGACAGGGTTTCATCGACCTCGGGTACGTCCCGTTCAAAGATCGACCGGTACTTCTCGACCAGGCCTTGCAGGTTGGCGGTGAGTTGCGCGCGGTGCGCGCCCATTTCGAGTTCTTCGATCTGCGCCATTCAGGTCTGCCTTTGCGATGGGTCGTAGCCGAGGCGCACTGACGGCTCTGCCGACAACGTGCTGCCGGGAGTCGGGTTGGAACTCACCAATCCAGGCACGCAGCGAATCTCGGCCCGGATAGCCCAACGCCTTGATTGTGGAAGCGATGCAGCGCCCGTGCTCGGCGTAGTGCTCGACAGCCTTCTGCTTCTGATTTTTGGAATACTTCGGGTTTGAGCGCACGTAGCCAGACGACAGGCCGAGACGCCCCTCGTACTCCTCATACCAGCTTTTCAATGAGTTCTTCGTCGGGTAGCCCAACTGGTGGATCGTCGCGCCGGTGCGCTTGCCCAGCTTGACGTAGAGCTCGACGACCCGTACGCGATCTTCGTATGAATACATGAACTACCTCCAAAGGTAGTCCAAGAAATCCGCCGCACCCCCGGTGGGTCAAAGTTCAACCGGCGCCGACAGTGCTACCAGCATTATTGACGGCATCGGCATCGGCATCGGCATCGGCATCGGCATTGCCCGTACCCGTAGCCTTGGGCGTGGCATCCAGACTGCCGCTGATAGCCATATTTCCCCGCGTTAGGGCCGATTCAATCGTGCAGCACCGGAGGCTTAACCTCGCTCTCGACTAGCGGCCAATTTGATCAATTTTTCAAGCTCTGCATAGTCGGTGGGCTTGGTCAGGTGGTGGTCGAACCCGGCGTCGCGGGAGTTCTGCCGGTCGCTTTCGTGTCCGTAGCCGGTCACCGCGATCAGTATGGCCTGGCCGAATTCGGCGTCCTTACGCAGGCGCTTGGCGACTTCATAGCCGTTGAGTCCGGGCAAGCCAATGTCGAGTATCACCACGTCGGGTCGCCAGGCGCGGGCCGCTACCAGCGCGGACGGCCCGTCGAAGGCCAGTTCAACCTCGTGATCAGACATTTGCAGAAGAGCCATCATGCTTTGGGCGCCATCGATGTTGTCATCGACCACCAATATGCGTAGGGCTTTGGAGCTGTGCGCTGCCGGGTCAGCTGTGGACGGCGTCGTGTCCGCCATCGTGGACTTTGGCGGGGACGCCGTCTGCATGGCCGGCAGGCGCACCACAAACTCGCTGCCCTGCCCAACGGTGCTGCGGGCGCTGACGCTGCCGCCGTGCAGATCGACCAGCCGCTGCACCAGGCACAGGCCAATGCCCAGGCCGCCCTGTGAACGGTCCAGCGAGCGTTCGGCCTGTATAAAGAGTTCAAAAATGCGGGGCAGCAGCTCGGGAGCAATGCCAATCCCGTTGTCGGCGATGCGGAGGACAGCAAAGTCACCTACTTGCTGCACATCAAGGCTAATTTGGCCGCCCTGGTCTGTGTACTTGGCGGCATTCGTGAGGAGGTTGACCACAACTTGCTCCAGACGCACGGCATCGGCATACAGCCAGATCGGCTGGCTGGGTACGGTGACTGCCAGCGCGTGCCTACAATGGGAAATCAGCGGCTGCGTCGTTTGCAGTGCACGGGCAACGATGCTGCCCAGCGCCACCTGCTCCCGCCTAAGGTGGACGCGGCCGGTCGTGAAGCGAGAGATCTCCAGCAGCTCGTCAATCAAGTGGTTGAGCTGGCCTGCCTGACGCTCAATGATGGCGTGCGCCTGCTGCTGCACCGGGTCTTGGTCACTCCTGCGCCGCAACAGCTGCACCGCGTTGCACAGCGATGCCAGAGGGTTACGCAGCTCGTGGCTCAGCATCGCGAGAAACTCGTCCTTGCGGCGGTCCAGCTCGGCAAGGGCCTGGGTTTGCTCTGCCAGCTGGCGCTCGGCGTGCTTGCGCTCGGTAATGTCCCTGAACGAGACCGCAATTTTCCGGCTGTTTGCTACGCCCATGCAAAAAACATGAACATCCAGCACCCGGTCTTGAGCGCTCAGGTAGCGCTCCTGCCTGAAGGGTGTGCCGGTGGTGCGTACCTGCTCATAGTAGGCGAGCCACTCGGCGGGCTCGTCAGGCTTGGTTTGGCTAATGGTTTGCCCCAGCACGCCGAGCATCAAAGACTGGGCGGAGAAGGCGGGATTGAGCGCGATGTAGCGAAAATCTAGCGGTTCGCCAGCCGCGACTTGAACGTTTTCGAGCAAGCACAGGCAGTCCGACATGGAGTTAAACAGAGTTCGGTAGCGTTCTTCCGAGTCACCCAGTTTTGCCTCTGTTGCCTGGCGCTGGGTTTGAAGCTCGAAACGTGCCATCGAGTTTTCAACAGCCCTGGTCAGGCTTTCTGATGTGGTCCAGCTTTTGCTAATGAAGTCTTGCGCGCCAGCCTGAATGAGCTTGTATCCGTCAAAGCTCTCGATTCCGTTCCAGCCAGTGATGACAATTACCGGGCAGGGCGGCAAATCCGTCCCGCCACACAAAATGGCCAGCACTTCCAGCGCGTTCATGTCCGGCAGGTTGAAGTCGAGAAGGATGCAGTCAAACGGGCGGGCGTAGGGCGCCGCACAAACATGCGCCGACCTTGCGGACCCGGCGTGGCCGCTGCACTCGCAAGTGGCACAGGACAACTTTTCTTGCTGCTGCGCTACCTGCCGAAGAGCTGCGTCGCCCATCCCGACTTCGGTGAATTCATAGTGGCGGGCAGACCCGCACAACAGCATCTGCCGTAAATGTGCCAAATCATCTGGACTGTCGTCAACAAGTAGCATTCGACGAACGTTGCTCATGGCGTTCTCAGGTTTCTCTCGCTAGGCAGTACGGTACTGGTCATCCAGTAACTAAAAATCGTCTGCAACATGGCTCGGTGCGCAGCGTGGTTGACCGGCTTGATGTGATACGCGCGTGCCCCCTTGCGATAGCAATAATCGACGTCCTTTGGATTGGATGATGTGCTCAGCACAACGACTGGAACGGCATGAAGCTCGTCGTCCATATGCATCTCGCTCAGGGCGTCGCGGCCATCGGTGCTGGGTGTGTTCAGGTCCATCAGTACGAACGCTGGCAATGCACCGTGGCTAGCGCATATTTCGCGCAGCAGGCGCAGGCAGTCGCTGCCCGAAACAGCGCGGAGGATCTGGTTGTAAACGCCTGCTCGCTCGATCGCCTCAACCGCTGTTTCGAAGTCCCCGTCGTTGTCTTCCATCACGATCACAGGCTGGGTGCGGCTCATGATAGGTTGGGCCAAACTGCCGCAGGGAGATCATTGCCGGTTGATCGAAGTGGGTCGGCCCGGTTACTGGGTGTGGCGCACGGAAGCGTGAAGTAAAAAGTGCTGCCTTCCCCGAGTGTGGATTCCAGCCATACCGTGCCTCCGTGCCGCTTGACCACTTTTTTCACCACTGTCAGGCCTGCGCCCACGCCGCCGCCAAAGTCTTGCTGTCCGTGAAGCCGCTTAAACATACGAAAAATCTGCTCGAAATGGCGTTCTTCGATGCCGATACCGTCGTCTCGCAAGAAGTAAACCGTCTCTGCGTGCGCTTCTGGCGGCATTTTGGCCAGTCGACCCGACTCATCCGGGCGTATGAAGCCGATTTCAATATGCGGCTTGGCGTTACGGTTGTATTTGAGGGCGTTGCTGATCAGGTTGGTGAATATCTCGCGCACCCGCACCATGTCGCACAGTGCAGTGGGCAGTGGCCGCGTAAAACCGACGGTGCAGAGGTGGTCGTTGGCGCGCACGCCCACCATTTCAAGGGCGTCGGCCACGACCTTGTTGAGATCCACCTGCTCAAACTCCAGGTTGGTTCTGCCCACGCGGGAAAAATGCATCAGCGAGTCGAGCAGGCTGTCCATGCGAAGCACCAGGCGCATCAGGGCGTCCATGCGATTGCGGTTGTCACTGGAGATGGGCTGCGTGCTCTCTAGCATCTGGTGCGCATAGCGGTGGATGCCTCTTAGGGGCTCCTTCAGATCATGCGATGCCACGTAGGCAAACGAGTCTAGCTCCTCGTTGCTGCTGGTGAGGTCAATGTTGAGAGCTTCCAAGCCCAGATTGGCTGACACCGCAAGGTCCATCACCAGCAGGCGCAAGCGCAGGGCCGAATCAACTTCCATGCTGCTCCAGGGCAGCGACCGCTCGTGTATGGACTCTATGAACAGTTCGAACGAGCGGCGCGGCGTCAGACGCATTCCGTGCGGGCCTGGTACTAGTGGCTTGTCGTTAGGGTTGCCAGCCCATTTGACGGTTTGCCTGATCTCTGGCCTGAACCACATGATGAGGTCCTGACGGACTCGGGAAACCTGCACGGCGATCAAGCCGCTGGCAACCGGCGCAATGGCCGCGCCGTCCGGGTACAGCGAAGGCAGGCGGTCGGTTTCAAACACCGGGCGTGTGTGCGAGCCCATCTCGGGTCTGAGGTTTACCCACTCTGCCAGCGCACTGAGCTGCGCTTCGTCGGGCGTCTTGCCAGCGAGCCACCAGCGGTCCATGTGGTACAGCGCCGCACCCTCGGCGTCCATTGCATCGAGCAGCGAGGGCTGGCGGTCGGACAAGGCCAGCAAATCGCCTTCTTTTGCGGCCTTGGAAACCAGCTGCTGGTGAACAGTCTCAACCTTCAACTGATAGGCCAGCTGCTCAATGTGGTCGGTAGACTTGAGTTGCAGGGAGGCAACCTGGGCCAGTACCTCGCAGGCGGCGCGCAACTGGTGCGGAAAAACAGTCGACGTTTTGTGGTGGCAGGCAATCAGGCCCCACAGAACGCCCTCAATCAAGATCGGCATGGTCAGCGACGCGCCAACACCTAAGTTGGCGAGGTATTCGGTGTACATGATCGATGCGCCCCGCAGCGCACAATGTGTCATGGTCAGCGGCTGGCCGGTATCAGGGTTGGCAAGCGGCACCATCTCGACCACAGGGCCGGCCGCATGGGGCACCGGCCTGATCCAGATGCGTTTGTAGATATCACGCGCCGGCTGGGGAATGTCGGCTTCTGGGTAATGCAGGCCAAGCCATGGGTCCAGGCCGTCTTGCATGCTTTCCGCAACGACCTCGCCGTGGTTGTCGGCATGAAACCGGTACACCATTACCCGGTCCAGCCCGGTTATGGCGCGCACTTCAGTAGCGATCTGCTGGCAAAAAGGCAGCAGGCCGGTGCTGCGTTGCATACGGCGAACCGCTGCCCTGACCAGGGTGAAGAAATCGCCTTGGGGGTGGATTGCAGGGCTTTCGCTACGTCCGGTGGCTTCAAACTCCAGATACAAGACGTCGGCCATGGTGTGTACACAAACATCAAGCGCTGAAGCGTTGCTGCTTGCCGCCACCGAGAAGGCGTACAGGGGGTTTGCCTCCAGGCCTTCGTCGATCAACATGCGCTGCAGGGTCTGCAGATGTCCTGGCGCTAACAATGTTGTCAATGGCTGGCTGAGCAGTTCTCCAGGGGCCAGGCCGAGAAATTGCGCGGAGTTTTCGCTCACCTGAAGAATGCACAGATCTGCAAGTCTGCACGTGATGAGCGCTCCGTGCGATTGTATGCACCCAGGCGACTGCACCGGTTCGCTGTCGCAGTTGGTTAGGCTTGTTCCAAAACGCTTGGTGCTGTAGGGGCCATGGCCCCAGGGGAGCGGGTCACTGCTTGAGTTTTCGGGATTTTGTGGCGAGGTAGTGTTCATGTTCAGGCTGCTCGGGTCCCTAAGATGGCTGGTCAAGCCAAAGATGCTGTTAGCGGATGATTCTTCGCGGTCAAAACGCTGGATTTACGCCTATTCGTTTTTTCTTCCTCATCTCTATCTGGGGCCCGCTCAGGACGTCTGGCGACCTGCTCGGCCGTTCGTCAGATAAGACCTCGCGGCAATGTAGGCTTAGTCGTTGCACCAATGCGTGGGACAAGCGCGCGAAGAACTAGCCCCGGAAATCTGAACAGCTCGATAAGTGTGGAAACTGCTCCTGAAGGCGAGGATCTCGCCTGTGAAGATTGGAGCAAAGATGAGCAGAAGACC